>JALOTF010000101.1 GCA_025458025.1 Beijerinckiaceae bacterium | reverse complement strand
TGCCCGGTCATTTCCGAACCGGGCACGTTCACGATCTTTTCCTGCGCGTGGTACATGAAGAGGGTGCCCTCCTTCATGCGTTGCGACACCACCGCGCGGGCCACCAGCGCCCCGTTGGAATTGAAGGCTTCCACCCAGTCGTTGTCGACGATGCCCGCCTTCCTCGCATCGGTTTCGGAGAGCCAGACGATCGGCCCGCCGCGCGACAGCGTAAGCATCAGCAGGTTGTCGGTATAGGTCGAGTGGATGCCCCATTTCTGGTGCGGGGTGATGAAGTTCAGGACGATTTCGGTCTCGCCATTGGGCTTCGAGCCCTTCACCGGATGGATCGTCTTGAGGTCGATCGGCGGGCGATAGCTGCACAGGCTCTCGCCGAAAGCGCGCATCCAGAGGTGATCCTGGTAGAGCTGCTGGCGGCCGGTGAGCGTGCGCCACGGAATGAGCTCATGCACATTCGTGTAGCCCGCATTGTAGCAGACCTTCTCGCTCTCGAGCCCGGACCATGTCGGTGCCGAGATGATCTTGCGCGGCTGCGCCACGACATCGCGGAAGCGGATCTTCTCGTCTTCCTTGGGGAGTGCGAGATGCGCATGTTCGCGTCCCGTGGTTTTCGAAAGCGCCTCCCACGCCTTCACGGCCACTTCGCCATTCGTTTCCGGCGCCATCATGAGGATGACCTCGGTGGCGTCGATATCCGAGACGATGCGGGCGAGGCCCTTGTTGGCCCCCTCGGCATGCACGCCGTTCAGCGCCTTGAGATGCTCCACCTCATGGCCGGTTTTCCAGGCCATGCCCTTGATGCCGTTGCCGACATTTTCCATCAGCGGTCCCAGGGCCGTGAAGCGCTCATAGGTGTGCGGGTAATCGCGGCTGACGGGGATCACCACCGGCATGGTCTTGCCGGGGATGGGCTCGCATTCGCCGGTCTTCCAGTCCTTCGGGTCGAAGGCCTGCGCGATCTCCATCGCGGTATCGTGCTTGATGGGGTTCAGCACGATGTCGGTTTCCTCGCCCAAAACCTCCGGCGAGACGCGGGAGAAGGCCTTGGCGATGCCCTTGTAGATTTCCCAATCCGATTTCGCTTCCCAGGCCGGGTCCACCGCGCTGGTCAGCGGGTGGATGAAGGGATGCATGTCGGAGGTGTTGAGGTCGTTCTTCTCGTACCAGGTGGCCGTGGGAAGCACGATATCCGAGTAGACGCAGGTGGTGGACATGCGGAAATCGAGCGTGACCAGCAGGTCGAGCTTACCCTCGGGTGCATCCTTCACCCAGTTCACCTCCTTCGTGCCCGCCGCCTCGGCCGAGCCGAGATCCTGCCCCAGCACGCCGTGGCTGGTCCCAAGCAGGTGCTTGAGGAAATATTCATGCCCCTTGCCGGATGAGCCCAGCAGGTTGGAGCGCCACACGAACATGTTGCGCGGCCAGTTCTTCGGATTATCAGGATCTTCCCAGGCGAATTTCACATCGCCGGATTTCAGGCCCTTCGCGATGTAATCCTTCGGTTCAAGGCCTGCGGCCTTGGCCTTTGCCGCGATGTCGAGGGGGTTATCCTCCAGAGTCGGATAAGCCGGCAGCCAGCCCATGCGCACGGCGCGCACGTTGTAATCGATGATTGCCCCTTCCCACGGCCCCTTGGGCGCTGTGGGCGAGAGAATATCCGCGGCCTTCATCGTCTCGTAGCGCCACTGGTCGGTGTGCACATAGAAGGCCGAGGTGGAGTTCTGCTGGCGCGGCGGGCGGCCCCAATCCAGCGCGAAGGCGAGCGGCGCCCAGCCGGCCTGCGGGCGCAGCTTTTCCTGCCCCACATAATGCGCCCAGCCGCCACCGGACTGGCCCACGCAACCGCACATCACGAGCATGTTGATCACGCCGCGATAGTTCATGTCGGCGTGGTACCAGTGGTTCATCGCCGCGCCGATGATCACCATCGAGCGGCCATTGGTCTTCTCCGCATTGGTCGCGAATTCGCGTGCGACCTGGATGATCTTGTCGCGGCCGACGCCCGTGATCTTCTCCGCCCAGGCGGGGCTGCCCGGCAGGTCGACGTTGTAATCCGCCGTCACGTTCGCACCGCCGAAGCCCTGATCGACGCCGTAATTTGCGACGAACAGGTCATGGACACTCGCAACCAGCGCCTCGCCATCGGCGAGTTGCAGCCGCTTCACCGGAATGTTCCGTTCAAGCACCGAGCTGTGGTCGGAATGGGTGAAATGCTCGTTCTCGATGTTGCCGAAATACGGGAAGGCGACCGAGGCAATCTCGTCCTCGATGCCTTTCAGAGAGAGGCGCAGGCGCGTTTCCGCACCGTCGGAGGCCTTCTCCTCCAGGTTCCATTTGCCCTGCTCGCCCCAACGGAAGCCGATGGTGCCGCGCGGGGCGACGATGTTCCCGCTCGCCTCGTCATAGGCGACCGTTTTCCATTCCGGGTTGTTTGCTTCGCCGAGGGAGGCATCGAAATCGGAGGCGCGCACGAAGCGCTCGGGCACGAGGCGGCCATCCTGCTTCACCAGCCGCACGAGCATCGGCATGTCCGTGTATTTCCGGACGTAATCCTGGAAATACGGCACCTGCCGCTTCACGTGGTATTCGGTGAGGATCACATGGCCCATGGCCATGGCGAGGGCCGCATCCGTGCCCTGCTTCACCGGCAGCCAGATATCGCCGAACTTCGAAGCTTCCGAGTAATCCGGGCAGATCACCGCGCTCTTGGTGCCGCGATAGCGCGCCTCGGTGTAGAAATGCGCATCCGGCGTGCGCGTTTGCGGCACATTCGAGCCCCAGAGGATGATGAAGCCGGCATTGTACCAATCCGCGCTTTCCGGCACGTCGGTCTGCTCGCCCCAGGTCTGCGGCGAGGCGGGCGGCAGGTCGCAATACCAGTCGTAGAACGACATGCAGACGCCGCCGATGAGGCTGAGATAGCGCGAGCCCGCGGCATAGCTCACCATCGACATGGCGGGGATCGGCGAGAAGCCGAGGATGCGATCCGGCCCCCAGGTCTTGGCGGTGTAGGCGTTGGCGGCGGCGATGATCTCGTTGATCTCGTCCCAGGTGCCGCGCACGAAGCCACCATGGCCGCGCTTCTTCGTGTAGCTCGCGCGCTTTTCCGGGTTCTCGACGATGCTCTTCCACGCCGCGACCGGGGTCATCGTGGCCCGCGCCGCGCGCCAGAGGCGGATGAGCCGCGAGCGGACCAGCGGGTATTTCACGCGGTTGCCCGAATAAAGGTACCAGCTGTAGGAGGCGCCGCGGGAGCAGCCGCGCGGCTCATGGTTCGGCAGATCGGGCCGGGTGCGCGGGTAATCCGTCTGCTGGGTCTCCCAGGTGACGATGCCGCCCTTCACGTAGATCTTCCACGAGCAGGAGCCGGTGCAGTTCGCGCCATGGGTGGAGCGCACAATCTTGTCGTGCTGCCAGCGCTTCCGGTAGCCGTCTTCCCAGCGGCGATCCTCGTTGGTGGTCACGCCATGGCCGTTCGAGAAGGGCTGGGCAATCTTGTTGAAGAAGGTCAGGCGGTCGAGGAAATGGGACATGTCTGTCGCCTCGTGATGGATAAAGGGAAAATCAGGCCGGGTTGGCGAGCGGTGTCGCCGCACGGGGCGCACGGCCCCGCTCGATGTCGTGCAGCAGGCCGCCGCGCCGGGTGTAGAACCACCAGGTGATGGCGATGCAGGTGAGGTAGAAGCCGAGGAAGGCGTAGAGCGCACCTGCAGCCGAGCCGGTCATCGCGATCGAGGTGCCGAAGCTCTTGGGGATAAAGAAGGCCCCGTAAGCCGCGATCGCCGAGGTGAAGCCGATGATCGCGGCACTCTCCTTGTCGGATTGCTTCACGAGATCGGCACCCTTCAGGCCGGGTTCGAGCCGCGCCACTTCCTGCCGCATGATCGCGGGGATCATCTGGAAGGTGGAGGCATTGCCCACGCCGGTCGCGGCGAAGAGGAACAGGAAGCTCGTGAAGAAGACCGGGAAGGCCGAGGCGCTGCCCTTCATGCCGATGGCATAGAGGATGCCCACAACCCCGAGGCACATCGCCACGAAGACCCAGAAGGTGATGCGCCCGCCGCCGATCCGATCGCAGGGCTTGCCCGCGAGCGCCCGGGCCACGGCACCGACGAGCGGGCCGAGGAAGGCGTATTGCAGCACGTTCACATCGGGGAAGAGGATCTTCGCCAGCAGCGGGAAGGCGGCCGAGAAGCCGATGAACGAGCCGAACGTGCCGGTATAGAGCCAGCACATCACCCAGTTATGCGTGCGCCGGAAGATCACCGCCTGATCGGCGAAGCTCGCCTTCATCGAGGCGATATCGTTCATGCCAAACCACGCGGCGAAGGCCGAGGCGACGATGAAGGGCACGAAGACGTAGCCCGCATTCTGCAGCCAGAGCGTCGTCGTCACGCCGTTCACGGTGGCGCTCTGCGGGTTGCCGCCCAGCGCGCCGAACACGCCGGCGGTAATCGCCAGCGGCACCACGAACTGCACGACACTCACCCCGAGATTGCCGAGGCCGGCATTGAGCGCGAGCGCGTTGCCCTTCTCCGCCTTGGGGAAAAAGAAGGAGATGTTCGCCATGGAGGAGGCGAAGTTGCCGCCGCCAAGGCCGCAGAGCAGCGCCAGAAGCAGGAACACCCAGTAAGGCGTCGCGGGGTTCTGTACGGCCATGCCCATGCCCACGGCCGGGATCAGCAGTGACCATGTGGCGAGCGTCGTCCAAAGCCGGCCGCCGAACATCGCGGGCATGAAGCTATAGAAGATGCGGAGCGTCGCGCCCGACAGGCCCGGCAGGGATGCCAGCCAGAAGAGCTGCTCGGTGGTGAAGGCAAAGCCCACGCCGGGCAACCGAGCCACCACGACCGACCACACCATCCACACGGCGAAGGAGAGCAGCAGGCAGGGCACCGAGATCCAGAGGTTGCGGCGCGCGATCCTGCGTCCGCTCTCCTGCCAGAACTGCTGGTCCTCCGGCCGCCAATCCTGAAGGGCACCCTTGGCGGCGAGCGCGCCTTCTAGCGCAGGGCCATGGATCGGCTGCATCTCGGGGAGCTGCGGCAGCTTGCCGAGTTCCTTGCCGATCGCCTGCTTTTCCATCGAGCGGATGGCGAAGTGCATCCAGAGCATCGCGATGGTCACGATGGCGAAGAGCAGCCAGAAGCAGCTCTGCCACACACCGGTGAGATCGTTCAGCGCGCCGAAGGCGATGGGAAGGATGAACCCGCCGAGACCACCCACGAGGCCCACCACACCACCCACCGCGCCGACGCGGCCGGGGTAGTAAACCGGGATGTGCTTGTAGACCGCCGCCTTGCCGAGGCTCATGAAGAAGCCCAGCACAAAGGCCGTGACGATGAAGCCGCCGAGGCTCATCCGCGTGGTGAAGCTTACCGGGCCGCGGATGCCGTCGATCGTGTAGCTCGTCGGCGGGTAGGACAGGATGAAGGTGCAGACGATCGAGACCAGGAAGGTCCAGTACATGATCGTCCGCGCGCCATACTTGTCAGAGAGATGGCCGCCATAGGCGCGGAAGACCGAGGCGGGGATGGAATACATCGCGCCGATCATGCCAGCGGTGGCGATATCAAGCCCGTAGACGCCGATCAGGTAGCGTGGCAGCCAGAGCGCCAACGCCACGAAGGCCCCGAAGACGAAGAAATAGTAGAGCGAGAAGCGCCAGACCTGAATGTTCTTCAGCGGCTCCATCATCGCCGAGAGCGGCTCGGGTTTCGCACCGCTCGCACGGCGCTGGGCGAGATCCGGGTCATCCTTCGTGAAGAGGAAGAACACCACGCCCATAACCGCGAGCGCGACGGCCCAGACCAGCGCGACGCTCTTCCAGCCATAGGAAACCATGATCACGGGTGCTGCGAATTTCGTGACCGCCGCGCCCACATTGCCCGCGCCGAAAATGCCGAGCGCCGTGCCCTGCTTCTCCTTGGGGTACCATTTCGCCACATAGGCAACGCCCACCGAGAAGGAGCCGCCGGCAATACCGACGCCCAGGGCCGCGATCAGGAAGGTGGGGTAATCGTAGGCGTAGGTAAGCAGGAAGGTCATGACCGCGGCGGTCAGCATCGTCGCGGTATAGACGAGCCGTCCGCCATATTGATCCGCCCAGATGCCGAGGATCAGCCGGATCAGCGATCCCGTGAGGATCGGCGTGCCGACCAGCAGGCCGAATTGCGTATCCGTCAGACCCAGATCCTTTTTGATCTGGATGCCGATGATCGCGAAGATCGTCCACACGGCAAAGCAGACCGTAAAAGCCAGAGTCGAGAGCCACAAGGCCCTGTTCTGGTCCGATGATGTGACGTCCGTTGACGTGACAGTGGCGCCGCCCATGCTCGCCCCCTCTTGCGAAAAAACACGTTCTGAAGCCGAACGCGGAAGGGATGGTTGGGGGCAGCCTCGCTTGCAGACCTTGATTTGCATCAACAGAAAAACGCGGGAAAAACTTTCAAGAACAATGCGTTAGTTTATCAATTGCGCTCGCGATCTTCGTCAAGAACCCACGTCATTCCTGTCAAATCCTGACTTGAGGAAAATCAAGGACTGAATTGCGCATATGACCAAAGCTGCAAGGCAGAGGTGATGCCATGCGCGAAGACGACCTGCAGGACATGCGACAGCTGCCGCTCTTCGAGGGCGTGGGTGCGAGCTATGTCGATAGCCTCTTGCGCAACGCCTTCGTGCAGCGTTTCCCCGCCCATGTCGAACTCGTGCATGAGGGGGATCCTGCTGATTTTCTCTATGTGATCGTGCAGGGGCAGGTGGAGATCTATGCGGGCTATCGCGATCGCGAGACCACCATTTCCGTGTTGGGGCCCGGCAACAGCTTCATCATTGCTGCGGTGCTGCTCGATCGGGTCTATCTGAAATCCGCGCGGGGCCTCACGCCCACGCGCATTCTCATGCTACCGGCCGCCGCGGTGCGCGAGGGCTTCGCGGAGGATGCGCATTTCGCCCGCGCGCTCGCGGTCGATATGGCTCTGGCCTATCGCGGCGTGGTGAAGGAACTGAAGAACCAGAAGCTGCGTTCCAGCCTCGAACGGCTCGCGAACTGGCTCATCACCGAAGATGCCCGGCAGGGTGGCTCGGGGCAGCTTGAAATCCCCTACGACAAGAAAATCCTCGCATCGCGCCTGGGTATGGCACCCGAGGTGCTCTCGCGATCGATCGCGGCGCTCCTGCCCTACAAGGTCGAGATTCGCGGGCGGCATGTGACGTTGCATGATCGCGAAGCGCTGCTCTCGCTGGCAAGGCCCATCGCGACAATCGACGATCCATCCTGCTAGGCGAAGCTTGCGGACCGAGCAGACCTGCGCGCGGATGATCCCGAGCGACAATCTGGCTGATCAGGCTACCCGCTCCGAGTGCTGACGCGCGCCGGGCAGAACGTGGATTTGACGCCCGTGCGTTGAAAATCCAAAAGAGAGGATTGAGACTTATTTATGCAAAAACTTCGACCAGAATAAATGCTTGGAAAAAATTTCCAAATATTCTTTCATTTCATCTTAATTTATTCAGCTTGCCAAACATCAGAAATGCTCGTATAAACCATCATCGATATTTGCTCGGTCGGTCTTTGTTTTCTGCCGCTTTGGCGCGCTTCTGACGAACTCCTCCCTTTCGAAAATCGCCGCCCCGACACACATCTCGTGTGAGCGGAATTTTATTGCCAAATGAGGAGGGTTTTTCATGACCACCGGCACAGTGAAATGGTTCAACGCCACCAAGGGTTTTGGTTTTATCCAGCCGGACGACGGCGGTGTTGACGTGTTCGTTCACATCTCGGCCGTGGAGCGCGCCGGCATGCAGGGCCTCAACGAAGGACAGAAGATCGCCTTCGAAACCATGCGCGACAATCGCTCCGGCAAGCTGGCCGCCGAGCGGCTCGCCTCGATCTAAAGGCTCCGCTTTTTCCGGTTACCACGGATGTACTGGGACCGGATTGGAGAGCGAACCTTTTGAAAGGCCGGGCAATTGTCCGGCCTTTTTTTATTCCGCAACTGCCATGCTATGAACAGGAGTGATGTTGACCCTGCCTTCCCTCTTCGCCCTGATGGTGTTCGTGGCTCTGAGCTTTGGAGCTGCGGCTTCCGGCGCGTTCTTTCGCCCGGATGCGTGGTATGCCAACCTTAGAAAACCGAGCTGGACCCCGCCCAACTGGGCTTTCCCGCTTGTCTGGTCGGTTCTGTTCTGCGCCATCGCGGCTTCGGGCTGGCTGGTCTGGGAAGCTGCCGGATGGGCCGCCTGGCCAGCCCTGCTTCTCTATGTGTTCCACCTGCTTGTGAACGCCGCCTGGTCCTTCCTGTTCTTCGGCTTGAAACGCCTGGATTGGGCGATGGCCGAAGTCATTGTCCTTTGGTTGGTGATCGCCCTGGTGATCATGGCTTTTTCCGCCTACAGCGTGCTCGCGGCGCTTCTGCTCGTCCCATATCTGGTCTGGGTCACGATTGCGGCCCTGCTGAATTATCGGTTGTTGCAGCTCAATGGCCCGCGCGGCCCCGCGATAACCTGACGGACGGTCATTGACCTTCATCATCGCAGGAATGGCGCTGATCGCCAGCGGGCCCATGAGCACTCCCTTGCGAGGGGCACGAAACGGTCTTTCAAGTGGCATTGCAGCCAAATTGTACGCGGGCGCCAGCGAAGCCGTGAATTGTAACACGCACAGGATACTTTGTCGCCTAATTTAACCTTGTAGTTACAAAATCGGGCGTAAAACCTGCGTTAGAATCTGCGTAAAATTTCAGCAGATTGACGACAAATTCTCCAAGAAACTGGAGCTGGCATGCATAAGATCTCGACGCGCCTTCTCGGTGCCTTTTCGCTGCTCTGCCTCCTTGCCATTGGCACGGTGACAGTGGCCTGGATCGCGGTTCAGGAGAAGACCGGCGCCCTGAATGCGGCGTATCACGAGCACATCGTGCCCATTCGTGACCTCAAGGTGATTTCTGACGCCTATGCCATCCAGATCGTGGATGCTGCCCATAAGGTGCGCAACGGCGCGATGGATGCGAAGGATGGTGCAAAGGCCATGCTCGCAGCCCTTGGCGAGATCGACCAGCTCTGGCCGAAATACGTGAAGTCCGCGCATCTCGACGCGGAGCAGAAGATCATCGCCGATGCCACGCCGAAACTGGCGGAGGCCCGGCGCGCAACGATGACCATGATCGACATGATGGACCGGGGCGATCTCGCGCTGGAAATGTTCATCATCAACAAGATGTACCCCGCGATTGATCCGGGCACTGCAAAGATCAGCGAGCTGATCGACCTCCTGCTGGCGCAGTTTAAGGAAGATTTCCAGGCTTCGAGCACCTTCGGTGAGAAGGCGATGATCACGCTCATCGTGGCTACGATCATCACGCTCGTTGTCGGCCTTCTCTCGGTTCTCTTTGTGCTTGCCGGGGTGGTGAAGCCGCTTCATCGGCAGATTGATGCGATGAAGGAACTCGCCTCCGGCAATCTCGACGCAACGATTCGCGGCACCGGTCGAAAGAACGAACTCGGCGACATGGCGCGGGCCATGCAGGATTTCCGTGACGGCATGCTCGAACGCCGTGCGATGCGGCTCCAGAACGAAGCCGGACAACGTGCGCAGCTGGAGCGCGCCGCGGCCGTCGCCGCGAGCATCGAGGAATTCGAGCGCGCCGCCGCGAGCATCGTGCACTCCGTCACCCAGACCGCGACC
>JALOTF010000025.1 GCA_025458025.1 Beijerinckiaceae bacterium | reverse complement strand
CCTTGCTTCGACAAGCCCGCGCACTCCCATTCCGTATCATGATAGCAGGCGCACCGAAAAATCGTTGATCTTGTGCAAATTCTGTTACCGCTCTTGTTGCGCATGCTCTAAACGGGCGATCAGCGATGCTCTCGATGATAACGGACGGAACGACGATGAATGCGGATGGGGCGGTGCGGCAATCGAGTTTTTCCTACGAGGATCTTCTGGCTTGCGGCCGGGGCGAATTGTTCGGAATGGGCAATGCCCAGTTGCCGATGCCGCCGATGCTGATGTTCGATCGCATCACCGAAATCTCCGAGGATGGTGGCCCGAACGGCAAGGGCCATGTGCGCGCCGAACTCGATGTCCGGCCTGACCTCTGGTTCTTCCCCTGCCATTTCAAGGGCGATCCGGTCATGCCAGGCTGCCTTGGGCTCGATGCGCTCTGGCAGCTTACGGGCTTCTTCCTCGGCTGGCTGGGCCTGCCGGGTCGCGGCCGTGCGCTGGGGGTTGGCGAGGTGAAGTTCGCTGACCAGGTGCTGCCGAGCGTCAAGAAGGTGGTCTACGGCGTGGATGTGAAGCGCGTCTTCAAGGGCAAGCTGGTTCTCGGCATCGCCGATGGCTGGCTCGAAGCTGACGGAAAGCGCATCTACACCACCACGGATATGCGCGTCGGGCTGTTCCAGCCGACCTGAGGGGCCGCGCGAGGCCTCTTCTTGCACATTCTCCTTGCACCCGGGCGCGTCCCGGTCCATGTCGGGGCCAACGAAATCAGGCATGGAGCGCGAAGCCATGAGGCGCGTCGTCGTGACCGGGATGGGCATCGTCTCGTCGATCGGCAATGATGTTCAGGAGGTCACCACCTCCCTGTACGAGGCCAAATCCGGCATCAGCTATTCCCCTTCCTTCGAGGAACATGGCTTCCGCAGCCGCGTCTACGGCATGCCGAGCCTCGACCCCGCCACCGTTCTGGATCGCCGCGCGATGCGTTTCCATGGCGGCGGCTCGGCCTGGAATCAGGTGGCGATGGAACAGGCCATCCGCCATGCCGGCCTCGAGGAAGCCGAGATTTCCAACGAGCGCACCGGCATCGTGATGGGCTCCGGCGGCCCCTCGACCCGCACGCTGGTTGAGGCCATCGACAAGGCCCGTGAGAGCGGCAATTCCAAGCGCGTTGGTCCCTTCGCGGTGCCAAAGGCGATGTCGTCCACCGCCTCGGCCACGCTCGCGACCTGGTTCAAGATCAAGGGCGTGAACTATTCGATTTCCTCGGCCTGCGCGACCTCGAACCATTGCATCGGCAATGCCTATGAGCTGATCCAGTGGGGCAAGCAGGATCGCGTGTTCGCGGGCGGCTGCGAAGAGCTCGACTGGTCGCTCTCCGTGCTGTTTGACGCCATGGGCGCGATGTCCACGAGCTACAACGATTCCACCGCCTCGCGCGCCTATGACAAGAACCGCGACGGCTTCGTGATCGCGGGCGGCGCGGGCGTCATCGTGCTCGAGGAATACGAGATGGCGAAGGCGCGCGGCGCCAAGATCCTCGCCGAAATCGTAGGCTATGGCGCGACCTCTGACGGTTACGACATGGTCGCCCCCTCGGGCGAGGGCGCGGTGCGCTGCATGCGGCAGGCGCTTGCCGGCATCAAGGCTCCGATCGACTACATCAACCCGCATGGCACATCGACGCCCGTGGGCGACATCAAGGAAATCGAGGCCGTGCGCGAAGTGTTCGGCGCCAAGGCCACGAGCATCCCGATCTCGGCCACCAAGTCGCTCACGGGCCATTCGCTCGGCGCGACCGGCGTGCAGGAGGCGATCTACTCGCTCATCATGATGCAGAACGGCTTCATCTGCGAGAGCGCGCACATCACCGAAATCGACCCCGCCATGGCGGATATGAACATCCTGCGCAAACGCGTGGATGGCGCCAAGCTCGGCCATGTGATGTCGAATTCCTTCGGCTTCGGCGGCACGAACGCCACGATTGTGCTGAAGCACCCGGAAGCTTGAATCCTTGAGGGCCCAGCGGGCCCTCGTTCCCTCGCATAAGCTCGGACGCCCGTTCGGGCTAGTTTTGGTGGTTTTTCATGCAGGGTTTGATGCAGGGCAAGCGCGGCCTCATCATGGGCGTCGCGAACCAGAATTCGATCGCCTGGGGCATTGCGCAGATGCTCGCGGCGCATGGGGCCGAGCTCGCCTTCACCTATCAGGGCGAGGCGCTCGGCAAGCGCGTGAAGCCGCTGGCGGAGAGCGTGGGTTCCTCACTCGTCATCCCCTGCGATGTCGAGGATATCGCGTCGGTTGATGCGGTGTTTGCCGAACTCGGACGCGTCTGGGGCAAGCTCGATTTCGTGGTCCATGCCATCGGCTTCTCGGACAAAAACGAGCTGAGGGGCCGCTACGCGGATACGACGCGCGAGAATTTCACCCGCACCATGGTGATTTCCTGCTTCTCCTTCACGGAGATCGCGAAGCGCGCCGCCGCGATCATGCCCGATGGCGGCTCGCTGCTCACCCTCACCTATGGTGGCGCGAACCGCGTTTCGCCGAATTACAACGTGATGGGCGTGGCAAAGGCCGCGCTGGAAAGCTCCGTGCGTTACCTCGCGGCGGATTTCGGTCGCGAGAACATCCGCGTGAATGCGATTTCCGCTGGCCCCGTGCGCACGCTCGCCGGCGCGGGCATCACTGATGCGCGCTTCACCTATGCCTGGCAGACGAAGCATTCGCCGCTGGGGCGCCCGATCACGCTCGAGGAACTCGGCGGCTCGGCGCTTTACCTGCTCTCCTCGCTCTCGGGCGGGGTGACGGGCGAGATCCACTATGTCGATAGCGGCTATTCCATCATGAAGATGCCGCGCGCCTCGGAAGTGAAGGGCAGCGAGGAGACCTGATCCTCGCGTGGCCCTTCCTCGCGCGCTTGTGACTGGCCGCAGCCCAGCGCGTGCCCGATAACCCGCCGGAATCATCCGGAGGTTTTGATGTTTTTTTCCCGCCGTTTCGTGCTGTCCAGCCTTGCTGCAAGCGCATTTGCCAGCCCCGCCAGCGCGCAAGGACGGCCCGAATTCTACCCCATCCCGGTGGAGTTGCTGGAGGGCCTCGAGCGGCTCAACGGGCGCGTGTCGCTGGGCTCGCGCAATCCGGATGTCACGATTGTCGAGTTCTTCGATTACAATTGCGGTTTCTGCCGTCGCACCGCGCGTGATGTCCGTCCGCTGCTGCAAAGCGAACAGAACCTGCGCTTCATGCTGGTGAATTACGCCGTGCTCGGCATTCCCTCGGTGATGGCCACGCGCGTGGCCCTGGCCTTTTCGCGACAGAAAGCGGATCGCTATCTCGATTTCCACGAGCAGATGTTTGCGCAAGGCGGCCTGCGCGATGCCGAGATGGCGCTGGCGGTGGCGACGAAACTCGGCGCGGATCGCTCACGGTTGATCGCGGATGCGGATTCCGAAGCCGTTACCGAGGCCATGAAGGCGTCCGCGCGGCTCGGCGAAAGCTTCGCCTTTCAGGCGACGCCGTCGTTCCTCGTGGGCCGCGAGGGCTTCTCCGGCGCGCTCACGCTGGAGCAGAAGCGCGCGGCCATTCGCGCCTTCCGCCAATGCGAGAAGACAAGTTGCGGCTAATTACATTCCGGGGATCGTGATCCCCGCCGCACGGCGCAGGAGATCGAGCGCGACAATCGTCAGCACGATCTTGAGGGTGATCTGGAAAAAGCGCTCGGACATGCGATCCAGCAGCTTCGTGCCCATCACCGTGCCGATGAAGCCGGAGACGACCATCGCAGCGATGAGTGGCAGCCACGGCACGAGGGCGATGCCGATGAAGCCAAAAGCCACGACCTTCAGCGCGTGCTGCGCGGTCATCATCACGGCCTGCGTCGCCACGATCTGCTTGCGATCCAGCCCTAGCGGCACGAGCAGGGACTGGATGAACGGGCCGGTCGCGCCCACAAACATGGTGAGCACCGAGGATATGCCTCCGCCGAGCACCATGCCCGCGCGATCCAGCCCCGGAATCTTCGGTTTCGGCACCCAGACCATGACGAGGATGAACAGCCCGAGCATCGCGAGCAGAACGTTCTCCGGCATGGCGCGGAACAGCCACGCCCCGAAGGCCACGCCGATCACTGCGCCCACCATGAACAGCCAGAAAAGCCGCCAGTTCGCGTGATCCTTCTGGATGAAGGCGCGGCCCATATTCGAGCCAAGTTGCACGAGGCCATGCACCGCGACGATCACCGCGGGCGGCACCGTGCCGGCGAGCGCGCCGAGCATCGCCACGCCACCGCCAATGCCGAAAGCGGCCGTCATGGCCGAGGTGAAGAACGAAATCACGATCAGCAGCGTGGCGGTGAAGGCATCCACGCCCGGCGGCAGGAACATCATGCCGGGGCTCCCCAGAGGCCGATTTCCATCTCGTGCCGCAGGCGGGCGAGAGTTGTCGTACCGTCAATCTCGACCGCATCGCGCGTGATCAGCGTGTCCTTGGCGATCGGCGCGGTCACGACGCCCTTGTCGAGCAATCCCACCGGCCAGGCGCGTAAGGAGCGGGCCTCTTCCGCCATCACGGCATAGGAGCGGTAACAGGTCTCGCCAATGGCATCGAGGCGGTCGCCGGGCTTCAGGTCGCGCTTCGCCAATGCGCAGACCTCCACCATGGGCCGGTCGAGCGGCACCATATCCGCTGTGCCGTGGATGACCGCGCGCGCAGCCGAAAGCGGCACTTCGAGGCTGGTGAGGTGATGCGGGCGATAGAAAGAATAATACGGCCCCTCGCCACCCATTTTCAGGTCATGCATGCGCTCGCACAGGCGGGGGTGATCGAGTTCCACCACCACGAAGACGCCCGGCGCGACGCCCTTGCCGAGGGTGAAATCCACCACGCCCTTGCGGGTGAGAATACCGCCCTCGCCCATGGGGCGGAATACATCCGCCAACGTCTCCAGCGTCGCCATCGGGCCATGCATGCCCGGCTTGTCGATCACGAGGCCGGTGGCATTGGCGATGGTCGCCATCTCCACCATGGTCTTCGAGCCATCGACGAATTCTACGAGCATGCGCGGGTTCATGTTCCGCCGCTCGGCCTCGGCGCGGTAATCATCGGGCACGGCATAGGGATTGAAGGCGTTGTTCTTGCCCTTGCCTGCCGCGATGATGGGAAAGCCGAGTGCGGTGCAGAATTCGATGAGTTCCATCGTGGCTGTGGGCTCGTCGCCCGCGCCGATGGTGTAAACAAGCCCGGCTTTATCGGCCTCGCGGCGCAGATAGGGCCCGATGGTTACATCGGCCTCGACATTCATCATCACGAGATGCTTGCCGGCGCGGATGGTCGCAAGGCCGATCTCGGCGCCCGCCGTGGGGCGACCCGTCGCGTCGATCACAACGTCGATCTGGCCGGAGCGCAGCAGCAGATGCGCATCATCCACGATGCCGATGCGGCCTGCTTCAATCGCGGCATCGAGCGCGGGAAGGCCGTTCACGGGAGCGGCCATTTCGGCGGGAAGGCGCGCGATGCGAATGGCCTCGATGGCATTCGTGCCACTGCGATCCGCGATGCCCGCGACGCGGATGCCCTTCATCCGCGCGATCTGCGTGACGAGATCGGTGCCCATTTCGCCGCAACCGATGACTGCAACGCGGACCGGACGGCCCTCCGCCTCGCGGCGCGCCAGATCCGCCGCCAAACCTCGCGCCACGATGGCCATATCGTCTCCGTCCCTTCACCGTTTCCCCCGAGGGAGGGACCGGTTTCAGGCAGTGATGTCAACCGGAAAAGACGCCTTATGCCAGCACGATGAGGAGGTCTTTCGCATCCACCTGCGCGCCGGGTTTCACGGCGATCTCACCAATCGTGCAATCCTGCGCGGCGTGGATCGCGGTTTCCATCTTCATGGCTTCCAGCGTCAGCAGCACGTCGCCCGCCTTCACTGGTTGGCCCTCGGCCACCGCGATGGAGGAGACCGAGCCCGGCATGGGCGCCGCGACATGTTTCGCGTTGCCCTCCTCCGCCTTGCGGCGCGTGACGATGCGGCCGGCCATGGCGCGGTTCGGCACCTTTACGATGCGCGGCTGGCCGTTGATTTCGAAGAACACCTTCACATTGCCGTCGTCATCGGTGGCGCCGATGGTCTGGAGGCGGATGACGATGGCCTTGCCGCGCTCGATTTCCAGCGTGATTTCGTCGCCCGGCTCCATGCCGTAGAAGAAGACGGGCGTGGGAAGCACGGAAACGGGGCCGTATTTCTCGCTCACCAAAGCGAAATCCGCGAAAACCTTGGGATACATCAGCGCTGAGGCGAGTTCCTCGTCGGTGATGCTCCGCCCGAGCTTCTTCTCGATCTCGCGCTTGGCCTGATCGAGATCGACGGGCTCGATCAGCGAGCCGGGGCGCACGGTAATGGGTTTCTCACCCTTCAGCGCCTTCTTCTGCAGGGCTGCCGGCCAACCGCCGGGCGGCTGCCCCAGATCGCCGCGCAGCATCTCGATGGCGGAAGCCGGGAAGGCCACCTCGCGCTGGGGATCGAGAATATCCTGCGCCGAGAGCCCCTGGCTCACCATCATCAGCGCGAGATCGCCCACGACCTTCGAGGAGGGCGTGACCTTCACGATGTCGCCGAAAAGGTCGTTCGCGGCGCGATAGGCCTTGGCGACCTCGTGCCAGCGCGTTTCGAGGCCGAGGCTGCGCGCCTGCTCCTTGAGGTTCGTAAACTGCCCCCCCGGCATTTCATGCAGATAGACTTCCGAGGCGCCGCATTTCAGGTCGCTCTCGAAAGCGGCATACTGGGTGCGCACGGCCTCCCAGTAGAAGGAGATCTGGCGGATCGCCTCGGGGTCGAGCCCCGTGCCGCGCGTGGTCATCGCGAGGGCTTCCACGATCGAGCCAAGGCAGACCTGCGAGGTCGTGCCGCTCATCGCGTCCATCGCGCAGTCCACGGCATCCACACCCGCTTCCACCGCCGCGAGGATCGAGGCCGCGCCGATGCCCGAGGTATCATGCGTGTGGAAATGGATCGGCAGGCCGATTTCTTCCTTCAGCGTCTTCACGAGCAGGCGCGCGGCGGCGGGCTTCAGCAGGCCCGCCATATCCTTGATGCCGAGGATGTGGCACCCCGCCTTTTCCAGCTGACGGGCGAGATCGACATAATATTTCAGCGGATATTTCGCGCGGGTCGGGTCGAGAATGTCGCCGGTATAGCAGATTGCGCCCTCGGCGAGCTTGCCCGCGCGGCGAACCTGATCGATCGCCACGCGCATGTTGTCGACCCAGTTCAGGCAATCGAAGATGCGGAAGAGATCGACCCCGTTCTCGGCGGCGCGATCGATGAAATCGCGCACTACGTTATCGGGATAGTTCGTGTAGCCCACGCCATTGGCGCCGCGCAGCAGCATCTGCAGCAGGATGTTCGGAACGCGCTCGCGGATGAGCCGCAGGCGCTCCCAGGGGTCTTCTTGCAGGAAGCGCATGGAGACGTCGAAGGTCGCGCCACCCCAGCATTCAAGGCTGAAAAGCTGCGGCAGGCCGTGGGCATAGGCCGGTGCAATCGCCGCAAGATCATGCGTGCGCATGCGCGTGGCGAGCAGGCTCTGGTGCGCATCACGCATGGTCGTGTCGGTCAGGAGCACGCGCCGCTCGCCGCGCATCCATTCCGCGAAACCCTCGGGGCCGAGCTGATCGAGCTTCTGGCGCGTGCCCAGAACCGGCTCCGCCGTGAAGAGCGGCGGCACGGGCTCGCGGGCATGGGCCGGCGGCTTCGGCCGCTCGCGCGTTTCCGGATGGCCGTTGACGGTGACATCCGCGATGTAGGTCAGGAGCTTTGTCGCTCGGTCTTTCCGGCGTGGCTGTTGGAAAAGCTCCGGCGTCTCGTCGATGAAGCGCGTGGTGTATTCGTTGGAGTGGAATTTGGGATGCGAAAGCACCGCCTCGAGGAAGGTAAGGTTCGTTGCCACGCCGCGAATGCGATATTCGCGCAAGGCGCGGTCCATGCGAGCGATGGCCTCGCCGGGGGTTGAAGCCCAGGCGATCACCTTCTCGAGCATGGGATCATAGAAGCGTGTCACCACCGCGCCGGAATAGGCCGTTCCGCCATCGACGCGGATGCCGAAGCCCATCGCACCACGATAGGCCGTGATGCGCCCGTAATCCGGAATGAAATTGTTCTCCGGGTTTTCGGTGGTGATGCGGCACTGCAGTGCGTGACCGTTCAGCGTGATTTCGGGCTGCGATGGAATGCCGGAACGCAAGGTGCCATCCGCCTCGCGCTTGCCGATGGCCGCGCCATCGAGGATGCGGATTTGCGCTTTCACGAGATCGAGGCCGGTCACGACTTCCGTCACCGTATGCTCGACCTGAATGCGCGGATTGACCTCGATGAAGTAGAACTTGCCGGTATCGGCATCCATCAGGAACTCGACCGTTCCGGCACCGACATAATTCGTGGCATGGCCGATGCGCAAAGCCGCCTGGCAGAAGGCCTCGCGCTGTTCGGGCGTGAGATAGGGCGCGGGTGCCCGCTCGATGACCTTCTGGTTGCGCCGCTGGATGGAGCAATCGCGCTCGAAGAGATGCACGATCGTGCCGTGGCGATCCCCGAGGATTTGCACTTCGACGTGGCGCGCGCGCCGCACCAGCTTTTCGAGATAGACCTCGTCCTTGCCGAAGGCAGCGCGGGCCTCGCGCTTCGCGGTGAACACGGCATCGAGGAGCTGCTCTTCGTTCTCGATGGCGCGCATGCCGCGCCCACCGCCACCCCAGCTCGCCTTGAGCATCACGGGGTAGCCGATCTCGGCTGCGAGGCGCTTCACCTCGTCGGCGTCATCCGGCAGCGGCGGCGTCGCCGGCATGACCGGGACACTCACGGAGGCTGCGAGATTGCGCGCATCGACCTTGTTGCCCAACGCGCGCAGGGTTTCCGGCGAGGGGCCGATGAAGGTGATGCCCGCTTCGGCGCAGGCCTCGGCGAATTCCGGGCTCTCCGAGAGGAATCCATAGCCGGGATGGATGGCATCCGCGCCCGCTTCCTTCGCGACGCGGATCACCTCCGAAATAGAGAGATAGGCCTCCAGCGGCCCGAGCGGCTTCGGAAGATGCGGCCCTCGCCCGATGAGATAGGCTTCATCCGCCTTGAAGCGGTGGAGGGAGAGCTTGTCCTCCTCCGCGTAGATCGCGATGGTGCGGATGCCGAGTTCCGTCGCGGCCCGGAAAACCCGGATGGCGATCTCGCTGCGATTGGCGACCAGAAGGCGACGAATGGGCATCGGTTGAACCCCGCAACGTTTTCGAAAACTACTCCCCCCGCAGGCTGGCCTTTTGCCAGCAAAACCGCAGGCCCCACCCCTCGGTCATCCGGGAAGCGAAGCGAAGAGTCGATCCACCTTGCCATGTCTTTTGCGCAGCACCCCCATGCGAAAACAAGCGGCATGACTTGATTTTCAGACCTCGCTTGATCTCTCCGCGGCAAGCGGCTTCTCTATCCAAAACAGATGGACCGACGGGGGAAGACCATGACCGGCCAGCCGAAAGGGCATGTGCTTGCGATCGACCAGGGCACGACTTCAAGCCGGGCGATTCTCTTCGATTCCCAGCTGAAACCCGTGGCCACGGGCCAGCAGGAATTCCGCCAGATCTTCCCCGCCTCGGGCCATGTGGAGCATGATGCCGAGGAAATCTGGCAATCCGTTCTCGCCACCATGCGCGAGGCCATCGCGAAGGGCGGGGCCCATCCCGCGGCTATCGGCATCACGAATCAGCGTGAAACTATCGTGATTTGGGACCGGGAAACCGGGAAGCCGTTTCATAACGCGCTGGTCTGGCAGGATCGCCGCACGGCGGAGATATGCGCCGATCTGCGGGCCAAGGGCCTTGAGCCGCTGGTCTCCAATCGCACCGGCCTCCGGCTCGACCCCTATTTCTCCGCCACGAAAATCGCGTGGATGCTCGAGAACGTGCCGGGTGTGCGCGCGCTGGCAGAGGCCGGCAAGCTCGCTTGCGGCACAATCGACTGCTTTCTTATCTGGCGACTCACAGGCGGCAAGGTTCACGCCACCGATGCAACAAACGCATCGAGAACGCTGCTGATGGACCTCCGCACCGGCCAGTGGGACGCGGAGATGCTGAAGCTCTTCAACATCCCCGAAAGCCTCCTGCCGGAGATCCGTGATTGCGCCGGCGATTTCGGCGAAACCGACCCCGCGATCCTCGGGCGGGCCGTGCCCATCCGGGGCGTCGCGGGCGATCAGCAGGCAGCCCTCGTGGGGCAGGCCTGCTTCTCGCCGGGTATGATGAAATCGACCTATGGCACGGGCTGCTTCGCGCTTCTGAACACCGGCACGGAGCCGGTTCCCTCACGCAATCGCCTGCTGACGACGGTTGCCTACCAGCTCGGCGGCAAGCGCCATTATGCGCTCGAAGGCTCGATCTTCATTGCCGGTGCAGCGGTGCAATGGCTGCGCGATGGCCTGAAAATCATCCGGAGCGCGGGCGAAACCGGCCGCCTCGCGGCTGAGGCGGATGACACGCAGGATGTGATCCTCGTGCCTGCTTTCGTGGGCCTCGGCGCGCCCTATTGGGATGCGGAGGCGCGCGGCGCGATCTACGGCCTCACGCGCAATTCCGGCCCGGCGGAATTCGCGCGCGCGGCGCTGGAAAGTGTGGCTTTCCAGACCAACGATCTGCTGGAAGCCATGCATGCGGATTGGGCGGGCCGGGGGGCGGAGACGGTCCTGCGTGTCGATGGCGGCATGACTGCCAGCGACTGGACCATGCAGCGCCTCGCGGATCTGCTCGGGGCAGCGGTCGATCGCCCGAAGGTGCTGGAAACCACGGCCTTGGGTGCCGCCTATCTCGCGGGGCTCGCAAGCGGAATCTATCCGGAGCCGGCGGAATTCGCGAAAAGCTGGGCGTTGGAACGCCGCTTCACGCCCGCCATGCCGCAGGAGACGCGCCAGAAGCGCATCGCCCTATGGAAGGATGCCGTGCGGCGGACTCTGACGGCCTAGATCACGTTGCGTTCGAGCAGCGGCGTGTTGCTCAGCACCCGCTCCGGCGACAAATCCGCAAGGTCGAGGCTGATATAACGCCCCTCCGTGATGAGTTCTGCCAAACCACGCCCCACGGCGGGCGATTGCTGCAGGCCATGGCCGGAAAAGCCGCAGGCGATGAAGCCATTCGCGAGGCCCGGCACGCGCCCCACCAGCGCATTGTGATCAAGCAGGTTCATGTCGTAATGCCCGGCCCAGGCGCGTCCGGGCCGGATGGCCTCGAAAGCGGGGATGCGCGTCGCCAGCGCCGGCCAGATCACCTCCTCGAAGAGCGCCCAATCGACCTCGAAATCGCTTCCGTGATCGGTTTCATCGAGATCATCCGGCGAATAGCCCGTGATGTAGCCCTCGCCCTCGGGCCGCCACCAGACGCCGGTCTTGTCGATGATCAGCGGGTGGCGCGGAAGCGCCTCCTTGCAGGAGAAGCTGAAAACGCTGCGCTTTTTCGCGTAGACCGGCACGGCAAAGCCCATCGCGGCCGAGAGCACCCGCGCGCCGGAGGCACCAGCGGCATTCACCAGCGCACCGCAGCCGATGCGCGTGCCATCCTCCAGAGTCACGCCTGTCACGCGACCATCCGCGCGCTCCACGCCTGTCACGCGACCCTGGCGATATGCGACCTCGAGCGAGCGTGCTTTCGCGCGGAAGGCCTGCATCAGGCCGTAGCCGTCGAACCAGCCCTCGCCGGAAACGCCAAAGGAACCGATCGCGAGATCGGATGTTTCAAGCCAAGGGAAGGCCTCCTTCAGGCCCGGCGCATCCAGCAGGTCGATCTCCGCGCCCATCTGGCGCTGGATCGCGTTGTTGGCCGCAAAGCCTTCGCGATGGCTCTCCTCGCCGAGATAAAGGTAGCCGCCCTCGTGAAGGCCTACGATGGGGCGATCCCCCTCAACCGCCAGAATCTCGCCGATCGAACGCAAAAACCCGATTCCGTAGAGCGAAATCGCGATGTTCACGGGTTGGCTGAATTGCTGGCGGATGGACCCTGCCGACAAAGCCGAGGCCGAACGCTGGTAGGTCATATCCGGCTCGACCACGAGGATGCGGCCGGAAAATCCGGGATGCGCGGCCAGGTGCCAGGCGATGGAGGAGCCGATCACCGCACCTCCCGCGATAACCACGTCGAAATTCTCTGCCATTCCCCTGCCCGCTACCCTCGCAACCGCCACAAAGCTTCGCTAGCTTACCGGTCAACCCTGCTTTGCGCCCGAGGATCGGTGCGCGCATCCACGGAATGAAGCCGATGAACCTGCTCGGAAAGACTTTCGCGTCGATTCTCTCGACGCCGCAAGAGGAAGCCATCACCCTTCTCGAAGGCTTCGGCGTCCCGCGCGATGCCATCACGGGGGGCAGCCGCATTGTGCGTTCGCCCATCACGGGGGAAGAGATCGCCCAGTTGCGAGACACCACGCCCGATGAAGCGCATGCGGCCATCGCGCGCTCCGTGAAGGCCTTTCACGCCTGGCGGCAGGTGCCCGCGCCGAAGCGCGGCGAATTCGTGCGCCTGCTCGGGCAGGAATTGCGCATGGCCAAGGCCGAACTGGGCCGCCTCGTGACGCTCGAGGCAGGCAAGATCACCTCCGAGGGCTTGGGCGAAGTGCAGGAAATGATCGATATCTGCGATTTCGCGGTCGGTCTCTCCCGCCAGCTCCATGGCCTGACCATCGCCACCGAACGCCCCAACCACAGGATGATGGAGACATGGCACCCGCTCGGGCCGGTGGGCGTGATCTCCGCCTTCAACTTCCCCGTCGCTGTCTGGAGCTGGAATGCGGCGCTCGCCTTTGTCTGCGGTGACAGCGTCATCTGGAAGCCCTCGGAGAAGACCCCGCTGACAGCACTTGCCGTGCAGGCGATCCTGATGCGTGCGGCGGCGGCCTACGAGGAAGCCGGCAACGGCGAAATTCCCGATGGCCTCTCCGAATTGCTGATTGGCGACGGGCGGATCGGCGAGATTCTGGTCGCGGATCATCGTGTGCCGCTCATCTCGGCGACGGGCTCCACGGCCATGGGGAAGAAGGTCGGCCCCAAGGTTGCCGAGCGCTTTGGCCGGGCTTTGCTGGAACTCGGCGGCAATAATGCCGCGATCATCACGCCGACGGCGGATCTCGATCTCGTGCTGCGCGGCGTGGCCTTCGCCGCCATGGGCACGGCCGGCCAGCGCTGCACCACCCTGCGGCGGTTGTTTGTGCATCGCTCGGTCTATGACACGCTCGTGCCGCGCCTGAAGAAGGTCTGGGGTTCCGCGAGCATCGGCGATCCGCGCGCAGCCGGTACGCTGATCGGCCCGCTCATCGATGAGGCGGCCTATCGCGCGATGGAAGCGGCCCTCGTGGATGCGCGTGCGCTGGGTGCGGAAATCACAGGCGGCGGCTTGGCCAGCGGGATGCCCGCCAAGGCTTTCTATGCCCGGCCCGCTCTTGTGGAGATGAAGGCACAGGAAGGCCCTGTGATGCGCGAGACCTTCGCGCCGATCCTCTATGTGATGCCATATGATGATTTCGCGGAAGCCATCGCGCTCAACAATGCGGTGGGCGCGGGGCTCTCCTCCTCCTGTTTCACGCGTGACATGCGCGAGGCGGAGCTGTTTGTTTCGTCCACGGGCTCGGATTGCGGCATCGCGAACGTGAATATCGGCCCCTCGGGTGCCGAGATTGGCGGCGCTTTTGGCGGCGAGAAGGAAACTGGCGGCGGTCGCGAGGCGGGCTCAGACAGCTGGCGCGCCTATATGCGGCGGGCGACCAACACCATCAATTACGGCAACGCCCTGCCTCTTGCGCAGGGCGTGAGCTTCGACATCTCGGAGTAAGGCGAGGCGGCGTCACGCCGCCTTGTTCTCCCGCGCCTCGAAAATCCAGGCGGCCACTGCACCATAAATCACGTGGCCGACAAAGCTCATGAAGGACAAGGCTCCGCCCTCGCCGAGCAGATAGAACGAGAGCCCGCCAATCGGCGCCATGATGCCCAAGGCATTCAACCAGGTGAAGGTGCCCCAGGCGAGGCTGTCGCGCAGGCGCTCGTTCGGATTGATGAAGCGCGTGGCGATGAAGCCGCTCGCGATAATCCAGAACATCAGCGTGCCGAAGGTCGCCTGTCCGCGCATCGCATAGACCACTGCGCCTGCCGTGAAGGTGACGAACACGATCGCATCAAGCGTGAGGCTCCAGCGCGGGATGAAGCGCGAGATGATCCAGTAGGCAATGGGATATCCCAGAATGCCGACGGCATAATGCAGCGCCTCGCGCAGGAGATAGGGCACGGAAAGCCCCAATTGGTGCTGCGCGATGGCATCGATCAGCCCCGCCGGCTCCAGCGGATAGCCCAGAACCCATTTCGTGAAGACGCGCGCCCAGATTTCCCAGATCGCCAGCCCCACCGCGCCACCGATCGCGAGATTGATGATCGTGCGCGTCGAAGGAATAGCGAGCCTCGGCGCGGAATGCTCCATCATCGTCATTGAAATGCCCCCTCGGCGGTTAGCCCCTTGCCCCGCCCTCGTGACGGAACATGCGCCAAGCTGGCCCGTGCCGGGAAACCACGTTTGATCACGTCTCGACGAGGCCTGCGTGACAAACGCGTGATGATGGGTTCATTCCGCTTTGTTATTTGACACGGGGCAGGCGGCTGGGCTCTTTCGAGCGAGTTTTTTCGGAAAAGCGCGCGTGACCACGGCCGAACCCCGCCTTCCTGCCCCGCCGGTGACGACGACCGATGCGCTGAAGGCCTTCGCGCTTCTGCTCATCCTCGTGGATCATATCGGGCATTTCCTCGCGGATGACTGGCCGATCCTGCGCGTGATTGGCCGGCTCGGCGTGCCGATTTTCTTCTTCCTCATTGGCTTTGCCCGCACGCGGGATATTCCGTGGCGCTGGCTGGCGCTCGGCATGCTCCTCACGGGGGTGGATTACCTGTGGAATGGAACGCTGGCGGCAACGCAGCTCAACATCCTCTTCAATTTCGCGCTCATTCGCCTCGCTTTGCCATATCTTGAGCGGTTTCTCGAACGTCACATCCTGCCGCTTATGCTTGTGCTGCTCGCTTGCGTGCTGGTGATGCCCTTCATCAATCCATGGCTTGAATATGGGGCTGAAGGCTGGCTCTTCGCGGTGCTTGGGCTGATGCATCGCAAGGCGATTGCGGACAATTCCACCCTTGCGTTGCGCGATTTAGCCGGGTTTGTCGCCTTCGCGGTCTATGCGATCGTGGAACAACGGGATTACAAATTCAGCGTCCCGAACACAGCTTTGCTCGTGCTGGGCCTTGCGGGCATCGCGATGCTGCTGCGCGATTTCCGGCGCGAGGATTCGATCTTCCAGCCGCCATCGGGCCTGCGGCGCGCCTTGCGCTTCTGCGGGCAGCACAGCCTCGAAATCTATGCGGCGCAGATCGTGCTGCTTGCAGCTTTGGGCACCTTGTGGTCCACCCACGGCGACAACACCGAAACCGGGGATGCCGATGACTAAGCCGCTTGAGGGACTGAAGGTTCTCGAACTCGCGCGCATCCTCGCGGGGCCATGGGTCGGGCAGACCTTGGCCGATCTCGGCGCGGATGTCGTGAAGGTCGAGCGCAAGGGCGCGGGCGACGATACGCGCACATGGGGCCCGCCTTTCGTGACGAAAGCAGGCGGCGGTGATCTCGGCGCAGCGTATTTTCACGCCTGCAATCGCGGGAAACGCTCCATCGAGGCCGATTTCGAAAGCGCCGAGGATATCGCGATGATCCGCGATCTCGTTCTGGCGGCGGATGTCGTGGTGGAGAATTTCAAGGTCGGCGGGCTCGCAAAATACGGGCTTGATGCGGAATCCTTGCGCAAGCTGAAGCCCTCGCTGATCTACACCTCCATCACCGGCTTCGGGCAGGACGGCCCCTATGCCGCCCGCGCGGGCTATGACTTTCTCATCCAGGGCATGGCCGGCGCGATGGACATCACCGGGCAACCGGATGGCCAGCCCACGAAGGCGGGCTATGCGACCGCCGATATCTTCACCGGGATGTATGCGAGCGTGGCCATTCTCGCGGCGCTTCGCCGCCGCGATGCCACAGGCGAGGGCGCTACGATTGATTGCGCGCTGCTAGACAGCCAGATCGCGGTGCTCGGCAATCAGGCACTGAACTATCTCGTTTCGGGCAAGACCCCGAAGCGCCTGGGCAATGCGCATCCGAATATCGTGCCCTACGAGGTGTTCCCGGTCGCCGATGGCTACATCATCATCGCGAGCGGTAATGACGGGCAATATCGCAAGCTTTGCGCGGCGATTGGCGGGGATGATCTTGCCGCGAACCCGGATTACGCCACCAACCGCGGGCGCGTGGAAAAGCGTGCGATCCTCGTGCCGGCTCTCTCCGCGCTGACCGCGAAGATCCCCAAGGTCGAGATCCTCGCGCGGCTCGAAGCGGCGGGCGTGCCCGCCGGTCCGATCAACGATGTCGGCGAGGTTTTCGCCGATCCGCAGGTCATCCATCGCGGCGTACGCGTGAACCTTCCGAACCCCGAGGCCGAAGCGGGCTTCGTGCCCACCGTGCGTTCCGCCATCGTGCTCGATGGCGAGGCGCAGGTCTCGCCGCGCCATGCGCCGGGCCTCGGGCAACACAATGCTGAAATTCTTGCTGATCCGAACTGGAATCCCCGGAAAGAGGGCTGATTATGACCGCCAACACTCCCCGCCGCGCTGCTGACATTCTCGTGGCGCAACTCATTCGCCAGCAGGTCACCGACATTTTCTGCGTGCCCGGCGAGAGCTATCTCGCGGTGCTCGACAGCCTGCATGATGCGTCCATCCGCGTCACCGTCTGCCGGCAGGAGGGTGGCGCCTGCATGATGGCGGATGCGGTGGGGCGCCTCACGGGACGGCCCGGCATCTGCTTTGTCACGCGCGGGCCGGGCGCGCTCAATGCCGCCCCGGCCATCCATATCGCGCACCAGGATTCGATCCCGCTCATTCTGTTCGTGGGGCAGATCGAGCGCAAGGCGCGCGAGCGCGGCGCGTTTCAGGAACTCGATTATCGCGATGTGTTCGGCTCCATGACGAAATGGACAACGGAAATCGATGATGCCGCGCGCATCCCCGAGATCATCCATCGCGCCTTCCATGTCGCAATGTCCGGTCGCAAGGGTCCGGTGGTGATCGCGTTGCCGGAGGACATGCTGACCGAAATGGCGGCCGTGGCCGATGCACCCTTCGTGGAGCCGCTGGAAACGCATCCCTCGCTCTCGCAGATGGCGCAACTCCAGAAGCGCCTCTGGGCCGCGAAGAAGCCGATCGTGATCGCCGGAGGCACCGGCTGGAGCCAGCAGGCGGTGGATCGCCTCGTGCGCTTCGCGGAAGCCTTTGACCTTCCGGTCTCGAACTCCTTCCGCCGTCAGATGATTTTCCCCGAGCGGCACGGCCAATATGTCGGCAATCTCGGCATCGGACCCAATCCGCCGCTGGTGAAATACATCCAGGAGGCGGATCTCATCCTCGCGATTGGCGCGCGGATCGGCGAAATGCCGAGCCAGGGCTATTCGCTGCTCGATATTCCGGGCGATGGCGAGCGGCTCATCCATGTCCATGCGGGCGATGAGGAGCTGGGGCGCGTCTATGCCTCGAACCTGCCGATCCATGCCAGCATGGAAGGCTTCGCGGCTGCCCTGCAGACGCTCCAGCCGCCGAAGGAGAAGCCCTGGGCCGAGGCGCGCACCGCGCTCCATGCGGAATATCGCAAATGGACCGAGGTTCCGACGAACATCCCCGGCTCGCTGCAGATGGGCCCGGTGATGGCTTACCTGCGCGATCACCTCCCGGCAGATTCCGTGCTCTGCAACGGCGCGGGGAACTACGCGACCTGGCTCCACCGCTATTACATGTTCAACGGCTATGCGACGCAGGCCGCGCCCACCTCGGGCTCCATGGGCTATGGCGTGCCGGCGGCGGTGGGCGTGAAACGCGCCTTCCCGGACAAGACGGTGGTCGCCTTCGCGGGCGATGGCTGTTTCCTGATGAACGGGCAGGATTTCGCGACCGCCGTGCAATATGATCTTCCGATCATCGTGCTCGTGATCGACAACCGGATGTATGGCACCATCCGCATGCATCAGGAGCGGGAATTCCCGGGTCGCGTCTCGGCGACGGAATTGAAAAACCCGGATTTCTCGGCCTATGCCCGGGCCTTCGGCGGACATGGCGAGCGCGTGGAGCGCACGGAGGAGTTCATTCCGGCTTTCGAGCGCGCCCGCGCCTCCGGCAAGCCGGCGATCCTGCACCTCCTGATCGACCCCGAGGCGATCACGCCGACCACCACCATCACCGCCATCCGCAACCGCCCGCGCTGAGACAAAATCTGGGCCATCGCTCGCGAAAAGGCCGCAATTCGCGCCCAGAAGGGCGGGAATTCCTCGGGATTAACGAGAGGTTAAGCCGATTGCCGCAACATGACGGCTTGGTGGCCTCTTCCCGTTTGTTGAGGCTTGGAAGGCGGGGGCTCAAGGTCCGGATATGACCAAAGGGCGGGCAGGCGGATCGCGGCGCGAACCGCGATTCGACGATGAGGGCGGCTATGCCTCGGGCGAGATCCGTCTCGCGCCGGAGGATCGTGGCCGCCGCACAAGCCGTCGCCCGGAGCCGGAGCCCGATGACCCGCCACCGCGCAGAGGCCGTGACCGGCATCGCCGGGGCAAGGGGAGACGCGGCTTTTTCGGCACGATCTTCTACTGGAGCCTGACGCTCGCGCTCTGGGGGGCCATCGCGCTGGCCGGTGTCATCGGCTATTTCGCGATGAAATTGCCGCCAATCGACCAGCTCGCGGTGCCCAAACGGCCGCCGAATGTCGCGATCCTCGCGGCGGATGGCACGCTGATCGCCAATCGGGGCGAGACGGGCGGCGCGAATGTGCCCTTCGGCGAATTGCCGCGCTACCTGCCGATGGCCTTCGTTTCGATTGAGGATCATCGCTTCTACTCGCATTTCGGGATCGATCCCGTGGGCCTCGCCCGCGCGGTGGTGCGCAACGCGAGTTCTGGCCGGGCGGCGGAAGGGGGCTCCACCCTCACGCAGCAGCTCGCAAAGAACCTCTTCCTCACGCAGGAGCGCACGCTCTCCCGCAAGATCCAGGAAGCCCTGCTCTCGCTCTGGCTGGAGCGGAACTATTCGAAGGACCAGATCCTCGAACTCTACATGAACCGCGTCTATTTCGGCTCCGGCGCCTATGGTGTGGAGGCGGCCTCGCAGCGCTATTTCGGCAAGTCAGCGCGGGCGCTCACCCTCGGCGAGGCGGCCGTGCTCGCGGGCCTCGTGCAAAGCCCCTCGCGCCTTGCGCCGAACCGCAACCCCGAAGGTGCAGCCGAGCGCGCGGCCCTCGTGCTCAATCGCATGGTGGAACTCGGCCATGCGACGCCGGATATGGTGAAGCTCGCCAAGACCAACACTACCGAGGCGCGGCGCCGCGCCCGGCCCGGTGCGGGCAACTACGTCGCCGATTGGGTGATGGACGTCCTCGACGACCATATCGGCACCATCGACAAGGATATCGTGGTGAAAACCACAATCGATCCGCGCCTGCAAAACTTGGCGGAAAAGGTGGTCGCCACCGAATTCGAGCAGAAGCGCCTGAAGCTCAATGTCGACCAAATCGCCATGGTCGCGATGAGCCCCGATGGTTCGGTGCGCGCGCTGGTGGGCGGGCGCGATTATGCGCAGAGCCAGTTCAACCGCGCGGTGATGGCGCGCCGCCAGCCGGGCTCCAGCTTCAAGCCATTCGTCTATCTCGCGGCCCTCGAGAAAGGCCTGACGCCGGATACGATCCGCGAGGATGGGCCGGTGAATATCAAGGGCTGGAAGCCGGAGAACTACACGCGCGAATATTTCGGCAATGTCACGCTTCAGCAAGCGCTGGCGATGTCGCTGAACACCATTCCGGCCAAGCTCATCATGGAGATGGGCCCGCGCACGGTGGTGCGCACAGCGCAGAGGCTCGGCATTTCCTCCGGGCTTCGGGCGGATGCCTCGCTGGCGCTGGGCACATCGGAAGTCACGCCCATGGAAATGACTACCGCTTATGCCGCGTTCGCGAATGGCGGCACGGGGGTCATTCCGCATGCGATCATCGAAGTGAAGGCGACGGATGGCACGCTGATCTACCGGCGCCAGCCGCAAACCCTCGGGCAGGTGGCCGAGCCGGCGATTATTGGCACGCTCAATCGCATGATGCGGGAGACGCTTGTTTCGGGAACCGCTCGCAAGTCGGACCTGCCGGGCTGGCAGGCCGCCGGCAAGACCGGCACCACGCAGGAGCACAAGGACGCCTGGTTCGTGGGCTATACCGTGCATCTCGTCGCGAGCGTCTGGGTCGGCAACGACGAAGGCGAGCCGATGAAGAAGGTCACGGGCTCCGGGCTTCCGGCTGAACTCTGGGCCAGCTTCATGCGCGAGGCGCATAACAAGGTGGCCCCGCAGCCCCTGCCCGGCCTCAATGAAGGCGGGTGGCTCGGCAGCGGCAATGGCACGCCGGTGGCGCAGCCGGGCAATCGTCCGCCCGCGCCGGTGGGCGATTCCCCCATGCGGCTCGACGGCCCGTCTGCGCAGGATCGCAGCCTGCTCTCGCGCCTCTTCGGACGCTGATCCTCAGGAAAACGGGCTGACCCGCCGGATGCGCGGCAGAGCCGCAAGTCCGACAAGACCCATCAGTGCGGTGGTGGCTGTGAGTGCCACGGGGCTCTTGGCCACGAAAGCGCCGACAAGCGCTCCGACCACAGCCGCGAAACTCATTTGCGTGATGCCCAGCAGCGAGGAAACGCTGCCTGCGCGATCCGGAAACGGCATCAGCGCCCCGGCGGCGGATTGCGGCAGCGTGAAGCCCACGCCCATCGCATAGAAAGCCATGGGCACCGCGAGGCCCGGCAGCCAATGCGGCATGGCCAGCGAGAAGCCGAGCAGCGCAAGGCCCGCGACCGCTTGGAGCACGGTGCCGATCTCGATGGCCTTGAGGCTGCCCTTCGTCGCCACGATTTTCTGCGCGATAACCGTGCCCATAATGTAGCCCAGCACCATCACGCCAAAGGTTCCGGCGAAGCCCGCGGGCGACAGGCCGAAATGCCCCTGCATCACGAAGCTGGAGCCGGAAATGAAGGCGAAAAGACCGGCATAGGTCGCCGCACTCAGCAGGGCAAAGGCCGTGAAACGGCTGTCACGCATGAGGGCGCCATAACCACGCGTGATCTCGCGCAGGGAGAAGGGCGACGGGAGCGGTTGTTTCAGGGTTTCAGGCAGCTGACGCACAACGGCAATGCCGAGCGCGATGGCCAGAAACACCACTGCCAGGAAGTTCATCCGCCACCCCGCGAGGATCTCGAGACCCGCCCCGAGCACGGGCGCAAGAGCCGGAACGATACCCATGATCGTGCCCATGCGCGCCAGTTGCTGGCCTGCTTCGCGGCCCTCATAGAGATCGCGCACGATGGCGCGCGCCAGCACCAGCGGCCCCGCCGCTCCCACGCCCTGCATGAAGCGGGCTGAAATCAGCACCTCAAGGCTGGGGGCAAAGGCCGAGGCGAAATTGGCCAGCGCATAGAGCGTGAGGCCGACGAGCATCACCCGCTTGCGCCCGCGGCGGTCCGAGAGCGGGCCGTAGAAGACCTGCCCCAGCGCGAAGCCGAGGAGATAGGCCGAGAGCGTCCATTGCGCGTGGCCGGTCGTCGCCTCGAAATGCCGCTGGATGCTCGGCAGCGAGGGCAGATACATATCGGTGGAGAGCGGCCCGATCGCCGTCAGCAATCCGAGAAGGATCGTGATGCCGAGCGTGCCGGATTTCAGATGCGCCATGATGCGGGCCTCGCCCATTCATGGGCAATGAAGACGGACTGCGCCGGCAGAAAGGCTCAGGGACCGTAGTGATGCAAGGCCGGACCATGGCGGTTCAGCCAGTCTTCCGCCAGCCGGAAATCCGGGATCAGCGTGCGGACATTGCGCCAATAGCGCGCGGAATGATTCATTTCCAGCCGATGCGCCACTTCATGGGCTGCAAGATAGTCGAGCACGAAAGCCGGCGCGAGAATAAGCCGCCAGGAATAGGCGAGATCACCCCGCGAGGAGCAGGAGCCCCAGCGGCTCACCGTATCCTTGATGCTGATCTTGCCAATGGTCACGCCGAGGGTCGCGGCGTGACGGCGCGAGGACGCGGTGAGATCGGCCAAAGCCTCGGCCTTCAGGAACCGCAGCACCCGGCCCGGCAGGGCTTCCGGCGTGCCATGCACAAGCAGCACCGGCCCATCCGGGCCCTGTTCGATCCGTGTCGCGCCACGGCTCGTGCCAGCATGGCAGATGCGATGCGCGACGCCTCGGATCGGCAGGATAGCGCCATCGGCGAAGGCCACGCGCGGCGGCAACGCCTTGAGCCGCGCTTCCAGCCAGCCGGTCTGCGACATCACGAAGGCTTCCGCGCGATAACGCGCCACGCCACGCGGCAGGGTGAGGGTGGCCCCGCCCGTGCGCCGGTCGATGCGCAGGATCATCCGGCGGGCAGCGGCACGCACGACGATGGCGATGTCGCGCGGGCCATCGCGCGTCTCGATGCGGATCGGGCTCGGCGGAGCCGGGGCCTTGCGCAAACGCGGGGGGATCAGCCATTCAACGAGACGCGAGGGCGCCATGAAAAAGGGGCTCCGAATCATCTTCGAGAGCCCCATTCTAGCCGGATTTACAAAAGTTCAGCGCACCGCACGTAGCTTGGCCGGTGGCGTCGCCGCTTCCTTGGCCGCGAGCCCGGCGCAATGATCCATGAAGCCCGCAATGGCCGGCGCGATATCGCGGCGGAACCGCGAGCCGTTGAACACGCCGTAATGCCCCACCTCCTTCTGGAGGTGGTAGAGCTGGCGCTCCTTCGGAAGGTTCACGCAGAGATCATGCGCGGCCTTGGTCTGGCCGACGCCGGAAATGTCGTCCTTCTCGCCCTCGACCGTCATCAGGCCGCAACGGCGGATGGCCGTGAGGTCCACCTTGCGACCGCGATGCATCATCTCGCCCTTCGGCAGGGCGTGGCGCACGAAGACCGTATCCACCGTCTGCAGGTAGAATTCGGCCGTAAGGTCCATCACGGCGAGGTATTCGTCGTAGAAATCGCGATGCTTCTCGGCCGAATCGCCATCGTTGCTCACGAGGTGGTTGAACATGTCCCAATGCGCCGTGAGGTGCCGGTCGATGTTCATCGCCATGAAGCCGGAGAGCTGGAGATAGCCCGGATAGACCTCGCGCATGATACCCGGATGCGGGAAGGGCACGCGGGCGATGCAGTTCGCGCGGAACCAGTCGATACCGCGCTTCTGCGCCAGCTTGTTCACTTCCGTCGGGCTGCGACGGGTATCGATCGGGCCGCCCATCAGCGTCATGGAACGCGGAATGGCCGGATCGTTATCCTCTTCCATCAGCGCGATGGCGGCGATGACCGGCACCGAAGGCTGGCAGACGGCCATGACATGTACATCCGGCCCGAGCAGGGTGATCATGTCGCGCACGTAATCGACGTAATCGTCGAGGTCGAACTTGCCCTGCGCCAGAGGCACCATGCGCGCATCCACCCAATCGGTGATGTAGACTTCATGCGTGGGCAGGAAGGCTTCCACCGTGCCGCGCAAAAGCGTGGCGAAATGGCCGGACATCGGCGCGACAATCAAAAGGCGCGGCTGCGGCGCGGTTTTCACCGGCATCGCGCGATCGAAATGGACAAGATTGCAGAACGGGGCACGCCAGATGACACGCTCGATGACATCAACCGTTTGCCCGTTCACCTTCGTCTGCGGCAGCATGAAGGCTGGCTTGCCGTAGCGCCGCGTGACGCGCTCGAACAATTCGCAGGCCGCCGAAACGGAGCGGCCATAAACTGTATGCGTGAGCGGGTTGAGCGGGTTTCGGTAGAACAGCCGCATGGCATCGCTCGCCGCGCGCGCCGGGCCAAGCACGGCATGCGCCATCTCGAAGAACATGTAGCCGGATTGTCTCATCATCGGGGCGGACTCCTTCAGCGACGGTCACAACGTGCTCCGGCGCGGTATCCCGGAGAATGTCGGGAGGATCGTGAAGTTCCTATTCGACTTTCGAAATATTCGCCCTCAAGGGCTTAGACCTGTGACGATTTTTCCGCAACTGCTTTCCCATTAGTGAAATCCGCTAGGCCAAGCCAACGCGTATGGCCGGGAGACAGAAAGAAGACTATGATCGACTCACGTCTTGCCCGATCGCGATCGGACGTGCCGGCATCTCACTGGAGAGGGCGAGGGTGAAGACCATGCCAAGACGGCTGCGTTCCAAGCTCCCGCGGGATCATCGCCTGCTGCGTCTCGAAACGCTGCTGCGACTGCGCTGGTATTCGGTCATCATGCAGGCCTGCCTCATTCTCGTGGGGCAATTCCTGGTGGGATTGGATCTGCCGCTGGTCAGCATCGCGCTGGTGCTCGCCTTCGCGATCGCGCTCAACATGGCTCTGCATGTGCGCGCGCCAGCCGGCTATCGCATGGAGGAATCCGCAGCCTTCGTGCTGCTGGGTGCGGATATTCTTCAGCTGGCGGCCCTGCTTTACTTTGCGGGCGGGGTGACCAACCCGTTCTCGATCTTCTTCCTCGCACCCGTGCTGATCTCGGCGATGGCGCTGCCACCGCAACGCACCATCGTGCTCGGCGTGCTCGCCATGGCGGCTACCACCTTCATCCTGCCCTACCACGAGCCTTTGCGCAGCCAGGACGGCGGCATCATCGCAGGGCCCTCCTTCTCGCTCTGGCTCTGGCTCGCCCTTCAGGGTGCGATCATCTTCGTGGGGCTCTATGCTTGGCGCATCGCGGAGGAAGCCCGCCAGCTCGCGCAGGCCCTCGCGATGACCGAACTGCTGCTGGAGCGCGAGCAGCATATTTCCGATCTCGATGGCCTTGCGGCAGCCGCCGCGCATGAACTCGGCACGCCGCTGGCAACCATCGCCGTGGTGGCCGGGGAGCTGCTCCATGCGCCGATCAAGGATGAGGCCCTGAAGGCGGACCTCCTGCTCATCAAGGAGCAATCTGCCCGCTGCCGGCAGATTCTCGCGCAGATCACCACTTTGGGCGAGCCCAATGCCGCGCCCTTCCGCACGGTCACCGTGTCAGGCCTCGTGGCGGAGGTGGTCGCGCGCTACCGTGATCGTGGTGCGCCGATCTCGCTTCTGCGCGATGGCGTCGATCCGGAGCCGCGCTGCCTGCGCAATCCCGGATTGCTCTACGGCATCGGCAATCTCGTTCAAAACGCTGCGGAATTCGCGGCGAGCGCTGTCGAGATCCGCGTGCGGTGGGACGAGCGCGACGTGACCATCGACATCCGCGATGACGGCCCGGGCATTCCCGGCTTCGTGCTGGAGCGGCTCGGCGAGCCCTATCTCACCTCGCGGCCATGGGATGAGAGCAGCGCGGATTCTGGCCCCGGCGGTGGGATGGGCCTCGGGCTTTTCATCGCCAAAGTGCTGCTGGAGCGCTCCGGGGCCAGCCTTTTGGCTGAAAACCAGGCCGAGCCGGAGGTTGGTGCGACAATTCGTCTGACTTGGCCACGCCATCTGTTCGACGAATTGGCCCGTAACACACAATTGGAAAACCAGAAGATCGATCCGCTTCTGAAAGCGTCCGGAATTAGTTCGAGCCTAAAACAGGCAAAAGAGCTTTCCGGGAAGGCAAAATCCGGGTAATAAGGGGATCAGAGGTTCGAAATGGACGTTCAGACCACCATCCGGGATGATCTCCATTCACCTGCCATCGGCGGGAACCCCAGTCTGCTGATTCTCGATGACGACCGCCCCTTCCTCGCACGCCTCGCCAAGGCCATGGAAACACGCGGCTATCGCGTGACGACCGCCTCCAGTGTCGATGAGGGCCTCATCGCCATTTCGAGCTTCGCGCCGGATTACGCAGTCATTGATGTGCGCCTCGGCGACGGAAATGGCCTCGATGTCGTGGCCGAGATCAAGAAGCGCCATCCGGACACCAAGTCTCTTGTGCTGACGGGCTACGGCAACATTGCGAGCGCGGTTTCCGCGATCAAGCGTGGCGCCTTCGATTACCTCGCCAAGCCCGCGGATGCCGACGAGATCGATGCAGCACTGCATGGCGGCATGGGCGAGAAGCCCGTCCTGCCCGAACAGCTGATGTCGGCGGATCGCGTACGCTGGGAGCATATCCAGCGCATCTATGAAATGTGCGGTCGGAACGTCTCCGAAACGGCGCGTCGTCTCAACATGCATCGCCGCACCTTGCAGCGCATCCTCGCCAAGCGCGCGCCGAAGTAATTCAGCAAAAATCGTTTAGCGATCCGGCCTCAGGGCGTCGGGGTCGCTTGCTCCGAGCCATCGCTGCCCGGCAATCCATCCAAGTTGCAGGATGAGGCTCTTGCGCGTCGAGGCGTGGATCGCCCCGGGAATCGCACAATGCCGGATCATCTCGGCATCGAAACCATCAGCAAGGAACAGGCCGGCTTCTTCCGGGAAAATGCCCGTGGGCACGCCCTCATGGCTCGCGAAGTAGAAGCGATCGCAATAGGGCCGGTATTCTCGCCATTTCTGGTCCGACCGGAAATCCTCGACCGAGGACTTGATCTCGACGATCCACAATTCGCCGGTGCGGGAGAAGGCCATGAGGTCGGCACGCCGCCCGTTGGGCAGGCTCACTTCCGGCAGGGCCAGCAAACCGCGCTGGAAGAGATGCCGCGTCAGCCCGCGCGCGAGAACCGGCGCGAGGCTTTCGCGCGGGGCGCGTGCCGGTTCCATCAGGCTGCGAGCGCCTTCCGGTCGGCGGAAAGCAGGAATTCCGCCGCCTTTTCCGCGATCATCAGCACGGGGGAATTCGTGTTGCCCGAGGTGATCGTGGGCATCACCGAAGCATCGGCGATGGTCAAACCCTCACAGCCGATCACCGAGAGGCGGGAATCGACCACGGCCATCGGGTCATCCGCGAGGCCCATGCGGGCCGTGCCGACCGGGTGGAAAATCGTCGTGCCGATCTCGCCCGCCGCACGCGTGAGGTCCTCATCGCTCTGCAGCGAAGGGCCGGGCCGGTATTCCTCGGGCTTGTAGCGCTGGAGGGCCTGCTGCCCCACGATTTTTCGCACAAGCCTCAGGGAATCCACGGCCACCTGCCGATCGTCCTCAGTAGAGAGGTAATTCGGGTCGATCTCCGGCGCTGCGAAAGGATCAGCAGAAGACAAGCGGATCGTGCCCCGGCTCGTGGGCCGGAGATTGCAGACCGACGCCGTGAAGGCGGGAAACGGGTCCAGCGGCTCGCCGAATTTATTGAGCGAGAGCGGCTGCACATGGAATTGCACATTCGCGGTGGCAAAACGCGGATCGGATCTCGCGAAAAGCCCGAGCTGCGAGGGCGCCATGGTGAGTGGCCCGCGCCGGAACAGCGCGAATTCCACGCCCATCCAGCCACGCTTCAGCAGGTTCGCGTAATCCGTGTTCAGCGTGCGCACGCCCGAGACCTTGTAGACCGGGCGAAGTTGCAGGTGATCCTGAAGGTTCGCGCCGATACCGGGCCGTTCAAGCCGCGTCTCAATGCCGAACTCGGCGAGATGTACGGCAGGCCCGAGGCCGGAATGCATGAGCAGCTTCGGCGTCTGCACCGCACCCGCCGAGAGCACAATGCGCCGTCCCTTGGCGATCTCCACGCGCCCGCCTCGCCGGTAGACAATGCCCGTGGCACGCTTGCCTTCGAAAGCCACGCGCATCGCTTCAGAATCGGTGCGGATCTCGAGATTGGGGCGCCCTTTAGCGGGATCAAGGAAGCCGCGCGCCGCGCTCCAGCGCAGGCCTTTCTTCTGGTTCACCTGGAAATAGGCGGAGCCGAAATTGTCGCCGCGATTGAAATCCGGCACCTTGGGAATGCCGGCTTCCGCCGCCGCATCGCGGAAGGCATCGAGGATTTCCCAGCGCAGGCGCATCTCCTCCACGCGCCATTCACCGCCCTGCCGGTGCAGCTCGTTCGAGCCGGCGTAATGGTCCTCGTGGCGCAGGAAATAAGGCAGGCAATCAGACCATGACCAGCCCGGCAGGCCCATCTGCGCCCATTGATCGTAATCCGTCGCCTGCCCGCGCATGTAGATCATGCCGTTGATGGCGGAACAGCCGCCGAGCACGCGCCCGCGCGGATAGAGCAGCGATCGGTTGTTGAGGGCGGGCGAGGGCTTGGTGCGGAACATCCAGTCCGCGCGCGGATTGCCGATCAGGAAGAGATACCCAACCGGAATGTGGAACCAGATGTAATTGTCGCGCCCGCCCGCCTCGAGCAGCAGCACGCGATTTTTCGGGTCCGCACTCAGACGATTGGCGAGCAGGCAGCCCGCGGTGCCGCCACCGACGATGATGAAATCGAACTCGCCTGCTGCTACCGGCTGCTCCTGCCCGCTCATGCCGTTCCGCCCTCTCCTGCCGGTCTTGTTTTGACCGGCAGGTTAGGCCGTGGCGGGAAGCGCCTCAAGGGCCGAGTTTACTCCGCTGCCGTCGCCAGAGCCGGCGGTGCGGCCGGAGCAGTGGGTTCCGCCGGTTGAGCCTTGGCGCGGAGGTCATCGGCCTTCAGCTTCTTGCGGAACCACAGGGCGTAGAGCGCCGGCAGGAACAGCAGGGTGAGGAAGGTCGCGACGAACAGCCCGCCCATGATCGTAAACGCCATCGGTCCCCAGAAGGCCGAACCCGAGAGCGGCACCATGGCGAGGATGGCCGCGAGCGCCGTGAGCACCACGGGCCGCGCACGGCGGACAGTGGCTTCGGCGATGGCTTCGCGGAGGGGAAGCCCTGAATCGAGATCGTGGTCGATCTGGTCCACGAGGATGACCGTGTTGCGCATGATCATGCCCGCGAGTGCGATGAGCCCAAGGAGTGCCACGAAGCCGAAAGGCTTGTTCGAAAGGTTCAGCGCCAAAGAGGCCCCGATCAGCCCCAAAGGCGCGGTCGAAAACACGAGGAACAGCTTCGAGAAGCTCTGGAGCTGGAACATCAGCAGCGTGAGCATCACCATGAACATCACGGGGAAGAGCTTGAAGATCGAGGCATTGGCCTTGGCCGATTCCTCAATGGCGCCGCCGATTTCGAGACGATAGCCTTGCGGGATCGCATCGCGAACCGGCTGCAGCGCCTTCCACACCTCGTTCGTCACGTCCGGTGCCTGCACGCCGTCGATAATGTCCGAACGCACGGTGATCGACATGTCGCGGTTGCGCCGCCACAGGATCGGCTCCTCATGCTCGTAGGCGATCCGCGCGACCTGCGCGAGCGGCACCGGCACGCCGTTGCGGGCGATGAGGGTGAAATCCGCGAGGCGCGTGGGGTCGAGCCGCTCGCCGGGCACGGCGCGCGCCACGACCTGCACGGTCTCGGTGCGGTCACGCACGGCGGTGATCGGCGCGCCGGAGACGAGGGTCTGCAAGGTCTGCGCGATGGCCGTCGGGTCGAGCCCGAAGGCGCGGGCGCGATCCTGATCCACGATGAGGCGGATCGACGGCATCATCTCGTTCCAGTCGAGATGCGGGTCGCGGGTCTTCGCGTTCTGACTCATGGTCTCGCGCACCTGATAGGCGATGCGGCGAACCTCGATGGGATCAGCACCCACGACACGGAACTGCACGGGGAAGCCCACAGGCGGTCCAAAGTTGAACCGGTCCACGCGCACGCGGGCCGCTGCCAGCGCGCCCTCGGCGATGGCCTTTTCGAGCCGCGCCTTGATGCGCTCGCGCGCCTTCACATCCTTAGTGAGGATCACGGTTTGCGCGAAGGCTTCGTTCGGCAGCACAAGGTTCAGGCCGAGCCAGAAACGCGGCGAACCCTGGCCGATATAGGTCGTGGCATGGATGACGTCGGGGTCACCCGAGAGCAGGCTCTGCGCCTCTTCCGCGACCTTCTTCGTGGCCCCGATGGCCGAGCCTTCCGGCAGGCGCATTTCAAGGAAGAGTTCCGGGCGCTCGGAGAGCGGGAAGAATTGCTGCTGCACGCGACCGAACGCCACGATGGAAAGCGCGAAAATGCCCACCGTCGCGATGATCACCTTGCCGCGATGCTCCACGCACCACGCCACGATGCGGCGCAGGCGGGAATACATCGGCGTGTCATACATCGCCGCATGGCCGTGATGGAGGATGGGGCGACCGGTCTCGTCGCGCTCAACCTTCATTTCCGGCAGCAGCTTCACGCCGAGATAGGGCGTGAACACCACGGCCACGAACCAGGAGGCCACAAGCGCGAGCCCGACCACGATGAAGAGCGTGCCCGTGTATTCGCCCACGGCCGAATTCGCGAGGCCGATCGGCAGGAAGCCAGCGGCGGTCACCAGCGTGCCGGTCAGCATGGGGAAAGCGGTGGATTCCCAGGCGAAGGCCGCGGCCTTCAGCCGGTCCCAGCCCTCTTCGAGCTTCACCATCATCATCTCGACCGCGATGATCGCGTCATCGACGAGCAGGCCGAGCGCGATGATCAGCGCGCCGAGCGAAATGCGGTGCAGGTCGATGCCCATCGCATCCATGAGGACGAACACGATTGTCAGCACCAGCGGCACGGAGAGCGCCACCACGATGCCCGTGCGCCAGCCGAGCGAGAGGAACGATACGGCAAGCACGATCAGCAAAGCTTCCACGAAGGAGCGCACGAATTCGCGCACCGAGGTCTGCACCACCTGCGGCTGGTTCGCGATCTGGTCGATCTCGATGCCGATGGGGAGCTTTTCCTTGAAGGCCGACAGCGCCTGATCCACCGCCTCGCCGAGGGTCACGATATTCGCGCCCTTGAGCATCACGACGCCGACGCCCACGGCGGGTTTGCCGTTCTGGCGAATGAGGAAATCCGGCGGGTCCTTGAAGTCGCGCGTCACATTGGCGATGTCGCCGAGCCGGAAGGTACGTCCCCCGGCCTCGATCGGGATGGCCGCCACCGCCGCCGCACCATCGAGCGCGCCTGAGACACGCAGTGGAATGCGCTGGGCGCTCGTTTCGAACGTGCCCGCAGGGTTCACGGCATTCTGGCGTGCGATGGCATCGAAAATGGCCGTCACGGGCACGCCGAGCGTCGCGAGCTTCACATGGCTGAATTCCACGAAGATGCGCTCATCCTGCGTGCCGTAGAGGTTCACCTTCACCACATCCGGCACGCGCAGCATGGCGCGCTTAAGGTCTTCCGCGACGCCCTTGAGCTTCGCGTAATCCGCGCCGTCGCCGGTGATCATCAGCAGGATGGAATCGACATCGCCAAACTCGTCATTGACGTTCGGGCCGATGATGCCGGCAGGCAAATCGCTGCGCAGGTCGCCCAGCTTCTTGCGCAACTGGTAGAAGAGTTCCGGCACCTGCTTCGCCGGCGTGTAATCCTTGAACTCCATCTGGGTCGCGGAGAAGCCGGGCTTGGAATAGGTGATGGCCCGGTTGAAATAGGGCAGTTCCTGAAGTTTCTTCTCGATCTTCTCGGTCACCTGCTCCTGCATTTCCTGCGCGGTGGCGCCGGGCCAGACAACCGTGATGGTCGCGACCTTGATGGTGAAGGAGGGGTCTTCCGCGCGCCCGAGGCGCATGTAGGAGATCAGACCCGCCGCCGTGACGACGAGGATGAGAAACAGAACCAGAGCCTGATGCCGAACCGCCCAGGCCGAGAGATTGATGCCGCCCTTCATGGCTCCGCTCCTCACCCAAGACGCAGTTCGGCAACCGGCCGCACCTTGAGGCCGGGCTTGAGCTTGTGGATGCCGAGCACGACCACCGCATCGCCATCGGCGAGACCGCCGGAAATCAGCGCGTCTTTGGCCTCATAGGCGGTGACCTGCACCGCCTTGCGCTTCAATTCGCCGTTGGCCTCGACGACATAGACTTCCGTGCCCTTGCCCTCATTGAGGATGGCCGCAAGCGGCAGGCGCGCCACGCGCACTTCCTCCGCCGGGCGGACGGCCAGCGACACCGACATGCCGAGCGGCGCATCCGCCGGCAGGCCGTCGAGTGTAAACCGCGCCTGGAAGGTGCGCGTGAGTGGATCCGCCGAAGGCGAGAGTTCGCGCAGCTTCGCCGGATAAGCCTTGCCCGGATCGGTCCAGAGGCTCGCCTCGGCGCGAGCCTTGCGGATATCGTCCATCTCCTGTTCCGGGATGGCGACAAGCGCCTCGCGGGCGCCATCCTTGGCGAGCCGCAGGGCGGGCTGCCCGGCGGCCAGCACCTGCCCCGGCTCGATGCTCGCGGAGACGACGATCCCATCATCCTCCGCCAGCAGGG
>JALOTF010000148.1 GCA_025458025.1 Beijerinckiaceae bacterium | reverse complement strand
ATATTTCAGCTGCGCCTTCATGCCGGCCGAACCGAGATAAATCTCCGACGGGATGCCCGCCGCGCGAAGGCCGGCCACGATCTGCTGGTAGCTGGCCATGGCCTCGGGGGTCTTGTCCATCGCGAGCACGATGACCGGGCCTTCGACTTCGCCGGTCTTCTCGCCGCGCATCTCCGCGAGCTTGTCGAGCGCCGCGCGCAGGCGCGACACGCCAATGGAAAAGCCCGTTGCGGGCACGGTTTCATCAAGGAAGCGCGAGACCAAGCCATCATAACGCCCGCCACCGCCCACCGAGCCGAAGCGGATGGGCCGGCCATCCTCGTCTTTCACCTCGAAGAGGAGCTCGGCTTCGAAAACGGGGCCGGTGTAATATTCGAGGCCACGGACGACGGAGGGGTCGAAACGGATTCGGTCAGATCCATAACCGGCAGCTTCCACAGCAGACTGAATTGCATCCGTCTCAGCAATCGCTTCACTGACAATAGGATTTGAGAAAACAGCATTCTCAATCATTCCTAATTCGGATGTCTTTATTCCACTTCCCTTGAATAATTTTGAATCCTCAAAAACAACAGCTAGCACTGAAGCAGTTTGGACAGCATCCAACCCCGCACCCTTTGTAAAATCGCCACTCTCATCCAACCTCCCTGGGCCGAGCAGCTTCTTTACTTCTTCAACTGGAAATTTATCCAGCTTATCAATGGCACGCAGCACGATGAGCCGGCGCGCGGCATTCTCCTCGCCGCCAAGGCCGATCGCCTCCATCACGCCATCGAGAATCTTCCGGTTGTTGACCTTGATGACATATTGCCCGCGCGGGATACCCAACGCCTCCAGCGTATCCGCCGCCATCATGCAGATCTCGGCATCGGCCGCGACCGAGCCCGCACCCACCGTATCCGCATCGAACTGCATGAACTGGCGGAAGCGGCCGGGGCCGGGCTTCTCGTTGCGGAACACCCAGCCCGCACGATAGCTGCGATAGGGCTTCGGCAGGTTCTGCCAGTTTTCCGCGCAATAGCGGGCGAGCGGCGCGGTGAGATCGTAGCGCAGGCTCATCCATTGCTCGTCGTCATCCCTCAGCGAGAAGACGCCAGCATTGGGCCTGTCCTGATCGGGCAGGAACTTTCCGAGGGCATCGGTGTATTCAAGGAACGGCGTTTCCACCGGCTCAAAGCCATAGAGTTCGTAGACGCGCTGGATGACGCGCATCATCTCGTTCGTCGCGCGAATATCGGCGGGCGAACGATCGGGCAGGCCGCGGGGCCTGCGGGCTTCGGTGCGGGTGGATTTCGGCGTTTCGGTGCTCATGAAGCGGGGCTTTAGCCCCGTGCGCGGCTCTTGTCACGCCTTCCGCGCGGCGGCCTCGTAAACTTCGAGCAAGGCTTCGAGATCCGCCTCTTCCGGTGGGCGGCCATGCGCGGCATCGAAGCGCGCGGCGATCTCGCGATTGGCGAGCAGCACAAGGATCGCCTCATGCGGGGCATGCCCGGCAACATCGGCGATTTCGGCGCCACTGATGGTGACACCGAAGCGGTTGAAAGCCTGCTGCAAGCAATCCGGGCGATTCATGAACCGTATTCTAGGGCTGAAGGACAGGTTTGGAAATTCTGCAATCGAAGCAAAGCTCCGATTGCAGAAATGCCCGATCCGTCGTCACGCCACGGCGCGGATGAGCTGGCCCAGCTTGTCGACGGTTTCATCGATCTGCGCTTCCGAAATGATGAGCGGCGGGGTGAGCGCCAGCGTCTCGCCAGTGTTGCGCACCATGAAGCCGTAATCCTCGAAACCGCGATGCATGGCCGTGTAGGCGCGCTTGCCGAAAGCATCGGGCATGGAGGCAAGGTCGATCGCCGCGGTGAGGCCCACCGTGCGGATATCCAGCACGTTCGGCAGGCCCTTCAGCGAGTGGATCGCATCGGCCCAGAGGGGCTCGAGCTTCTTGGCGCGTTCGAAAAGCTGCTCGTCGCGATAGACATCGAGGGTCGCCATCGCCGCCGCGCAGGCGAGCGGGTGCGCGGAGTAGGTATAGCCGTGGAAGAACTCCACCATATGCTCCGGGCCCTTCATGAAGGCATCGTGGATGTGCTTGCGCGCAATCACGCCACCCATCGGCACGGTGCCGGAGGTCACGCCCTTCGCGAAGGTGATGAGATCCGGCGTGACGCCATAGCGCTCGGCCGCGAACGAGCTGCCGAGGCGGCCGAAGCCGGAAATCACTTCGTCGAAGATGAGGAGGATGCCGTATTTGTCGCAGATGTCGCGCAGACGCTTGAGATAGCCCTTGGGCGGCGGCAGCACGCCCGTCGAGCCAGCCATCGGCTCCACGATCACCGCCGCGATGGTCGAGGCATCGTGCAGGGCGACGATGCGCTCGAGATCATCCGCGAGATGCGCGCCCCATTCCGGCTCGCCCTTGGTGAAGGCCTGCTCGGCACGATTGTAGGTATGCGGCAGGTGGTCGACATGCGGCAAGAGCTGCGTGGCGAAGGCCTTGCGGTTCGCGACCATGCCGCCCACCGAGATGCCGCCGAAGCCGATGCCATGATAACCGCGCTCGCGCCCGATGAGGCGGCAGC
>JALOTF010000147.1 GCA_025458025.1 Beijerinckiaceae bacterium | reverse complement strand
CGGCGCGGACCCGACGGGGGAGAGCTTCTACTTCCTCGAAATGAACACCCGGCTTCAGGTCGAACACCCCGTCACCGAAGCGATCACCGGCATCGACCTGGTCGAACAGATGATCCGCGTCGCAGCGGGCGAGCGCCTCGCCATGACGCAGGACGATATCGGGATCGATGGCTGGGCGATCGAGAACCGCGTCTATGCCGAAGACCCCTATCGCGGTTTCCTGCCCTCGACCGGACGGCTGGTGCATTACCAGCCGCCGCTCCCCGGCTGGAGCGAGGACGAGACGGTTGCGGGCAAGGCCCGGCGTGGCGTGGCGCGGGGCACCGGCAGCGTGCGAGTCGATGACGGGGTCTATGAAGGCGGCGAGGTCTCGCGCTTCTACGATCCGATGATCGCCAAGCTGATCACCTGGGCCCCGACCCGCGATGCAGCGGCGGATTTGCAGATCGAGGCGCTCGACAATTTCCGCATCAAGGGCCTAGGCCACAATGTCGATTTCCTCAGCGCGATCATGCAGCACCCGCGCTTCCGTTCGGGCGAGCTGACCACGGGCTTCATCGCCGAGGAATATCCCGAAGGCTTCCACGGCGCGCCGATCAGCGAGGAGTTCGCGCGGCGATTGGCAGCGATTTGTGCGGGCAATGAGTTCACCCTGCAAAGCCGCGCACGGCGCATCTCGGGCCAGCTTGATGACGATGACGGGCGTGAAGGCGTGCTGCGCGTCACGACCGAGTGGCTGGTGAAGCTCGGCGATCAGCGCTTCGAAGTGACCCTCGCAGAAGGCCACGCGGTGGTCGATGGCGTGCGGATCGAAGGCACCTGCGACTGGATGCCGGGCATGGCGCAGGCGACTGCGACTGACGCGGATGGCCAACGCTTCGGCCTGATTGTCGAGCGGATCGGCAATCGCTGGCAGGTCACCACGCGCGGCGCGGCGCACTCTGCGCTGGTGCTTCCGCTACGGCTGGCGCGGCATGAAACCCTGATGCTCGAAAAGGTGCCGCCGGATCTCTCGCGCTTCCTGATCTGCCCGATGCCGGGGATGCTGGTGAAGCTGCACGTGGCCGAGGGTGAGACGGTGCAGGCGGGCCAACCGCTCGCCACGGTCGAAGCGATGAAGATGGAAAACATCCTGCGCGCTGAGAAAGAAGGCGTGATCGCGAAAATCAACGCCGCCGAGGGCGAGAGCCTCGCGGTGGATGCGGTGATCCTGGAGCTCGAATAGATGCTGGAGGCGCTTGCCCTGAACCTCGCGGTGCCAGTCGAGCCTGCACTGATCGAGGGCCTTCCGACCCGCGAGGTGCGGATCGCGTTCCACGGGGAGGAACAGGTCTGCACCGGGCCATTGCTCACCGATGTGCTCGCCAATCTCGGCGCGCCCGCGCGTGGAGACGTGCGGGGCCCCGCGCTGATGCAGGCCGTGGTGGTCGAGGCGCGCGACGGTTACCGCGTCGCCTTCACGCTGGGCGAGCTCGATCCGCTGCTGGGCGCTGCGCCTGTGGTGCTGGCCGACCGCTGCAACGGCGCGATCCTGAGCGAGGTTGACGGGCCGTTGCGCCTCGCGGTCGAGGGCGATCAGCGCGGCGCGCGCTCTGTTCGGCAGGTGGCGAAAATAACGCTAGTAGCGATTCCCTGAGCGTCGGTTGACAGGACTCCCCGGAAACCCGCTTCACGCGTCAATCCGACCGAAAGCTGCGCCCGCTCGCAAGCATCTTGCTGCAAGTGTTGTAGAATTGCGGCAGATTAATGATTTTCGACGGAAAATTCGCCCAACCTCTGTCCTACAACCCGTCTTGTGAGAAACTCTTCCTGCCGAGTCGCGGTATTCCCCGCTGCTCGTGGATTGAATCTCTGTGGGAGGATTTGATCATGGCACATACGGGCACGGGCCTCTTCGATCGGAAGGGCCACTTCTTCAAGACCGCGCGCGAGGCGACGGTGAGTGATCTGGCAGGCCTCTTGGGGCAGATCGGCGAGGGCGAGAGCCTTGCGCCGGGCATCGCCTACATGCTGCTCGAACGCCGCGCCGAGATCGAGCGCCTGTTCGCCGAGCATGACGCGATGCTCGAGGAAGAGGCGGCGATGAAGGCGGCGAGGAGTGCGGAAACGCGCGACAATGTCGCCAAGCTGCCGAGTCGCACGGCGCATTGAGCTGCCGAATCAGTCCAGTGCCAGATGGAGGCATTGGTTGAAGTCGGTGAGGAGGTAATCGGCAAAGGCGGGGCCGTTCACGAACCCGCGCCTGCGGTAAAGTGCCAGCGCTGGCTCGAAAGCGGGGCCGGTGCCGGTTTCGAGGCTGAGCCGCTGCAAACCCTCGTCACGCGCGTGGGCGATAATGGTTTCGAGTAGCGCTGCCGCGATGCCTTGCCGCAGGAAATCGGGGTGGGTGCGCATCGACTTCACTTCCGCCGAGCTCGCGTCGAGCCGCTTCAACGCACCGATCGCCGCCACCCGGTCGCCCACTTCCACCGCCCACACCGTGACAGCCGCTTCGGCCAGGCCGCTGAGATCGAGTGCGAAGCTGAGGCCTGGGGGCGATCCTTCGACCATCGCACGCTGATGGAAAGCGATCAGTTCCTGCACGCGCAGG
>JALOTF010000146.1 GCA_025458025.1 Beijerinckiaceae bacterium | reverse complement strand
AAGGATACCGGCGTCACCACGCTCGATTTCGCGAAGGCGATGATCGACGAGGGCTACCACCCGATGACCATGTATTTCCCGCTCGTGGTGCATGGCGCGATGCTGGTGGAGCCGACCGAGAGCGAAAGTCGAGCCTCGCTCGATCTCTTCATCATGGCTCTGCGGGATCTCGCGATGCGCGCCAAGCGTGGTGAGACCGAACGCTTCTCCGGTGCGCCCTTCCATGCGCCGCGTCGGCGGCTGGATGAAACGCGCGCCGCGCGCAACCCCATCCTGCGGTGGACGCCACCGCAGCCAATGCAGCAGGCGGCGGAGTGAATGCAAAAGGCCCGGGAAACCGGGCCCTTTTCGTGGGTCACTACATCCCGCCGAAAATTGCCATCACCTGGCGAATCGCAGCCGCGCGCGCCACCGGATGGGTGCCGACCGTCACGATGCCGCTGCCATCAGCGGTGTAGGCCGCCTTCCGTTCGCGGATAGGCAGGTTTGGGTGGTCGAAATCATGATACGCGCCTTCATAACCAATGAAGCGCGTGCCCGGCAGCGCCTTGCAAGGTTCGGCGGGCGTCCAGTTATCCGCGAGGCCGTGCAGGATCGTTACGGGCAGGCGCGTGCGATAGCGGGCATCCTCTGCATAGACCCGGCAGCCGGGATAGAACGCGATCGCTTGGCGGAATTCAACACCCCTCGGACCGCGGCCGGTGCGCGCGGCGGAGAGCACAGTCGAGCCGCCATTCGACCAGCCGAGAAGGCCGATGCGGTTCCGGCTGATATCCCCGCGCGCTGCGAGCCACTCGGCGGTCGCGAAGACATCCTCGGCGCGATCACGCGGGCGGATTGAGCGGTCGTGAACGCGGCATTGTGAACCGAGCCCGCGCGAGCCGAAACTGTCGGGGAAGATCACGAGGAATCCGGCACCGGCGAGGCGTTGGCCCCAATCGTCATCGCGGGTCTGCCACGGGCCGCCGCAGCCATGCAGCGCGACGATGGCCGGGAAGGGGCCAGCGCCCGCAGGCTTGTAGAGCTTGGCCTTGAGCGTCAGCCCCTCGCGGCCGGGCAGCGTGATGACCTCCTGTGCGGCCAGCGACTGGAAGGCGACAATAGCGCAGATCGCGCCCAGCAGGATTCGAACGTGCCTCATGGCATTTCCCCGATTCCCGCTCATCATGCCATGAAAACGGAAAGGCCGCCCGGAGGCGGCCTTGGGAACGTTTCCAAGCGGTAAAAGCTCAGTTGAGCTGCGTCTTCACCTGCTTCAGCCCCTCGGTGAAGGCGTCGTCGCCCTTCGCGGCGGCAAGGATGGAACCGGCAGCCTTTACTGCGAGTTCGGCAGCGGCCTTGCGCACGTCGGCAGCGGCCTGCTGCTCGGCCTGCGCGATCTTGAGTTCAGCCTGCGCCGTGCGGCGCTTCACGAAATCCTCGAGCTTGGCCTTGGCTTCCGCCTCGACACGCTTGGCTTCGGCCTTCGCAGCCTCGACCAGCTCGGCGGCTTCCTTTTCCGCAGCCTTGCGCTTGTCCTCGTAGGATTTCAGCAGGGCCGCAGCCTCGTTGCGCAGACGTTCAGCCTCACCCAACTGGGCGGCAACCTTCGCGCCACGGGCATCGAGACCCGCGAGAATGAACTTGTGCACGCCGGCAAAGCCGAGAATGCCGAGGAAGATCAGCAGGGCAAGCGCTGTGAAGAAACTGGCATCCATTGATGTTCTCCTCAGCCCTGCGCTGCGCTGATCGCCTTGGCGACCGCCGCATCCGTGGCTTTGCCGCCAAGCTGTTCGACGATGGCCGACACGGCATCCTTGGCGATGCCCTCGACATTGCCCATCGCCTTGGCTTTGGTCTCGGCGATGCGGGCTTCCGCGGCGGCAAGCTTGGTCGCGAGATCCTTCTCGACCGAAGCGCGCTGCGCGTCGATCTCCTTGGCGCTCTTGTCGCGGGCTTCACCGGCAATGGACTGCGCATTGGCGCGAGCCTTGGCCAGCGAGGCCTCCAGAGCAGCAGCCTGCTCCTCGGCTTCCTTCTGCGCGGCGCTGGCCGCACGAAGGGCACCCTCGATCGTCTCGCGACGCTCTTCGAGCACAGAGCCGATGCGCGGCAGGGCCACGCGGCTCATGAGCGCATAGAGCGCCCCGAACGTCAGCACCAGCCAGAAGAGCTGGCTCGCATAGGTCGAGGAATCGAAAGGCGGAAAGCGATGCCCACCGCCCTCGGCACCGGCCGCAAGGGCCGGCAGAGCGGGAAGGGTCGCAATCAGCGTCACAAGCACGAAGCGCATGGGCCGCATCCGGACATCAGGGTGGTGGTGGGCAGCATTCCCGAAGGCGCCGCCCGCGAAAGTCTTGAGCGCGAGGCTCGACCTTACACCACGAAGAGCAGGAAGATGACGACGACGAACGAGAAGATGCCGAGACCTTCCGCGAGCGCCGCGCCGATCAGCGCGCGGGTGAACTGGCCATCAGCCGCCGACGGGTTGCGCAGCGCGCCCGAGAGGAAGTTGCCGAAGATGTTGCCCACGCCCATGGCGGCGAGGCCCATGCCAAGCGCCGCGAGACCAGCGCCGATATACTTGCCAACGATCGGATCCATCGAGATTACTCCGTTT
>JALOTF010000003.1 GCA_025458025.1 Beijerinckiaceae bacterium | reverse complement strand
GTCGCGCCCGCCTCCTGCATGTGATAGCCGGAGATGGAGATCGAGTTGAATTTCGGCATGTTTTCCGCCGTATAGGCGAAAATATCCGAGATGATCCGCATCGAACCCGCAGGCGGGTAGATATAGGTGTTGCGGACCATGAACTCCTTCAGGATGTCGTTCTGGATCGTGCCCGAGAGCTTCGCCGCCGGAACGCCCTGCTCCTCGCCCGCCACAATGAACAGCGCGAGAATGGGCAGAACCGCGCCGTTCATGGTCATCGAAACGGACATCCGATCGAGCGGAATGCCATCGAAGAGCGTGCGCATGTCGAGGATGGAATCGATCGCCACGCCCGCCATGCCGACATCGCCCGCGACGCGGGGGTGATCGGAATCATAACCGCGATGGGTCGCGAGATCGAAGGCCACCGACAGGCCCTTCTGCCCGGCCGCGAGGTTGCGGCGATAGAAGGCGTTGGAATCCTCCGCCGTGGAGAAGCCCGCATATTGGCGGATGGTCCACGGGTTGGTCACATACATCGTGGGGTAGGGCCCCCGCAGGAAAGGCGCTGCGCCCGGCCATGTGCTCAGGAAATCGAGGCCCGCGAGGGCGGCTTCATCCGTCAGCGGCGCGATAGCGATGCCCTCGGGCGTCTCCCACGCGGAAGCGCGCCCGGCATGGTCGCGGGCGGCTTGGGATGGCGCGCGGCTCGAAGGCTTGGGAAGGGTCGAGAAATCCGGGACCATGTTCATCCTCCCGCTCACGATTTCTGCTCGAGGTCGGTCAGCAAACGATCAAGGAAGCTGACGAGATCCATGCCGAAGGCAACATAACCGCTCACGCCGTTTTCGGCGAGCGCGGCTTCGAGATCGCCCGGCTTGCCAGCCATCAGCAGGGTTGTGGCCCCGGCCTTGGTGAGGGCTGCGGCGATGCTAACCGCCTCTGCGGCATAATCCGCATCCGTGCCCACGATGCAGGCGAGGCTGGTCCCGGAAGCCTTGAAGGCACGGATCAGCGCATCGACATCCGTGCCACCGGCGGATAGCGGAAAGCCGTCGGAGAGAAGCGCCTCGATGCCACCGGTCTCGAAGGCGTTCCGGGTGAAGGTCGCGCGCGGGGTGAAATCCGCGAGCCGCCCGAGCGGCGCGAGGAAAACGCGCGGCTTCGCGCCCTTCGCGGCCAGCGCATCGGCGCGGTCGCGCAATGTTTCAAACGGGGTCGCGAGGCGCACGCTTGGGAATTTAGTCTGGCCGTCCGCAGTTGCAGGCGCGGGCATCAGCACGGCGGTATCGGCCTCGCCGATATTCGGGAACTCGCTTACGCCGGTCACCGGAACTGCGCGGCTGGCAATCGCGCGCAGGCGGTTCTCCCGAGTCGCGGCGATCTTGCGGGCGAGGGCACCACTTTCCAGCGCCGCCGCCATGCCGCCGAGGCTGCCTGCGCGTTCGGCCTCGATATGCTGCACGATAGCCCAGGCCTTCTCTTCCAAAGTCTCGGTGATCTCCTCGATCGCGCCCGAACCCGAGGCGGGGTCGATCATGCGATTGAGGTTGGATTCGCGGAGCAGGATGAGGCTCGTATTGCGCGCAAGGCGCCGGGCATTCTCATCCGGCAGGCCCAGGGCCGCGCTATGCGGCAGCAGGGTGAGCGAATCCGCTCCGCCCAGAGCCGCCGCGAGTCCGGCGATCGACACGCGCAGCATGTTCACGTTGGGGTCGCGCCGCGTCATCATGCGGAAGGCGCTTTCGGTATGGATGAGCGCCGGTGCGGGCTTTTTCACGCCGCAATGCTCCAGCACGCCGGCCCAGAGGCGGCGGAAGGCGCGGATTTTCGCGAGCGTCAGGAACTGGTCCTGATCCGCCGCGATGGTGAAGGCGATGAGCGCCTGCGCCTTCTCCGGCGCAAACCCGCCTTTGCCGAGCAGGCGCAGATAGGTAATGCCCTGCGCAATCAGGCTCGCGATTTCCTGCGCCTCGCTGGCGCCCGCCTCGTGGAAGGGGCGGGAATCCGCTGTGAGGAACGGGCCGGTGAACCCGGCTTCGAGCAGCGCCGTCACAGCCTCGCGAATGCGGGTGCAGATGGCGAGCCAAGCTTTCGGAATGGCGCCGATGCGCGCCCAATCCGCCAGCGGGCGCATGCCGAATTCCACTTTCAGCGTCGCGCCGGGCAGGTTGCGGGCTTTCGCGAAAGCGCGGAAGGCATCGGCCGTGTCCCCGCCTGCGAAGGGAGGCGGGTCAAGCCGCAGGCGCACCAGATCGCAATGCACGCCCCGAAGCGCCTCCGCGATGGCCTCGGGCTTCGCCGGCAGGCCGAAGCCGCGCGCGGTGAGCGAACCGGCAAACGCGAGGGTGAGCTGATCCGCCCCGCCTTCGAGATCCGCCAACGCGAGGCGATTGGCCTCGGCGGGATCGGGATGATCGACCGTGGCCGCAATGCCCCAGGGGTTCGTGCCGCGCGCCCCGGCGACGGGCTCGGCCTGCGCATCGCGCGGATAGATCGGCTGGAGCGCGATGCCATCGGCGGTAAGCGTCACGAGTTTCTTCTCGTAGGACGCTCCCTTGAGCACGCCATCGACAAGGCGACGCCAGTCGCTCTCGGTCACGGCCGGAAATTCGGAGGCAAGGTTCAGCGGGGTCGGATCATGGTCAGCCATGGGCGGCTTCTATAACGCGAGCCTCGCTCAAGGCGAAATGGACTTTGGAAGGGGGCTAAAGGTTGGATCAAGGCCATCCACAGCTACAAAAAAGCCCCGCGCCGGAGCGCGAGGCCTTGGAATTCGTTTTCGATGGCAGCTCAAACGAACTGGCTGAGGCCCGGAATGGCGCCGACGAGCGCGCCCATCGCATCCTCGCCCGCCGTTTCGCGGCCGAACGCGAAGACTTCCTTCGAGAGGCCCTGGATCTGGCCCATGCCGATGCCCGCACCCATGAGCTGCTGTCCCAGCGCCATCACGCCGCCGCCGCCACCCATCATGCCCATCAGGCTGCCCATCAGGCCGCCGCCGCCTTCAGAAGCGCCATTGGCCGCCGCGAGTTCGGCCGCACCCGGCATCGCCGCAAAAGCCTCGGCTGCCGCATCCGGCGCTTCCTTCTGCAGGAAGGCGAGGATCATCCCCACGGCCTTCTCGGCCAGAGCGGGATCGAGCCCGACATTCTGCACCACGCGATTGATGAGTTCCTGCATCATGATCGTTCCTCCCGGGATGACACTTTGGCGGAGCGTTACGCGATCCCGCGAGGGCAGGCAAGCGCAGATTGTTTAGGTATGAACGAACGTCTGGTTCCATCACTTCTCGTCGATGGTCACGCCCGCGCGCTTGCCTGCCGGCCCCCATGGACCGGGGCGGAGCTGCTGGAGAAACTCCACCGCGAGCGTGCCGACCATGTTGGCCACCTGCGGATCGCCGCGCCCGCCCAATGCGCGATGCGTCGCGCCGTCGATCACCGCGAGGCGCTTGCGGCCCGGCGGCAGGCCTTCATAGGTCGAGAGGCGCGTTTCATAACCGCCACCGACGGAGCGATCCTCCGTGCCGGTGATCATCAGCACGGGCTTGCGGATGGATTTCATCGCGCCGCCGGGGAAGAAGCCCGGCCCCTCGCCGAGCGGGGAGATGGCGATATAGGCATCGAAGCGATCGCGCCCCGTGATGTTCGCGGTGGAGGTCGCACCGGCTTCCACCAGAGCGGTGCGCGCGCCCATGGAATGGCCCGCGAGCACCTTGAAGGGCACGCGGCAGCGCGTGTTTTCCGTCGCGAGAATCGCATCGAGATCGGCCTGCCGCGCCTCATGCGCCTTGCGGTCGGACGCTGCGCGATCAATCCCGCCGCGCCCGCCGCCGATGCCGCGCACCAGAAGTTCCCGCCCGCTTTCCGCATGGCTCGGCACCACCACGCGAAACCCCGCGCGGTTCAGCGCGGAAGCCAGCGGCGCATTCCCCGCGAGGCTGCCGCCGAGGCCATGGCTGATGATCGCCAGCGGCGCGCAGCCTCGCGCGTCGAGCACCTTCGCCTCGATTTCCGCACCATCCGCGCGACGGTAAAGATCGGCGGAGGCGGGGACGGCTGCGGCAAAGAGCGCGAGCACGGCGAGCGTGAGGCGATGGGGCATCGGGTTCTCCCTTGCAATCACGATGGGCGGAAGCCTGCCTTGCGCCAGCTTACCACGGCTTTGCCTGCTTCTTTCCGGTGGATGACAATTGCAGGCGAATTTTCGCTCAAATGCGACCTTTCCGAAAGCGCGGAGAAGCGGATATATGCGCTTGGAGCCCCAGAGAAATTTGGAGCCCAATGGAAAAAACCGCTGGAGAGCGACGTGGCAGACGCGAAGACCATTCTGATCGGCAAGAGCGAAACCAAGTTCGAGGAACTGACCCTCAAGCTCGCCAACCGCCACGGCCTCGTGACGGGTGCCACCGGCACCGGCAAGACCGTGACGCTGCAGAAACTGGCCGAGGGCTTTTCCGCCAATGGCGTGCCGGTCTTCACGGCGGATATCAAGGGCGATCTCTCGGGCGTCGCGGCCATGGGCAATTCCCTGCCGCCTTTCGTCAATCGCGCGAAGGAGATCGGCGTTGAATACAAGGCCGAGCAATATCCGGCGGTGTTCTGGGATCTCTTCGGCGAGCAGGGGCACCCCATTCGCGCCACTGTAGCCGAGATGGGCCCGCTGCTGCTCGCGCGGCTGATGGAGCTCAACGAGACGCAGGAAGGCGTGCTGAACATCCTCTTCCGCTATGCGGATGAGCACGGCCTGCTGCTGCTCGACCTGAAAGACCTGCGCGCGATGCTCGCGGAACTCGGCAACAACAAGGAACTGCAGGCCGAATTGCAGGCGACCTATGGCAATGTCTCCTCGGCCTCGGTGGGCGCCATCCAGCGCCAGCTTCTGGTGCTCGAAAATCAGGGCGGCGCGAATTTCTTTGGCGAGCCCGCGCTGGAACTCGCGGATTTCATGCGCACGGACGAGGAAGGCCGCGGCCATATCAACATCCTCGCCGCCGACAAGCTGATGAAGTCGCCGCGCCTCTACGCGACCTTCCTGCTCTGGATGCTCTCGGAACTCTTCGAGCAGTTGCCGGAAGTGGGCGACCCCGAGAAGCCCAAGCTCGTCTTCTTCTTCGATGAGGCGCATCTGCTCTTCGACAATGCGCCGCCAGCGCTCATCGATGCCATCGAGCAGGTCGTGCGCCTCATCCGCTCGAAGGGCGTGGGCGTCTATTTCGTCACGCAGAACCCGCTGGATGTGCCGGATAAAGTGGGCGCGCAGCTCGGCAATCGCGTGCAGCACGCGCTGCGCGCCTTCACCCCGCGCGAGCAGAAGGCGGTGAAGGCTGCCGCCGAGACCTTCCGCGCTAACCCGAAATTCAAGACGGCCGAGGTGATCACCAATCTCGGGGTGGGTGAGGCGCTGGTCTCCGTGCTCGAAGGCAAGGGCGCGCCATCGATCGTCGAGCGCACGCTCGTCGCCCCGCCGGGCGGCAGGGTCGGGCCGATCACCCCGCAGGAGCGCGGCGCGCTGATGAAGGAGAGCCCCTTCCGCAACAAGTATACCGAGACCGTGGACCGCGAGAGCGCCTTCGAGATGCTCGCGGTGCGGGCCGAGGAAGCCGCGAAGGCAGCGCAGGGCGGCGGTGGCATTCTCGGCAATGTGCTGGGCGGCATTTTCGGGGGCGGCGCTCCCGCGCCGACCGGGCGCGGCCGCGGAACGGCCAAGCCGCCGCAGAGCATGGCCGAGAAGATCGCGACCTCTGCCGCGCGCTCTGTGGCGACATCCGTCGGGCGGCAGATCGGCACGGCGATTGTCCGCGGCGTACTGGGAAGCCTTCTGGGCGGGCGGCGCTGAGGCCGCCCCTCGCGCTCAATACACCGTCATCTCGACATTGTAGCGGCGGCTGGTGCCGTCGCTGTAAACCAGCAGAAAGCTGAACTTGTCCGGCCCGCGATAACCCTCGCGAGCCTTGTAGGTGACCGTGACACCCCGAGTGCGGCGCGCGGAACACTTCTTGTAGGGCTCCTCGTTGCCGTAATTCACGAAATCCATGCTCGGCACGGCTTCAACCGTGCCGTTTTGTGGCGCCAAGGGCAGCACCATGCGGATCTCGCCCATGGGTTCGCAATCTATACGCACATGGCCAGCATGGTAGAGCCTCAGAGGCTGCGTGCCGACGGCGTAGCGCACCCAGTTGAAGACAGGATCGCGCGCCTGCCCCTGCTGGGCCTGCGCGCCGGCGGGGAGTATCACGAGGGCGAAAAGCAGGGCGGTCAGGAAACGCATCATCTCGCCCTCACCGCCAGACCGTGACTTCGACATCGAAATGGCTCGCCGTGCCGTCATAATAAACGATGGCGAAGCGGAAATTGTCGGTTCCGCGAAAATCCTCGCGCGCCTTGTAGATCGCGTAGGTGGTTATCACCTTCTGGCTGTTGCAGGCCGCGCGGGGATTGTCGCGCCCGAAATTGGGGTAACCCTCCAGCGGTTTTTCCACCAGATCACCACCCTTGGGCGGCGTGATGAGCGCGATGCGATTGGGCTCCAGCAATGTGCAGTCGAGGCTCATCGCATAGGCGCGGCGGACCTGGATTTCCTGCCCCGCAACTGCTGTGATTTTCAGCTGCTCGTATTTGATTTTGTCCGGCGGAGGTTCCGCCGCGCGCCGTTTCTGGGCAAGAACGGGTGACGCGGCGAGAATCATCGCCGACAGGACAAGCAACGATCGCTGGCGCATGAAGCCCCCTCCCATGACAGCTCAGCCAGAAAACCATGCCGGCGCATTTCCGCGCAAGGATGACATGCAGAAATGACGATTCCCTTCATCACCGGCTTTGCCATCGGCGGCTCGCTCATCGTAGCGATTGGTGCGCAGAATGCCTTTGTGCTGCGGCAGGGCATCAAGCGCGAGCATGTCTTCGCGGTGGCCCTGTTCTGCGCGGTCTCCGATGCGCTGCTGATCGCGCTGGGTGTGGCGGGTCTGGGCTTCCTCATCGAACGCGTGCCGGCGCTGATCAACGCGGTCGCCATTTTCGGCATCGTGTTTCTGGTGGCCTACGGGCTGATGGCGGCGAAGCGGGCGCTGGCACCCTCGGCCATGCAGGTAGGGCAGGGCGCGCCGCTCACCTTGAAGGCTGCGCTCTCGGCCTGTGCGGCCTTCACCCTGCTCAACCCGCATGTCTATCTCGATACGGTGATCCTCGTGGGCAGCCTTGCGGCTGGGTTTACGGGGCCGGAGCGCTGGGCCTATGGCATCGGCGCGGCCACTGCCTCCTTCGTGTGGTTCTTCGGCCTCGCCTATGGCGCGCGGGTGCTGACCCCGCTTTTTGCCAAGCCGGTGGCGTGGCGCGTTCTTGATGCAATCATTGCATGCATCATGGGGGTGATTGCGCTGAAGCTCGCACTGTGGATGATGGGGCGCTGACCCCCACATCGGAAGAGCTGACCATGACCATCCCTGCCGTCCTCTCGCGCCTCGAAGCCAGCGAGGGCGAAACGCTCGCGCGCCTCAAATCCTGGCTCGCCATTCCCTCGGTCTCCACAGATCCGGCCTACAAGGCGGATGTCCGCCGTGCGGGCGAGCACCTCGTCGCGGATCTGAAATCCATGGGTTTCGAGGCCGCCTTGCGCGAAACGCCGGGCCACCCCGTTGTGGTGGGCCATCGCCGCCGGCCGGGCAAGCCGCATGTGCTATTCTACGGCCATTACGATGTGCAGCCGGTGGACCCTCTGGAATTGTGGGAGAATTCGCCCTTCGAGCCGGTGGTGAAGGAAATTTCACCCGGCCGCCCGGTGATCTGCGCGCGCGGTGCGGCGGATGACAAGGGCCAGATCATGACCTTCCTTGAGGCCTGCCGCGCGATCATCGCGGAGACGGGCGACCTGCCGGTGTCGCTCTCGGTGATGATCGAGGGCGAGGAAGAGAACGGCTCGATCAACCTGCCGGCCTTCCTTGAAGCGAATGCCAGCGAGTTCAAGGCGGATATCTGCCTCGTCTGCGATACCGGCATGTGGGATCGCGGCCGGCCGCAGGTGACATCATCGCTGCGCGGCATGCTCTACGAGGAAATCATCGTGCGGGCCGCGAATCGTGACCTGCATTCCGGCCATTTCGGCGGCACGGCGCAGAACCCCATCCACATCCTCGCGCGCATCATCGCGAGCATGCATGATGCCGAGGGGCGCATCATGGTGCCGCATTTCTACGAGGGCGTTCACGAGACGGGCGATAACCGCAAGGCCTCGTGGGAGGCTCTAGGCCTGACTGAGGCGGATTTCCTCGGCACGATCGGCCTGAAATACGCTGCCGGCGAGAAGGGCCGCACGCTGATCGAGAAGATCCAGGCGCGACCGACCTGCGATTGCAACGGCATCTGGGGTGGCTACACCGGGGCCGGCACCAAGACCGTGATCGCGGCGGAAGCGCGGGCGAAAATCTCCTTCCGCCTCGTGCATGATCAGGATCCCAAGGCCATCCAGAATAATTTCCGGGAATATGTTTCGGCGCAGATCCCGCCGGATTGCTCGGTCGAGTTCATCGGCTACAAGGGCAGCCGCGCCGTGCAGGTGAGCGAGGACAGCCCCGATCTGCGCCTCGCGGTGCAGGCCCTGCGTGATGAATGGGGCACCGAGCCGGTGGTGCTCGGCCATGGCGGTTCCATTCCCATCGTGGGCGATTTCAAGCGCGTGCTCGGGCTCGATGCGCTGCTGATCGGCTGGGGTCTCGACGACGACCGAATCCACTCGCCGAACGAGAAATACGACCTCGAGAACTTCTATCGCGGCCAGAAGAGCTGGGCGCGCATTCTCGTGGCGCTGGCCGGGCGCTGAGCCTCACTCGACCCCATGAAGATCGGCAACGATCTTCATGGGTGGGAAGCTGGCATATTCATCCGGCAGGCCGGCGCGATTGACCCAGACGGGCACGAAGCCGGCCGCCGAGGCCCCCGCGACATCCCAGCGGTTCGACGAGACGAAGGTGATTTCGGAGGGATGGTCAGCCAAGGCGAGCCGCGCCGCCACGGCATAGACCTGCGGCGCGGGCTTGAAATGCCCGGTGCTCTCCACCGTGATCACCTGATCGATGACGCTGCCGAGCCGGCTCGCCGCCATCGCATCCTTGATCATGGAATGCGTGCCATTGGTGAAAATGATCGTGCGGTGGCGCGCGGATTTCAGCCTTGCCAGCACCTTCACCACCTCGGGGAACGGATCGAGGGCGCGATAGGCATCGAGAAGCGCCTGTCGCAGGTGCGAATCCTGAAGGCCATGGCGCGCCAGCGCGAAATCGAGCGCGCTCTGGGTCAGTGCCCAGAAATCCGATTGGCCGGCCTGGCCCATGGCCGTGAGAACCCAGCTGTATTCAAGTTGCTTCTGCCGCCAGAGTGCAGACATTTCAGCGGCTTTGTCGCCCAGCGGGGCACCTGCGCGAAGAACAGCGGAATGCACATCCAGCAGCGTGCCATAGGCGTCAAACATGAAAATCCGCCCCATGACTCCCTCCACTGGCTCTGCATTTTACCTAATCAGCAGTTTTGATCATTCAATGATTTGTTGGAATAGCGCATTCATACGCAGCCTTGGCAATTGACCTTCCCGTGACTGCCCGTTCGTATGGGGAAACTTTTTCTCCGGAGGAACATCATGGCGTGGTCGCAAACCTGGACCTTTTTTCAAGGCCAATGGATGGAGGGCAACCCACCGCTGATGGGCCCGCGCAGCCATGCCTTCTGGCTCGCTTCCACCGTGTTCGATGGCGCGCGCGTCTTCGAGGGCGTCTACCCCGATCTCGACCGCCACGCGGAACGCCTCGTGCGCTCGGCCTCCAATCTCGGCCTCAAGGCGGGGGTAACGCCCGAGGACATCGTGGCGCTCACGAAGGAGGGCACGAAGAAATTCGCGCCTGACGCACCGCTCTACGTGAAGCCCATGGTCTGGGCGGAAGGCGAGGGCGTCTCGACCATCCTGCCGAACCCGGATGATTGCCGCTTCGCGCTCTGCCTGTTCGTGGCGCCCATGCCGGAGCCGAAGGGCATGAGCCTCACACTTTCGCCCTTCCGTCGCCCCTCGCTCGAATGCATGCCGACCGATGCGAAGGCGGGCTGCCTCTACCCCAACAACGCGCGCTGCCTCTCGGAAGCGAAATCGCGCGGGTTCGACAATTGCCTCGTGCGTGATCTGCTCGGCAACATCGCGGAAACGGCCACCGCCAACATCTTCATGGCAAAGGATGGCGTGGTGTTCACGCCTGCGCCCAACGGGGCCTTCCTCAATGGCATCACCCGCCAGCGCGTCATCCGGCTGATGCGCGAATCCGGCCTGCAGGTGGTGGAACAGGCGCTGAGCTACCAGGATTTCGCGGGCGCGGACGAGGTTTTCATCTCCGGCAATTACTCGAAGGTAATGCCGGTCACGCGCCTTGATGATCGCGAATTCCAGGCCGGGCCGGCCTATCGCAAGGCACGCGAACTCTACTGGGAATTCGCGCATTCCGGCTGATCACGCCGGCGTGTTCCAATTCGGGATTTTGCCACAATCCCGGCCTTACGCGTCCATAAAGGGGTGGCTTGTATGAAGGCTCAAGAGGATTTTTCCGTCTGTTGAGCCCCCCAGACGCAGGCGGTGTCCCTCAAGAAGGTTCGAGACCCCTTCGGAATCGGCCGCGGCGCAAACCGCGGCCTTTTCGTTTGTGGCGAGGCCTTACTGGCCCTTTTTCTTCAGCCATTCGCGCATGAAGGCGATTTCCTTCTCCTGCGCGGCGATCACCTCTTCGGCGAGTTTCTTCACTTCCGGGTCCTTGCCGTGCTGGAGCACCACGCGCGCCATATCGATCGCGCCCTGATGGTGGGGGATCATTCCCTTGAAGAAATCGATATCGGCATCGCCCGAGAAGGTGATGTCCATGTCCTTGTGCATCTTGTCATTGGCGGCGCGATAGGCCTTGGTCGCGGGCGTTTCCGCCTTGGCCGCGGGTCTGCCATGACCCTGATGCGCGCCGTGGTGGCCCGCATGTTGGGCCGCAGCGCCCATTCCCGAGGCTGCAAGCAGGGTCAAAGCCAAAAGAGCACGCTTCATGATCCGTCTCCTGTGTTCATCACGACAGGAGACGGCATAGGCCCGATCTGTTTCAGTGATATTTCACGCGCATATCCGCTGAAGCGGATGGGCTCACTGGCCCTTCATCTTGCAGGTCGAGACGCCAAGAATAGAATAGGCCGGGCAATTCCCGAGGAAGGCCGTGAGCAGCGGCACCACGCCGATCCAGCCCACCCAGTTCCAGCCGGTCTTGGTGAAGCCCAGCGGAATGGCATAGGCGATGAGCACCAGCCCGACGATGATCCGCAAGGCGCGGTCGATTGTTCCAATGTTGCGAACCATGATCGTTCTCCATCCGATGGCTTGATTGGCAACATATATATGTTTTTTTGAATTTGTCTGCAATTCAACTCTCGGCTATCCGGCGCGGCGGGTTCGGCCTTGCCCGAATCAATGGTTTAGGGTCGAGTCTGGCCGGATTTCCTGGCGTTATGGAGGCATGCATGCGCAATCTTGCTCTGGCCGGTGGCCTGTTCGGCGTCCTGCTCGCGGCCTCCCCAGCTTTGGCATGGACGCCGCCTTCGGTGGGCATTCCCTGTCATTCCGCCCGCCATTTCGCTGGCGATACCCTGGTCATCGCCGGGAACTACCTCGGTGGCCGCCCGGTGCGGGATGGCGTGGTCGACTGGAAATCGTTCCAGGCCTGCTTCCGTGATGTCGCATCTTGCGAAAACTGGCTGGCCAAGCATGCCATGTCCCATCCGCTGCGCCCCGGTTTCGCGCGCTGCACGCCGGTGATGGTCGGCCGCCGGTCCTGATCAGCGGAAGCGCAGCGAGAGTTTCGCGAGCCGCGCGCAGAACAGCAGAATGCCGCCATAGGCCGCGATGCCCGCTGCCGTGAGCACTGCAAGCTTCGCGAAGGCGGGTAGGGCCGCAAAGGCGCTGCCCGCAAATTCCCGCACCAGCAGCAGGGTCGCAATCAGCCAGATTGTGCCGATCACTGCGATCGCGAGCTGCAAGGCCAGCTCGGCATCCGGCCCCGCCTTCTTCTGGCGGATGGCGAGAGCGCCAAGGATCAGCGCATTGGCGATGGCGCCGAGAGCCGTGGCGAAGGCGAGGCCCGCTGCGCCATAATCGCGCCAGAGCAGCAGTTTCAGCCCGAGATTGAGCGCAATCGCGGTCAGAGAGGCATAAAGCGGCGTGCGCGTGTCGCCGCGCGCATGGAAACTCGCGACGAGCGAGCGGATGGCCACCACCGCCGGCAGGCCACAGGCATAGGCGGCGAGCACGGCGGCGGAAGCGCGCACGGCATCCTCGCCAAATGCGCCATAGCCGAAGAACCCGCGGATGATCTCCTGCGGGATGACCAGAAACGCCGCCGTGAAAGGGATCGCGAGCATCAGCGAGATGGCAAGGCTCTGGTTCTGCGCCTTGTGCGCGCCGGTTTCATCGCCCGCTGCGAGGCGCTTAGCCATTTCCGGCAGCAACACGGTGCCCGCCGCAACGCCGATCACGCCGATGGGCAACTGATAGACCCGATCTGCATAATAGAGCGAGGACGCCCCGCCCGCCGGCAGGAAGGTCACGAGGATCGTATCGGCGAGCATCGCGATCTGCACCCCGGCAGAGCCGATCACAGCCGGCCCGAAAGCGCGGAAGAAGCGCGCGAGTTCGCCATTCCAGCGCGGCCAGACGGGCGGCGCGAGAAGCCCCGCGCGCATCGCCGCGATGATCAGCAGCCCCGCTTCCAGAACGCCCGCGAGCAGCACGCCCCAGGCCGCGGCATGCGCGCCGCTCGCGAAGAACCCCGCAAGCAGCAGGGTCGAGATCATCGCCAGATTGAGCAGCACGGGCGCGGCGGCTCCGGCCACGAAACGCTTCTCGGCATTGAGAACGCCCGTCCACAACACCACCAGCGACACCAGCGCGAGATAGGGAAAGGTGATGCGCGTGAGTTCCACCGCGAGCCCCATCGCCTGCCCCGAGGCCGCGAAACCCGGCGCGAGCAGGCGGATGAAACCCGGCGTGAACAGGAGCACCAGCGCCAGCAGCAGCCCCTGCGCGATGAGCATCAGCGTGAGGATCTCGCCCTGAAAGCGGCGGCTCGCGAGATCACCCGCCTGTGTACGAATGCGGGTGTAAGCCGGCACGAAAGCCGAGGAAAACGCACCTTCGCCGAAGATTGCGCGGAAATGGTTGGGGAGGCGGAAGGCCACCGCGAAGGCATCCATCATCAGCCCGGCACCCAGCAGGCGGGCAAGAAGGATGTCCCTCACAAAACCGGTGACACGTGAAAGCAGGGTCCAGAGGCTGACGGAAACGAAAGCCCGGATCATGGATTGGCGCGGGCTCGCGGCGTGGCGCGGATCGGCACGGGCGTCGCCTCGGCCTGCTCTGTCGGCTCGCCGCCAATTTCCTCGGCCACGATGTAGAGCGGCCGGCGCTTCACCTCCGCGAAGATGCGGCCGATATATTCCCCGATAATGCCGAGAAACACGAGCTGGATGCCCGAGAAGAACATCACCGAGATCACCAGCGTCGGGAATCCCGGCACATCGGAACCCCAGACCAGGGTACGAAGCGCGATCGCCAGCGCATAGGTGATCGCGAAGATCGAGATGCCGACACCAAGATAGGTCGCGAGCTTCAGCGGCAGGGTGGAGAAGGACGACAGCCCATCAAAGGCAAAGCGCGTGAGCTTCTGCAGGCCCCATTTCGAGGTGCCATGCAGACGCTCCTGCACCTCGAAGGGCACACCAACGGAGCGGAAGCCCACCCAGGCGTACAGGCCCTTGGAGAAGCGCGCGCGCTCGCCCAATTTGCGCAGGGCCATCACCACCTTGCGATCCATCAGGCGGAAATCGCCCGCGCCTTCGGGCAGGGGGATTTCACCGAATTTGCGGAAGAGGCGATAGAATCGCTCGGTGAGCCAGCGGCGGAAGGGGCCATCGGTCGAGCGGTCGATCCGCTGGCCATAGACCATCTCGTAGCCCTCGCGCCAACGCGCCACGAAGGTCTTCAGGATTTCCGGCGGATGCTGGAGATCGGCATCGATCAGTGCCACGGCATCGCCCTCGGCATGGTCGAGGCCGGCGGCCAGCGCGATTTCCTTGCCGAAATTGCGGCTGAAGCGCAGGGCGCGGATGCGTGAATCGGCCTCGGCAAAGCGGGTGATGCGGTCGAGCGTGTCATCCGAAGAGCCGTCATCCACGAAGAGGATTTCGAACGAGGCGACGCATTCCTCCAGCACCGGCACCAGCTTGCCGATCAGCGCATCGATATTCTCGCCCTCGTTGAAGGCGGGCACAATGACGCTGAGTTCAGGCCGCGAGGCTGCGGCAGGCCAGTGGGCCGCTCCCGGAACACGCGTGTGGCTCATGGCATCCTTCTCCCTCGCGGTGTGTTTCCACGCCGCTCCCCCGTTCTGTTTCTGAACGATCTGAGCCATAAGGTGAAGCCCTTGTCGCTGGGTCCAAAACCGAATTGCCGGTGGATAGCGCCTGGTGCATGAATGGAACCCCAATGCCTGAACCCACCCGTTTCGTGCTGACCGCCGATGATTTCGCGCTAACACCTGGCGTGAGCGCCGGGATCATCGACCTGCTGGAAGTCGGGCGCATTACGGCGGCGGGGGCGATGACGAACCGCCCGCATTGGCGCAGCAATGCCGCGGCTTTCGGCCAGTTTTCGGGCGTGGCGGATCTCGGGTTGCATTTCAACCTCACCTGCGGAGCGCCGCTGACGCGCATGAGCCGCCTCGCGCCCGCCGGGGCCTTGCCGAAGCTGCCAGTCATCCTCCGGGCCGGTGTGATGGGCAGCCTGCCCGCCGGGGAAATCGCGGCCGAGCTTGAAGCGCAGATCGATGCCTTCGAGCAGGCCATGGGGCGCTCGCCGGATTTCATCGATGGCCACCAGCATGTTCACGCTCTTCCCGGTGTGCGTCGCGTGCTGGCAGAGGTGCTGCCGCGCCGTTTTCCCGGCGTGAAACCCTATCTGCGTGACCCTACCGATGCGGTGGCGGCCATCCGCGCCCGCAAGCGGCATGGCGCGAAGGCGATGCTGCTCGCGAGCCTCGCGCGGCCCTTCGGCGCACGCATGCGCAGCCTTGGCTTCGATCTTAATCAGGGCTTTTCCGGCTATTCCCGGTTCGAGGCCAATGGCGATTATGCCGGCGATTTCGCGCGCTACCTCGTGGCATGCGGGCCAAGGCCGCTCATCATGTGCCATCCCGGCTTCGTCGATGACGAGTTGCGCGGCCTCGACCCCGCTACGGGCAGCCGTGAAACCGAGATGGGCTTCTTCCTCTCGCCGCGCCTCGACGAGATCTGCGCGGCAGCGGGCATGCGCCCCGCGCGCTTCTCCGAACTCTGAAGGTTTCAACCGATGTCGCTGACTTCCGCGCACTGGATGCCGATTGCCTTGCTGCTGGCCTCCAACGTCTTCATGACGCTCGCCTGGTATGGCCACCTGAAGTTCAAGGAAACGGCCCTGCCGATCGTGATCCTCGTGAGCTGGGGTATCGCCTTCGTCGAGTATTGCCTCGCCGTGCCGGCCAATCGGATGGGTCATCAAGTTTACTCGGCGGCCGAGCTGAAAACCATTCAGGAGGTAATCACCCTGCTGGTTTTCGCTGGCTTCTCCGTGGTTTATCTCGGCGAGAAGCTGACGATGAACCATCTGATCGGCTTCGCCTTCATCTGCACCGGCGCGTGGTTCGTTTTTCGCGGATAGAGGCCGGCCCTCAACGGAGGGCGGATTGACGCGGACGCACCTGCGCTGCACAACGGTTGCACAACACAGGGAACGGGGAAGGCCACCATGTCCAATTCCAGCTTCGAGCGTCCGCGCGAAATCATCACCTTCTGCCTCAAGCCTTTCGAGGACCAGAAGGGCTCGACCGCCTACGAGGAAGCCTTCCGCCGCCTCGAGCATGTCATCCGCACCTATCAGAGCCAGCTCATCAAGGCGAAGACCCCGGTCGCGGTGGATTTCTCCAACATGCCGACCGTGACCATCAACGAAGACGCGCACGGCCACTGAGCCCTGCCGGATGGGACAGAACCGCCGGATCGCCGCGCTCGTCGCCGCAGCCTTTGTTGCGAGCACTCTCGCGGCCCATGCTCAGAATTCGCCCGCGCGCTGGGTGAACCGCACCACCGGCCAGCCGCCGGTGGGTGGAGCCATTCTCGGCGGGGATAACGGCGATAATCGCGTGCTCTATATCTGCCGCGCCCAGCACCGGGGCGGCTGGCACTCGGGCAAGGTCCATGTCGATATGTGTCATTTCGGCTGGGGTGGCGCGGAAATCGTGACCCGGCAATACCAGGTTCTCACCGGCTATGGTGTCTGGCGGCGGCCATTCGGCGATCTCGACCGGGCCTATGTCGGCGGCGGTTCGGGCAACGACAAATACCGCATCTGCCGCGCGCCCTATCGCGGGGGTGTCCATCCCGGCAAGGTCGTAGCCGGGCGCTGCAACATCAGCTGGGGCGGCAAGGAAATCGTCATTGACGGCTACGAGGCGCTGTATCCGCGCTGATAGCCGGGCCTATTGTCCTGCAAAAGACATGAAAAACGCCGGGTCTCCCCGGCGTTTTGTGTTTTTGCGCGGATGGAGCGGCTTACTTGATCGCCGCCTCGTACATCTCGGCCACGTATTCCCAGTTCACGAGATGCTCGACGAAGGCCTTGAGGTAATCCGGGCGACGGTTGCGGTAATCGATGTAGTAGGAATGCTCCCACACATCGCAGCCGAGGATCGGCTTCGCACCCATCACCAGCGGGCTTTCACCGTTGGGGGACTTCATCACGACGATCTTGCCGTCCTTGACGGCGAGCCAGTTCCAGCCCGAGCCGAACTGCGTGACACCGGCCTGGATGAAATCTTCCTTCATCTTCTCGACGGAGCCAAGATCTTCGATGATCTTCTTTTCGAGGTTGCCGGGGATCTTGCCGCCGCCATTCGGCTTCATCCACTTCCAGAAATGGATGTGGTTGTAGTGCTGGCCTGCGTTGTTGAAGAGGCCGGCATTCTTGCCATGGGAGCCGATAACGATCTCCTCGAGGCTCTTGCCCTCGAATTCGGAGCCCTTCAGCAGGTTGTTGCCGTTGTTCACGTAAGCAAGGTGATGCTTGTCGTGATGATATTCGAGCGTCTCCTTCGACATGTAGGGCTGGAGCGCATCATGCGCGTAGGGAAGATCCGGCAGCGTGAAGGACATGGAAAAACCTCTGGAATGACGGGCCGCGAGGCGCGGCGGATGCACCGGCGAAAGCGCCAGACGATGGGAGAAATAGGCCCCGCTGCGCGCCATGGCAATGCACGCGGGCAGGCTTTCCTGCGTCCATTTTGCGTTCCGCAAGGAATTGTTTACGCTGATGGCGGAAATTAGCCTGATTTTTCAATGTGACGCGCGTGAGCAGGAGAGCAACATCATGAAGGTCATCTACGGGGCGGCCGGAATGTTTGTCCTGCTGGCGCTCTGGGCCGCATGGCAGGCCCTGATGCTGATCCCCACCGATCTTGGCAACAGCTACCTCGTCGCGGCGAGCGTCCTGTTCTCGACTGCCGGGCTGCTGACCGGTTTTGGCGTCGTGGGGCAGCGGATTATCCGTGAAATCCAGGCACTGGAGCCTGCCATGGCCATGCCTGCGGTGGAGCCTGCCCCGCGCAAAGACCCGCCGACCATCGCGCCCACCGTTGCCCCGATTGTGCCGGAGCCGATGCTCTCGACGCCTGAACCTGTCGCGCCGGTACGGCCGATGGCGCCCGTTCTCGCCGGTGCGGTGGCAGGCGCGGCGGCTGGTGCGGTTCTCGGCGGTGCGTTGCGTCCATCCGCCGAATCGCAACCGGAATCGCGGCTGATGGATGATTTCGAGCGCGATCTCTTCGCCGATCTTCGGGCGCCTGCACCACAACCAACTCTCGCCGTGGTCGAACCGGTGATCGAGCCTCGGCGCGAGGATTTGCGCGCCGAGCATGCCACTCTCCCGGAACCCGCCGCGCCTGAGGCGGTTCATGCTGACGTGCCGCCCGTGGAGAATGTCATTCTGGGCGAGCCGGAGGATTCCGCGCTTCCCGCGCCCGCGCGTGAAGTCGCAGCAGATACCGGCGATGACGATGATCTCGTTCTGCCGCCCTTGCCGCCGCTGCCGAGCTTCGGCTTGCCGGATGCTGCACCGTCCGATGCTGAAATCCGGGCGATCGAGGACGCTGCGCATCATGATGACGACGTGGATGACACGCTCGCTGCGCCCGCAATGGCCGAGCCGGAATCCCGGCCTGCCATCGAGCCCATGCCAGAGCCGGAGCCTCAGCCGGCACCCGAGCCCCTTCCGCCAGAGCCAGCCTCGCACACGCCCGGCCTCATCCACGATGAGGATCTCGCAGCACTCTCGGAGGCCGAGGCCGATCTCGCGCCGCTGGAAACGCTGGATGTCGTGGGCGCCTATGATAGCGGCGGCACGCGTTTCACCATGTATTCCGATGGCTCTGTGACCGCGAAGGGCGAGGGCGTGGATCGCCGCTTCCGTAGTCTCGATGACCTGCGTGCATTCATTGATGGCGGCATGCGGGGCTGAGGGAGTTCGCCCTCAACTCGTCGCCGGTTCGACCATCCCCGTCACTTCCAGCGCAAACGCATAGACCCGCGCGACATCATCGAGCTGGCGATAGCGGCCCGAGGCACCATCATGCCCCGCGCCCATATTCGTGCGGAAGAGGATGGGCCCGCCGCCCGCCATGGTCGCACGCAGCTTCGCCACGAATTTCGCCGGTTCCCAATAGGTCACGCGCGGATCGGTGAGGCCGCCGACAATGAACATCGGCGGGTAATCCTTCGCGCCCACGTTGTCATAGGGCGAATAGGCGCGCATGGCCTCGAAGGCCTTCACATCCTCGATCGGGTTGCCCCATTCCACCCATTCGGGTGGGGTGAGCGGCAAAGTGGGGTCGAGGATGGTATTGAGGCTGTCCACGAACGGCACTTCGGCCACGATTCCTGCGAATTTCTCCCCGGCCATATTGGCGATGCCGCCCATGAGCATGCCGCCGGCGGAGACGCCATGCGCGACGATGCGCTTCGGCGCGGCGTATTTCTTCGCCACCAGAAAATCCGCAGCCGTGATGAAATCGAGGAAGGAGTTGATCTTCTTCTCGCGCTTGCCCTCGCGATACCAGCGGAAGCCCTTCTCCATGCCGCCGCGGATATGCGCGATGGCATAGACGAAGCCGCGATCCACAAGACTGAGACGATCCGTCTCGAAATCCGCATCCATGGCATAACCATAGGAGCCGTAGCCGTAGAGCAGGCAAGGCGCCGTGCCATCGAGCGGCGTGGAAGCCAGCCGCAGGATGGTAATCGGCACCGTCTCGCCATCGGCACTGGGCGCATAGGCGCGCTCGACCGCGTAGCGCCCGGCATCATGCCCCGAAGGCACCTCCTGCCGCTTGAGGATGACTTCCTCGCCCGTATCGAGATTGTGGTCGAGGGTGATTTCCGGCTCGGCGGGTGACGAGAAGGTGAGGCGCAATGTAGCGCTCTCATATTCCGGGCCGATGGCGCCGGAAATATCTCCCACGATTCGAGATTGTCGGGTCGCATCGGCTTCACGCGAGCCGGAATCCACCTCGCTTGCCAAAGCTCCGAGCGCGCGCGCCCGGAATGTCTTTTCCGTGCCACTCCGCCAGTTCCGCGCATGGATCGCCGGGCCATCCTCGCCGAGCGTGGACCAGATGAGCCAATCCTTGAGCACATGCACGGACTGGATCGCGCGGCCCGGCACCTCATCCACCAGCACCTCCGCCTTGTGGGTGTCGGTTTCGCCCACAGGCAAGGCGATGATGCGATAATCCTCGGGCTTCCGGCCGGAGGCATCCGCGTGGTTGGTGCGGATAATCATGCGCCCTTCATGGTGGTCGATCTCGTATTCGATGCCCGCTTCGCGCGGGAAAACCGGCACGGGCACCTCACGCGGATCATCCAAATCGAGCAGCAGAACCTCGGTTGTCTCATGGTCGTGGATGTCGATGAAGGCGTAGCGATCATCCTGCGTGCGATCGAGACTGACGAACCAGCCCGAATCTGCCTCGCGATAGATCTCGACATCGGCTTCCTGCGGCTCGCCAAGCCGGTGGCGCATCACGCGATAGGGGCGCTGCGAGGAATCGAGTTCGATGTAATAGAAAAAGCGCCCGTCGCGGCCCCAGACGATATCGCCCGAGCTGCGCTCAAGCTTGTCGGCATCCACTCCCGTCGCAAGGTCGCGCACGCGGATGATGTAGCTCTCGGAACCGGTGAGATCCGCCGCCCAGGCCATGAGGCTGTGATCGGGCGAGACTGCGGTGGCGCCGAGATCGAAGTAATCGAGCCCGCGCGCTTCCTTCGGGCCATCGAGCAGGATGTGCTCGCGCCCGCCCGCCGCCGGCTTGCGGCAGCAGAGCGAGTATTGCGCGCCCTTGCGATAGCGCTCGTAATAGAGAAAAGGACCGTCCTTCCACGGCGGCGCACTTTCATCTTCCACCATGCGCCCGCGCATTTCGGCGATGAGCTGTTTCTGCAGCGCCTTCATGGGCCGGAAGCCGGCGGAGGCATAACGATTCTCGGCGCGGAGATAACGCGCGATATCCGCCGGAACCTTCTCCGGCTCCTCGATCACCTGCTGCCAGTTTTTCGCACGCAACCAGGCGTAGTCATCGTGCAGCGTCACGCCATGCACCACGCGGCGCGTGGGTTTGCGGTTGGCGCGTGGCGCGCGGTGATGGGCGAGGGCAGCGAAGGGCGGCATCGGCGTTTCAATCCGTTCAGGCGAGGGCGATACGCACCCCGCCCGGAGCCGGATGAGCCTCTCAGCCCTCGTCTTCCAGCGGCTCGAAGCGGAGCGCGTGGCCGTTCATGCAATATCTCAGGCCGGTCGGTCGAGGCCCATCGGGAAAAACATGCCCGAGATGCCCGTCGCACGAAGCGCAGCGGATTTCCGTGCGGCGCATGCCGAAGGAGCGATCCTCGATCTCGGTGACGGCATCCGGCCCGATGGTCTGGAAAAAGCTAGGCCAACCGCACCCGGCATCGAATTTCGTATCCGCGATGAATAGCGGGTTCTCGCATGCTGCACAGCGGTAAAGCCCTGGCCTGTCTTCAGAAAGATGCGGGCCGGTGCCCGGTCGCTCCGTGCCGTGCTCGCGCAAGATATAGTATTGTTCCGGCGTGAGCAGATTGCGCCATTCGGCGTTCGATCGCTGGACCTTCATAAGTATCCCTCTGTTTCGGCCTTGATTGGCCCTGCCGCAGAGATGGATGCGACGCTGAAAACGGGCAAGAGCCTGGTTGCATGAAACCCTGAAGGTCACGTCAAGTTGCACTTGAATTGATAAAATTGATTGAATTCATCAGCAGAATCAACGCTCGATTGTGAGGTTAAAACTTGTTTTTGTTGCGCGACAGCAGAATCTGCCGTATCTGCTGGCTGTAGAGAGTATGTGATTCACGTTATCGAAGCGATTGTCGTGGCAGCTCTCACCCGAATGCTTGATGTTTCAGCAACTCTTGCTGCGAATTTGCAAACAGAGCACCGATCGGAATGCCGCGAACACGCACGGGTTGCGCCCGTGAGGTCGAGAGACAAGAAAGGAAGACGAATCATGTCGGACAATAACGAATTGATTGAACTGACGGCCGAGGTCGTTTCCGCCTATGTCAGCAACAATTCGGTCCCGGCGGCTGATCTGCCTACGCTGATCAATGATGTCTACAACGCCCTGACCAAGGTCGGCACCGTTCCCGCGGAAGTGGTGGTCGAGCCGGCCAAGCCCGCAGTCTCTCCGAAGAAATCGGTGTTCCCGGACTACATCATCTGCCTGGAAGACGGGAAGAAGTTCAAGTCGCTGAAGCGCCATCTGCGCACGCAGTACAACATGTCGCCCGAGCAATATCGCGAGAAGTGGGGCCTCCCGGCGGAATATCCGATGGTCGCGCCGAACTATGCGGCCGCCCGTTCGCGCCTTGCGAAGGAAATGGGCCTTGGCCAGAAGCGCAAGCGCGGCCGTTGATCATTTGCAACCGTATCGAAAAAGGCGCCCTCCGTGGCGCCTTTTTTATGGCCCGCGATGGAGCGCTGGCTTCCCACGCCAGATGCCTCTTGGGCAGAACACTAAAAGACAATGCAAAAAAATAGGAAAATGATCATATTAATCCTCGTATTTGCGGGGATTATATGAATATTTTCTTATAAACTTGCTCTAAGGTAATTTACCCGCCGGAAGCTTCTTCGTAGCCTTTCCTCATCGATGTCCGGGAGAGAACACCCCCGGATGGTCGCAGGCCCGATCGGGAGAATGCGGGATGGTCTGGCAGCAGAAGCAATGCAATCCGGCTGTGGAATTCGGCTCTGTCGCACCGCCTCGGCGGAGGCGAGGCCGCCCGAGGAAGGCTGAAACGCCGCGCCCGGTTTCCGCGCTCGATCTCCAGTCGCGGCTGGGGCCGCGCCTCGCGGAGGCGGTTGCTGCGAACTGGCAAGGCTGCTCGCTGCGGGATCTGCGCGCCGGAACGCGCTGCTCCGCGCATATCGCGGAAGCGCGGCAGATGGGCATGTACCTCACGCATACCCTGTTCCACCTCTCGATGACGCGCACTGGCGCGGTGTTCGGGCGGGATCGCACGACTGTTCGCCATGCCTGCCAGCTGGTGGAAGACCTGCGCGACCGGGCCCGCTTCGACCAGCCGCTGCTGATGCTGGAGACGGCCCTGTCGCGCTGGGCGGAGGATTTCGCCCGCACATTGGCGGGAGACGGCGCATGAGGCCCGCACTGGCCCGTCCGGCTTCGAGCCCGGAACGCGACGAGGACCGCCTGTTGGATCTCCTGGCCGAGCCTGAAGCCTATGCCCGGCGCGAAGAGGGGATCGTGCAGGTCATCGTGCCGAAAAAGGGCGTGGCCCTGGTGCGCGCACGCCTGCCCATGGCGGTTTTGGCGCCGCTGCTTTCGTCCGGCGCGGTGCGTTGCGACAATATCGGCGGGCTGCCGCGCTTCCGACTCACACCGGAGGGGCGCGCGGCGGCCTTCCGGCGGAAAACGGGAGAGGAGGCCTTCGGCGACCAGCACCGCGCGATCGAGATCGTGACCGGCGAGGATGGCACGCCGATGCGCCGCAACCAGCGGGAAGATCCGCTCGCCATGCTCGCCCGGCAGGAAGGCGGATGCTTTGGCCTTGATGAGGCGGGGCGCGCCGCCGGCGAGCGCCTGCGTCGCGATATCGAGATGGCCTGCCTGCCGCCGCGCGTTACCATCAACTGGGATCGCCTTGTGGTCGATGGTGCCGGCCCTGGCGCAGGCCTGACCATGACGGAAGTGCAGGCGCAGGCGCGGCTTCGCGTGCAGAAAGCGATGCTGGCCGTGGGGCCGGATTTCGCCGGTCCGCTGATGGATCTCTGTGGCTTCAGCCGTTCCGTCGGCGAGATCGAGCAGGGCCTTGGATTGCCGGTGCGCTCGGGCAAGGTTGTGCTGTCGCTGGGCCTCAGGGCGCTGGCGCGGCATTACGGGCTGTCCAGCGTCGCGCAGGGGGCTGACAGCCAGCCGATCCGCCAGTGGGCAGCGGCGGATGCGCGTCCCGCCTTCCCGAAAACCGGGTAATCAGCCTTTCGCGGCCTCTGCCTTGATGCGCGCGACCATGGAGGCGAGGCCATTCGCGCGCTGCGAGGTGAGGTGATCCTTGAGGCCGATGGCCGCGAAGAAGCCTTGCGCGTCCATCGCATTCACCTCGGCGACGGGGCGGCCATCGAACATCGCAAGCACAAGAGCCACGAGCCCCTTCACGATCAGCGCGTCGCTGTCGCCCCGGATCGCGAGCGAGCCATCGGCGTTGCGGCTCATCAGCAGCCACACCTGGCTCGCGCAGCCGGGCACGCGGTTCGCCTCCGAATAGGCCTCCTTCGGCAGCGGATCGAGCCGGCGGCCGAGATCGATCAGGTAGCGATAGCGCTCATCCCAATCATCGAGGAAATCGAGATCGGTGACGATGCCCTGAAGCCGCGTATTGCCGGCGGGAAGGGGGAAGGTCATGGCTGCGCGCGGTATCCGGTCCGGAGGAGTTCGACCGGCAGATGGCGCGATGCGCCCCCCGGGGTCAAGCCCCGGTGGCGGTGTTGCGACGGCGCGGCGGAACCGGCAGATGCGGCGCGGCCTCGCCCGGCGCATGGGCCTGCTGCGACGCAGGCAGGGTGGGAATCGCCGGGATGGGTGGAACGGCTGGCACGCTGCCCGTGGCTTTCACGAGGCTGCCGGCGGCTTCAGCGCAGATATCGCGATGGCTGAGGCAGAATTCGAGCGCCTGCCTCGCAAGCGAGGCCTGTGCCGGCAGCGAATCAGCCGCATGCGCTGTCTGCTCGCCCGGCGCGGCATTCATCCAGTTCTTGCCGCCCCCCGACACGATGTAGAGGGCCAGCAGGGCCACCATGAGACGTGTGATCATCATCCCGCTCCTGTCCGCTCAAGGGCATAGCGCAAGGGTTTGAGAAGACCGTTCGGAAATTGATTCAAATGCGATGCATCTCCGCGCTTCCCCGCCGCAGATGTTCCGGAATCCGCAACGCCTCGCCAATCCGGAAGGTTGTTGTTCACCATAGGACTCGAAAGCCGGCCCGCCCGGCGTGTGCGAGCGGTTTTCCAGCAAGCCCGATGCTCCCGTTTCACGCCCGCTTAAGGAGCGCCGCGCGAGGGTCCGGAGAACGAAGCGCTTCGGCGTTTCCATGCCCTCGCCGGTTGCCCGGCCGGAACGAAAGGTTCGCCTCAGCCTCCATGCGTATCGACTGGACCCAGACGTTGCTTGGTCAGGATGGCCGCCTTGCCTCCGCCGCTTCGCGGAGCGAGAGCGCCGAATCGCGTGCGCTGTCGATTGCCTTGGCCGGACGCATGGCGGGGCTTCTCGGGGCGGTGGTGTTTCTCGCGCTTCTCGTGGTGCTCGCGCCGCTGAAGCCCGAATTGGGTTGGCATGCGGGTGATCTCGTGGCGCTCTCCGGCCTGCTCGTCTTGCAGGTCGTGGGGTTCGCGCTTCTGCGCCGCGGCCCGCAGCCGGCGCTCGCGTTCCTCGCGCCCATGGCGCTCATCAACGTGCTTCTGGTGGTGGGGCTCTCGACTCCGACGGGCGCGATTCTCTGCGCAGGTTTGATGGCCGGGGCGGATTATCTCGGCACGCGACTGCTTCTCGCTGGCAATAATCGCAATGCGCGGCGGGTCTTTGCGGCTGGTCTGGGCGCGACGGTTGCCGGGCTGATCTTCTCCGCCAGCCACGGCCCGTTGGTACTGATGCTGATCAGCATGGCCGTGCCAATGCTCACGATGTTGGCACTCGCACCGGCTTCCTCGCCGCTGCTGGATGCGCTGGAGCCCGCGCCGCGCGGCATGGTTCTCTCGGAAGCGCCGTTCCCGGATCACGATGGCCTCGTGCTCGCGGTCGATTCCACTGGCACGCTCGCAACCGAACTCGAAACGAGCCGCTTCGCCTGGCTCGCGGCGGCTGCGTCATGGCCCTATCCGTCGGTGATCGATGCCCTGCTGGTGATTGATCGCCCGGCCTTGTTGCAGGCGCTCTCGCGCGCCATCCATCAGGGCGAGGCCACGCCGAAACTCACGCTTCGACTGCGGCAGGATGCCAGCGTTGGCGGCGGTCGTTTTACGGAGCGGAACCTCTCGGTCGCGCCTGCACTTGGTTTGCCGGGCCTCGCACTCGTGGCGCTTGGCCGCGACGCTGCCGAGGTGCCCGCCGCGCCGGAGGCCGAGTCGCAGACCGCCACAGACCCCGCCCTCGTGCAGCGCGCGATGCACGATGCCGTTTCGCCCTTCAATGCGAGCCTCGGCTATCTCGAACTCATCGCTGATCCGAAGCTCGCCCCGCGCGATCTCGCAAGCTACCGCCATTACGCGGAGGAAGCACGCGCCGCCATGCTCGAAGCGCATCGCAACACCGCCTTGATGGGGCGCTGGCTGAAGCTTCTCACCGGACCCGCCGCTCCCCGGCGCGAGCGCGTGGATGTGGTGCGTCTCGCACAGGATGCCGCCCGCTTCGTGCTCGCCGCCGAGGGCTGCGAGGGCCGCGTGACCGTGCTGGGCGAGGCTGGCGATGCGCCGGCCGAATTGCCCGCCGATGCCGCTCGCTTCGCAATCGGCGTGCTGCTGCGTGCCGCCCTTCAGGATCAGCCCGGCCAGAAGCTGGAACTCGCCGTGTCGCAGATCGGTTCGGATCTGCGAATCGTGGTGGCGCGCGCCGATGGTGGATCGCTTGGTGGCGGGCATGAGGACATGCTCCAGATGGCGCTGGAACAGGCGGCTGCCGGAGCCTGCCGCGCGATCTTCCGTGTAGAAGATGGCCAGCGGCGCATCACTTTCCGGGGTGTTGCGACGGCCGCACGGCCGACATCCCGTCGCGAACAGCCGGCGCCGGTCGCGCCGGGGAGGCTGGCATCATGAGCGAGCGGAATTCTTCGGAGCGCAAGATGGGGAGCCAACGTCAGGAAGGGCGCATGCCCGTCGCGCCGCGGAAGGGCCGGCGTCGTGGTCTGTTTACGCCGATGCGGCTGGCCGCCGTGGGTGCGACCATCGGCGGCCTCGCGATCGTGCTGAATGCGGTCGCCTTCCAGACCGAGCGTCACCCCGAGCCGCTGTTCCGCCCCGTGGCGAAGAACGAGATTCCGGTGCCGCCTCTGCGGCAGGATGTGGCCAAGGCCGCTTTCGAGCAGCGCCCGCTGACCGGAGCGAAACCCGCGCCCGTGACGCCGCCAACGCCTGCCGCCACGCCTGCAACGCCTGTCAAACCCGGCGATAAGGCGAAGGCCGGCGAGACAACCGAAGCGCTGAATTTCGAGATCCAGCGCGAGCTCGCCAAGCGCGGCTTCTTCAAGGGCGAGCCCGATGGGAAGGTCGGCCCGCGCATGACGCAGGCGATCCGCGATTTTCAGTTCGCGCAGCGCGTGCCGGTCGATGGCCGCCCGAGCGAGACGCTGCTAAAGGAGATCGTAGCGACGCGCGCCACGATGAAGGATGAACTCCTCGATCTCGTGAAGCGCGCCTCGGGTGATGAAACGCCTCCCCGCACGGTGAGGGACATTCAGCGCGCGTTGAACAAGGCGGGTTATGGTCCGCTGAACGAGGATGGCCAATGGGGCCCGACCACGCGCTCGGCCCTCACGCGCTTCGAGCAGGACAATCGCCTGCCGCCCAAGGGTGAGCCGCGCGGCTCCAGCCTGCGCACTTTGGCGCAGGTCACCGGCGTTCCGATCGCGCAGTAATGCGGCTCGCCAGCGAGTTCTTCGTATCCGCCACCATCCGCCGAGCGGAGCTGGGGGGCGCTTTCGCGGCCTTGCGCCGGCGGGGCGGCTCGCAATCCGGCGCGATCTTCGTGCTGGTGGATCGCCTCGACGGTACCTGCACGCTTTACGGGCCGGCACCCCAGGCCCTTTACGAGGGTGGGGATAGCGAACGCGCTTTCACCCGCCTCCATGCGGAGGAAACCGTGGCGCGCGAGGTGGCCGAAGCACGCCTGGACAAGGAAATCCGCTTCGATCCGGATGTCTGGATCCTCGAGATCGAGGCCCGCGACGGGAAAGCTTTTCTTGACCGTATCCTGTGATTGCACTGCGACGCGCCTGCAACACAGGGTAATACTGCTCCGAAACCGGACGAATTTTAGGAGAGGTTTAACACTTCTCCCCGAGTTTGGTCATCAGGCGGTGATTCGAAACGGGATTTCTGGTCGCTTCAGCGCCTGAAAAAAGGAGCTTGGGTCATGGGCGAGGTCATTCGCTTGCGGCCCCGACAGGAAGTTCGATCCCGCCCCAAAACCGATGTCGAAATCGGTGAAGGCGGAAGTGGAGCGGAGATCTTCCTCTTCCTGGGCGTTCGGTATGAGCGCCATGAGGGGCCAGATGCGGTCGCAGCCAAACGGCATGCGAAACGCGGGAAGAACAGAAAAAGGGCCTGACGCGGCTTTTCGCGGCGGGACAACAGAATTCAACGGAGACCGGCGATGGCACGTCCTTTCGCTGGCCGTGATAAGTTCCGCGTTTTCAACCACGGCACATTTTCGATTTTCGCCGGGGCCATGTGCCTCGCGCTCTCGGGCTGTTACTCAGCCACGGGCGATTTCGGTCGCCCTCAGCAAGGCGTCTGGGAGAATTCTATCCTGCCGACCATGGGCATTGTCGCGGCCACCTCTCGTGGCGAGCCGGCCTCCTGGTATGCGCTGACCGAGGATGAGAAGGAACTGCGCAACCGGGCCTGGAACTTCCTGATGCCCGAGACTGATGCGCCGGTTCTCACGCGGATGCAGGATCATTTCGCCTATCACAGGCTGCTGCCGCCGCGCGGCGAGGATGTGACGCTCTTCCACCGCACCATCATGGGTGGCCCCTATCTGGGCGGAGGCGTTGGCTATTCGCCGAGCCTACGGGTGCTGACCAATGGCGAGACCTTCCGCTCGCTGACCTCGCGCTACAATCGCGTGCGGGATGTCATCACGGCGGATCATGCGCTGATCCCGCATTTCAAGCTGATCGCCGCGCAGGTGGTGCAGGCGGATCATGTCCGTGCGCGCAGCCTGACACATGTCGCGCATCTCACGGAGGAGCAGCGCGAGCAGGCGATCAAGCGCATCTGCGAGAACGCGCTGATCATCGCGCGGGTGCAATGGGCCTACCATGATCGCGCGGCGCAATATCGCTATTCGCTCGAACACCTGCTGGTGGAAGGCCCGGAACGCGAGGCGATCCCCGCAGAACGCACGCTGATGGCTTTCGAGGCGGATATCGGCCGCTTCCGGAAGGACACGGTGATCCCAACGGCCTGCACGGAGCCTGTGGCCTTGCCGGAACCGCTGGCGCCCCGTCCGCTGGTTCGCAAGGGTTAAGCGTCAGCCCGGCAGCGCCTCGCTGCCGCATTGCACCGCGCGCAGAACCGTCTCGGCATTCGCGCGGCCCGAGGGGCGATCGACCAGCACCTTGATGATGGCGATGCCCGTGCGATTCGGCGAGGGCACGCGGATTTCCTCGATGGCCTCGCCCGATTCATCGAGTTCCGAGATGCGCCGCAATTGCTCGGGTGTTGCGAACACGACATCGAGCGCGCCACTCGTCGCGGCACGATCCGAGACGGAAGTGATGATGCCGCTCTGCTCACGGGCAAAGACCACGGCGAGGAAGGTTTCCGACAGGCCTGTGCGCACGCGGAACGGACCCGCTGTCAGATCAAACCGGCAAACCCCAATCGCGACATTCGGATCAACGAAGCGCAACGTGCGCACGCGCTCTTCTGGCACGAGCGCGATGCCGCTGCCGGTGACCTCGCGGGAGAGGGTGGAAAACACGTCATCCGTCGTGGTGCGCGGCAGGGCGAACAGCCCGCCGAGATGCACGAGGCCCGCGATGACAAGCGCGATGAAGAGATGCAGCAGCAGTGTCATGCGGTGCATCCCACCCGCTCGACCCGCGGCAACATTGCAGGGTCGAGCACGGTAGCGGTCGCCGAAAGCGGGGTTTCATAAAGGCGCAGGGTGAGCAGGAAGGCGCCGGAGGCCGGGGTTGGCAGCCAGTTGCCGGGCAGGGGCCGCGCGCCGATCTCAATCGCGAAAGGCTCACCAGCAAAGCGCAGAACTTCCGCCGAGGTAAAGCTGGAACGGCGCAAGGGTGTGTCGAGCAGCTGTCCGTTCGGCGTAGTGATCGTCAGCGTCCAGAAGCGCGCGGCGGGCAGGGGCCCGCTGACGCGATAGGTGCAGCGCGCAGAAAGGGTTTCTCCGTTCTCATCCACGCTGGCGACAAGGCTGAAGCCCTCGCCATTTGCCAGTGGCAATTCGCCGGAAACGAGCATCCGCGCGCGGGCATAGGGGTCGATCAGTTCGCTGCCGATGCGCGGTGCAAAGCTCCAGGCGCCGAGTTGCCGGCGATCAAACACGATGCCATCGCGCGCGACCAGAGCCGTGAGGCCGAGGCCGGCCACGAGCCCGGCGAGCAGCGCGGCGATGAGGCTCAGAAAACGCATCGGCTGATCACGAACGGCCGGGCGAAGCGGGGGCTTGCGAGAGGGGGCGCGCAGGCTTCTCGGCGGGGTCTTCCGCGAGCGCCTCGATTTCCTTCAGCAGGTTGCGGCCCGCCGGTGTGAGGCGCAGGTTGCGCGCGCCTTCGCCCTTGGCGAGATCGGCCGTGCCCGCGACATCCACCAGCTTGGGGTCGCGCTGGGGCATCTCGTTTTCGAGGCCGTAGAGCGGCTTCAACTCGGTATCAAGATGCGCGAAGGCCATCACGCGGGCGAAGGCCATGGCGGGCAGCGAGCCGCCGGTCATGTTGTTCGTGGGGCTGAAATCGTCGTTCCCGAACCACGCGACTGCAGTAAAGGTGCCGGAAAAGCCGCCATACCAGGCATTGCGATATTCATCCGTAGTGCCGGTTTTGCCGCCAGTGGGCACGCCCGGCAGGAAGGCGCGGCGGCCCGTGCCTTCGGTCGGTACCTTCGACATCATGTAGATGAGATCCTTCGCGGCCTGCGAGGACATGACAGGGCGATGCCGGATTTCCGGCGGATCGGGCCGGTAGATCACCTGCCCCTGCGCATTCAGCACCTCGCGCGCCGTGTAGGGCTTCGAGAGCTTGCCGCCATTCGCAAAGGTGTTGAAGCCTGCGACCATGTCGATCACGGTTGCCTCGGATGATCCGATCGGCAGCGAGGTCATGTCGCGCAGGTCGTTCTGGAAGCCCACGGCCTTGGTGAAGGCGATGATCTTTTCGCGCCCAAGCTTGTTGTTGCCCTTGCCGATGGCCGTGGTGAGCTGCACCGGAATGGTGTTGATGGATTTCGCAAATGCCACAGTCGCGCTCATCGAGCCGGCATAGGAGCGGCCGTAATTGGCGGGGCACCAGTTGCCGACGCAGGTCGGGCGATCCGTGACGGTCGTATCCGGTTTCACCACGCCTTCCGCGAGGGCTGCCGCATACACGAAGGTCTTGAAGGAGGAGCCGGTCTGGCGCATCGCCTGCGTCGCGCGGTTGAACTGGCTTTGCCCGTAATCGCGCCCGCCGATCATCGCGCGCAGGCCGCCATCATGGTCGAGCACGACCATCGCGGCCTGTGAGACGCCGTAATTCGGGCCCTGCTCGCGCAGGATCGCCTCCAGCGAGCGCTCGGCATGGCGCTGGAGATTGCGGTCGATGGGCGTGCGCACGGTGAGCACACGCTCGTTGCCGAGCTTGCCGGCAGCGGCGAGCTGCTTGATTTCCTCGAAGGCATAATCGAGCGCGTAATCCGCCACCGTATCCGTGGTGCGCTCGATGGGTGTCGCAGGGTTGCGTAAGGCGGCCGCGACTTGGCCCGGCGTGAGGAACTTCGCTTCCACCATGTTGGACAGCACGTCCGCCGCACGGGCGCGCGCCGCCGGCAGGTTCACTGTGGGGGAGAAGCGCGAGGGCGCCTTGAAGAGGCCCGCGATCATCGCGGCTTCCGCGAGGGTGAGATCGCGCACGTTCTTGCCGAAATAATGCTCGGCGGCGGATTGCACGCCGAACACGCCGTTTCCAAGATAGGCGCGATCCAGATAGAGCCGCAAAATCTCGTTCTTCGGCAGCCGCGCCTCCAGCCAGAAGGCGAGAAAGGCCTCCTTGATCTTGCGATCCAGCGTGCGCTCATTGCTGAGAAACAGGTTCTTCGCGAGCTGCTGGGTGATGGTCGAGCCACCCTGCACCACACCGCCGGCGCGCGCATTCGACATCATCGCGCGGAAAAGGCCGCCGATATCAATGCCGAAATGCTCGTAGAACCGGCGATCCTCGGTGCCGAGCGCGGCTTTCACGAGGTGCTCCGGCAATTGCTCCACCGCCACCGATTCCGAATGCAGGATGCCGCGCTTGCCGAGCACCTGCCCGCCGGAATCGAGGAAAGTGACCGCGAGATCGGTCTGTTTCAGCCAGTTCTCCTCGTTCACGGCGCGAAAGGCGGGTTTCGCCAGCGCCGTGAGGAGAACGGCGCCAATGGCCGCATAGGTCAGCGCCTCGCAGGCGAGCGTCACCATCACACGGCCGAACGGGGAGGGCTCCAGCCGGTCAGAAGCATGACGGATGCGCCAGAGCACCTCGCCCAATCGTCGCCCGAGCTGGAAAAGGCCGTGCTCCAGCCACGCATCGAGGTCGCGCAGGCGACGCCGGAAACGCTCGGTCCAGGTGACGCGCTGAAAATCCATGCGGCCGAAAATCGCGTTGAAAGCGCCTCTCTTCTAGCTGCTTCTCGCCTCGAAAGCCAGTGGCGGCGATTGACCGCCCATCCCATCCGTCGCAGGACAGGCGCATGAGCGATGCGGAACGGCCCTTCTGGCAGACGAAGACTCTTGCCGCGATGAGCGAGGCGGAATGGGAAAGCCTGTGCGATGGCTGTGGGCGTTGCTGCCTCGTGAAGCTCGAGGATGAGGATTCGGGTACGATCCACTTCACGGATGTCGGCTGCCGCCTGCTCGATGGCGCGACCTGCCGCTGCCGGGATTACCCCAATCGCTCCTCTGTCGTGCCGGATTGCGTGACGCTCCGGCCAGAGAATATCGCCGATCTCCACTGGATGCCCCCGACCTGCGCCTACCGGCTGCTGGCGGAGGGGCAGGATCTGCCGGAATGGCATCCGCTGGTTTCGGGCGGCGCAGAGAGCGTGGTCGAGGCCGGTGTGAGCGTGAAGGATCGTCTTTCGGGCAGCGAAGAGGATTTCGAAGTCCCCGAACTCGTCGCACGCATCCGCGCCTGGCCGGGCCGCTGGCCCAAAGGCGCGCGACCGGCCCGGAAGGCAGGCGCGGGCCGTAATCCCCGCAATTAAGGTTAATATTCCTATGGTAGGAATTTAGTCATTGACACCGTCACGGTGATCGGGCAGTGTTTCCTCACGCTCCCGAATTGTGACCTGAACGCCTGAAGCGGCGCGGCACGGGGAGTGCCAGCGAGACCTTTTCATGATTGTCCTCCGGCCCGTTTCCGCAACGGGGCGGTGCTTCGCGTTCTGCACGGAAATCATCCGTGCCGAGGGCGCGATGCGCTTCGCTCCTGATCCGGAACAGGACGGATTTGTTCTTCGAGGGGGAAGCCGAATGAACGCCAATCGACCTGTTTCATCACCCACCACCCGCCGACCGGGCATCACCCGGCGCCGGCGCATTGTCTCCCGCCTCTGGCAGACGGCGGAAAAGCAGGTGGATGAGGTGGAAAGCCGCCTCGCCGCCCAGCGGGAGGACCCGCAGGCGCTGGAACGTGACGCCAAGACGCTCGCCATCATCGCGCGGACCATCCGCGATCTCGTGGCCATCGACGACGAGGCTATCGCCTCGAAGGCGGCGGAGAAACAGAACCATGCCTCACTCGCGACGCCCGCCCGCGCTCTCGCCGAATTCCGTCGCGAGCTTGCGGAAAGGCTTGAGCAGTTGCGTCTCCAGGATGAAGGGGCCGGTTCTGCTTGAGAGCCTCTCGCCAGAGGCCATTCAGGCCTTCGCGACGGACTGGACGCTCTTCGCCCGCGAAGACCAATTGCCGCCGGCGCAGGCGCGCGATGGCGGGCCCTGGACCACTTGGCTGGTGCTCGGCGGGCGCGGGGCAGGCAAGACCCGCACCGGCGCGGAATGGGTACGGGGCCTTGCGATGGGCCTGCCGCCCTTCAGCGCGGAGCCCGTTGGGCGCATTGCCATCGTTGCCGAGACGCAGAACGACCTGCGCGAGGTGATGGTGGAAGGCGTTTCCGGCTTGCGTGCGGTGCATCGGCCTGATGAACGGCCAGAATGGAATGCCAGCCGTCGCCGGCTGGAATGGCCGAACGGCGCGATTGCGCAAGGCTTTTCGGCGGAAGATCCGGAATCCTTGCGCGGTCCGCAATTCGAGGCGGCGTGGTGCGATGAGCTCGCGAAATGGCGTTATGCGGAAGCCGCATTCGACATGCTGCAATTCGGGCTTCGTCTGGGTGACCAGCCCCGGCAGGTGATCACGACCACGCCGCGGCCGATCCCGCTGCTGAAACGGCTCGCGAATGATCCGCATGCGGCGGTGACGCGCGCTTCAACCCGCGCCAACGCGGTCAATCTCGCGCCGGCCTTCCTCGCGCAGGTGGTGGATCGGTATGCGGGGACGTCTCTGGGCCGGCAGGAACTCGAAGGGCTCTTTGTCGAGGAGAACCCCGACGCGCTGTTCCGGCGCGAGACCTTTGAACGGGCGAGGGTGGCGGAAGCGCCCGATCTCGAACGGATTGTGGTGGCCGTCGACCCGCCTGCCGGCGGCAAGCGCGGCGGACGCTGCGGAATCGTTGTCGCGGGGCGCGCCGCGGATGGCGCGATCTACGTTCTGGAAGATGCCTCACTGGAGGCCGCCAAGCCCGAGGCTTGGGCCGCACGGGCCATCGCGGCCTTCCGCAGCCATGAGGCGGACCAACTGCTCGCGGAGGTCAACCAGGGCGGCGATATGGTCGCCAGCGTCATCTCCGCGCTGGATGAGGCCGTGCCGGTGACAACGGTGCGGGCGACGCGGGGCAAGCGCCTGCGCGCCGAGCCCGTTGCGGCTTTCTACGCACAGGGACGGGTGCATCACGTTGGCGCTTTCCCGGCGCTGGAAGATGAAATGACGGCCTTCGGGCCGGATGGCCTCGCGGATGGCCGATCACCCGACCGGCTCGATGCGCTGGTCTGGGCGGTCACCGCGCTGGTTTCCCAGAATGATGGCGTTGCCCCTCGGGTGCGCCAGCTGAGCTGAATCTTACGCCCCCGGAGGCTTTCATGACATCGATCCTCTCCCGTCTCCTCGGCGCCAAGCCGGGGCCGGAGCCCCGTGCGCCCGAACGCAAGGCGGGCTTTCCCATGCTGGCTTTTCACCATCCCGGACGCGGCTTGTTCGGTGAAGCGAGCGGCGTGGCGTTGGTGCGCGCCGGGTTTCATCGCAACCCGGTGGTGCATCGCTGCGTGCGGCTCATCGCCGAGGCTGCGGCCAATGTGCCGCTCGCGCTGACGGTGGAAGGGGCGGAGGTGGCGGACCACCCGCTCGAACGCCTGCTGGAGCGGCCGAACCCGCGCGAGAGCGGGATTGCCCTGCTTGACGGGGTGTTCACGCATCTTCTGCTCTTCGGGAATGCCTATCTGCATCTCATCGCGGATGGCGAGGATGCGCCGCGCGAGATCCACGCCCTGCGACCGGATCGCGTGAAGGTGGTGCCCGGCCCGGATGGTTGGCCGCGCGGCTATGAATACAGCCTCGGGACAGCCCGATCGCTGATCCCGGTCGCGCCGGATGGCTTGCAGCCGATCCTTCATCTGAGGCTCGCGGATCCGCTGGATGATCACCAGGGTTATGCGCCGCTTTCGGCAGCGCAGGTTCCGCTGGAGATGCACGAATCCGCCAGTCGCTGGAACAAGGCCTTGCTGGATAACTCTGCCAGGCCCTCCGGCGCGCTGGTCTATGCCTCGCCGGAAAACCTGACGGACTTGCAATTCGATCGCCTGAAAGCCGAGCTGGAACAGGCCTTTTCAGGACAGAGCAATGCGGGTCGGCCGATCCTGCTCGAAGGCGGGCTCGACTGGAAGCCGCTGGCGCTCACGCCCAAGGATATGGATTTCCAGGAGGCGCGGAATGGTGCGGCGCGGGAAATCGCGCTGGCTTTCGGCGTGCCACCGCTGCTGCTGGGTCTGCCCGGCGACAACACCTATTCGAACTATGCGGAGGCGAACCGTGCCTTCTGGCGGCAGACCATCGTGCCGCTGGTGCGGCGTGTTTCGGGAGCGATGGCGCAATGGCTGCAGCCGGCCTATGCCGCGCGCATCAGCATCCTGCCGGATCTCGACCAGATCGAGGCCATCGCCGAGGATCGCAGCGCGCTCTGGAAGCGCGTGGCCGAAGCGAGCTTCCTCAGCGACGAGGAAAAGCGCGCAGCCCTCGGCTATGGCACGGCGGCAAAGCCACGCCCGCAGCGCAATGGCCGCCCGTGATGGCACCATGAATGCGGTCACCGAGAGCATCATTGCGCGGGGCGATCTCGCGCATCTCGTCCTGTTCCTGTGGGCCGGAGCCGCCTCGGCGGCCTGCGTGCATCTTCTGAGGGAAAGTGCAGCGGCTCATCGTCGTTTCGATGCCTTTGTCCGTGAAATCGCACGTTTCAATCGACGGCAGCGAACAGGCTCATCCGAGGGATAACCAACCATGTGGCGCTTCAGACGACCGAACCTGACCCGCCGGGCCAGGCGGCCGGCGGACATCCATTCGCCGGCCGGCTTTGAGCCGGTGCGGCTCTTCCGACGCTTCTTCGACCTGATCGAGCGGCTGGAACGGCCCGTGCCCAAGCTCGAGACGAAATCCGAGCCGGTGCGGAAACTGCGTATCACCCGTCTCGACCGGGATGCCGCGCGCAAACCCTGACACCAAGGAATTGCCCATGCCGAACTCAGTCGCTTTCGGCCGGTCCGCCTCCCTGCCGGCCGGAAGAAGCACCCGCGCGCCTGTTCAGAAGAGCGGGAGCGCGGGTGCCCCTCCGCAAATTGATGCGGATGGCTATTTCGAGGGCTATGCCTCCTTGTTCGGCGTGGCGGATCTTGGGCGCGATGTGGTGATGCCCGGCGCCTTCCGCGCGAGCCTCGCCAAGCGCACGGCGCTCGGCGTGAAGCTGCTCTGGCAGCACGATCCCGGCTCGCCCGTGGGTGAGTGGCTCGACATCGCGGAAGACCAGCGCGGCCTGCGCGTGGCTGGGAAACTCGATCTTGATCTGCCCAAGGCGCGCGACCTGCATCGATTGGTCTCTCGCGGCAGCATCGACGGGCTGTCCATCGGCTTCAAGGCCGCGAGCGAGACGCGCGACCCCGCGACGGGTCTGCGTCGGCTCCAGAAGCTCGATCTCTGGGAGATTTCCATCGTCAGCTTTCCCCTGCTGCCGCAGGCGCGCATTGCGCCACGCGGCGAAGGCAGGGGCTCAATCGGCGGCGGCTTGCATGCCTCCGTCTCTTCCCGGCGCCGGATGGCGCAGTTCTGAACCATGAGGACCACCATGACCCATCTGCGTCACCCGGAAGCTGCCGCTCCGGAAATCAAGGCGATCCAGCCTGCCGATGATCTTGGCACGCTCAACCGCCTCGTTGGCGAGTATCGCGGCGAGAATGACGACCGCAAGGCGGCTTCCGATCCGCTCCAGGTCGAGAAGCTCGCCCGCATGGACCGCGCGATCGACCTCTGCCTTGATCGCATCCGCACGCTGGAAACCAAGGGCCGTCGCCCGGCTCTGGGCCTCGGTGAGGATGATGTCTCGCTTGCGGCGCTTGAACACAAGGGCGCCTTCGAAGGCTATATGCGCTCCGGCGAGACGCAGGCTTTGCATCGGCTGGAGGTGAAATCCTCGACGAGCCTCACCGCGCCGGATGGCGGTTACCTGCTGCCGCCGCTGGCCGAGGAGAGCGTGCTTGCGCGCATCGCGGGGCTGTCGCCGATCCGTTCGATCGCGAGCATCCAGGCGGTTTCGGGCTCCGGCCTTCGCAAGGCGGTGACGCCGACCGGCGCGCAATCGGGCTGGACGGCCGATGCTGCGCCGGGCAACGCGGTGCAGGCCAGCGCCTTCGTGGCGCTCGACTTCCCCACGGGCGAACTCTTCACGCAGCCGGCGGCGACGCAGGCCATGCTCGATGATGCGGCGGTGGATATCGAGGAATGGATCTCGAACGAGATCGTCCGGGCTTTCGCGGCGGCCGAGACCACGGCCTTCGTGAATGGCAACGGCACGAACAAGCCGAAGGGATTCCTGACCTACCCCACCGTGGCGCAGGCGAGCTGGAGTTGGAACAATCTAGGCTTCGTCGCCACTGGGGCGGCTGGTGCCTTCGCGACCACCAACCCCTCGGACAACCTCGTGGATCTCGCCCATTCCCTGAAGGCGGTCTATCGCCAGAACGGGACCTTCGTCATGAACCGGAAGACGCAAGGCGTGATCCGCAAGATCAAGGACACCACCGGCAACTATATCTGGCAGCCGCCGAGTGTGGCGGGGGCGCGTTCCACGCTCCTCAATTTCCCCGTTGTGGAAGCCGAGGACATGCCGGATATCGCGGCGAACAGCCTCTCGATTGCGTTCGGTGATTTCCAGCGCGGCTATGTGGTGGTGGATCGCATCGGCATCCGCACAATGCGTGATCCGTTCTCCACCAAGCCCTACGTGATCTTCTACACGACGAAGCGCGTGGGCGGTGGCGTGCAGGATTTCGACGCCATCAAGCTGCTGCGCTTCTCGGTGTAAGCAGGCTCAGCGGGTCGGGCGGGGGCGAGCCTCGCCCGACCAGCGCGCGAGATTCTGCTCGATCCACCCGGCCTGCGGGGCAAGGCGCACCGCCTGGCCAATCGTGCCGCAGGAGCGGGCATCGCCGAAGCTCTCGCGGCCATAGACCACGCCAACAATCACCTTGCCGCCAAAGCCGGAGGTGAGGACCGGCCCGCCGGAATCGCCGGTGCAGATCGCAAAATCGGAGAGATCCGCGCTGGGCGAGGTTCCCAGACGCAGGAAGCGCGGGAAAAGCCGCGGCAGCACGCCGACGCTGGCGCTGCGCAAGGTGCCGGCGCTGGATTCGTCACTCTCGCGCTGCATGCCATAACCCGCAATGAGATGCGTTGCGCCGACGCGGTGCTCCACCTCGCCCCGGTCAAAGGGCAAGGGCGTGAAACGCGCGGGCAGCGGGGATTCGAGCCGGATCAAAGCGAGATCGAGCGAGACGCGCGCCCGGCCGGAAAAGCCAGGATGGATGGCGCGGCTGGTGACGCGCTGGAGCACATGGCTCCCGCTCTCGGCATAGGCCACGACGACCTGCTTCTTGCCCGCCACGCAATGCGCCGCCGTGAGGATCACGTCGCGCGCTATGACCGTTCCGGTGCAGGCGCCATGCCGGTTGCCTTCGCGCGAGAGCACCATGACGACATGCGCCGCAAGGTCGGGATCGGCCCGGGATTGATCGCCGCCCAACGCATGGGCCGGCGAGGCCAGCATGGCGACAGCGGCAACCAAGAATGCAGCGCGCCGCGCGACGCGGCCAGTTTTTCGAATGAGTTCCACGGCGCGGACCTTTGCACCGCGCCTCCCTGCCGCGCAAGGCCGATGGCCCGGCGCGGTGCTCTTCTGCGACAGAAAGGCACTGACCCATGATCCCGCTACTGGTGGACGGGCCGCAGCTCGAGCCCGTGAGCCTCGCCGAGGCCAAGGGCTGGCTCCGCGTGGAGGGCAGCGATGAGGACAGCCTCATCCAGGCGCTGATCATCGCGGCCCGGTTGATGGTGGAAAGCGAGATCGGCCTCGTGCTGCTCGCGCAGAACTGGCGGATCGTGGGCGATTCCTGGCCGGCTTGCGAGACGATCCCCGTGCCCATCGGTCGCGTGCTCGCTGTGACGGGCGGGCGGGTCTTCGCCGCCAATGGCTCGCCGCAGGCGATCCCGGCCGGCGATTTCGAGATCATCAAGGGGGTGGAGCGCGATGCCATTCGCCCCAATACGCGACCCGCGCCGGGGCGGCTGCGCGCGGGCATCGAGATCGATCTGCGCCTTGGCTTCGGGGAATTCGCCAATCAGGTGCCCGACCCCCTGCGCCTCGCGATGCGGCAGCTCATCGCGTTCTGGTATGACAATCGCGGCGATGCCACGATTGTCGAGCGTGGCTTGCCGGCACCGGTGCGCGCGCTGCTGAAGCCTTTCCGCCGCTTGCGGCTCGGAGGGCTCTCGGCATGAGCAAGGCCCCGACCTCCATCGGCCATCGCCGGAACCACCTCGCACTGGAGACGCTCGCGGAAACCGCGACGCCGCTCGGGGGCGCCACTCTCGGTTGGCAGAATGTCGCCACCCTGTGGGGTGCGGTCGAGATGAATGGCGGCCGCGAAACGGAAGAGGGCGGGCAGGCCATCGGCCCGCGCATCGGCCGCGTGACGCTGCCCTTCCGCGAGGGTATCGACGCGCGGCATCGCTTTCGCCTCGGCAGTCGCGTGCTGGAAATCACGGCGGTGTTCGATCCTGACGGCAGGCGCAAGCAGATCATCTGCCTCGTGCGCGAGGTAACGCCATGACCACGATCCACCCGGTTCATGCCCTGAAAGCGGCTTTGCGCACACGCCTCATCACCAACAGCGCGCTGACAGCCCTGATCGGTACGGCCGTGCATGATGCGCCGCCACGGGGCGCCGAGCCGCCCTTCCTGCTGCTGGGCGATGCGCAGTTGCGCGAGAACGGCACCAACGAGGGAGACGGCGTGATCGTCGATCTCGATCTCGTGGCTTTCACGCGCGAGCGCGGTACAGCCGGGGCGCTCGCGATTTTGCATGCGGTGCAGGCGGCGATGGCTTCGGCCCCACTCTCGGTGGCCGATCACCAGCTCTCGCTGATCCTCATCCGCGAGACGCTCGTGCGGCACGACGAAGCGAAGGCGCTGACCCGCGCCACGGCGCGGTTGCGCGCCTTTCTCCACATCCTCTGACCCTCCCGAAGGAGAGCCCCATGGCAGCCCAACGCGGCAAGGACATTCTGTTGAAGCTCGCGGATGCGACAAGTGCATTCGTGACCGTGGCGGGCCTGCGCACGCGACGCTTCTCGCTCAACGCCGAGACGGTGGACGTGACCCATTCGGAATCCGCCGGGCGCTGGCGCGAATTGCTCGATGGCGCCGGCGTGCGCCGGGCCTCGATTTCCGGCTCCGGCATCTTCAAGGATGGCGCCTCGGATGAATTGGTGCGGCAGGTGTTTTTCGATGGCGCGATCCGCAACTGGAAGATTGTGCTGCCGGATTTCGGCGAGATCACCGGGCCGTTCCAGATCACCAGCCTCGATTATCGCGGGGAACACGCCGCCGAGATGACCTTCGAGATGGCGATGGAGAGCGCAGGTGCGCTCACCTTCACCGCGCTCTGAGGCTGGCCATGACCAACCGTCACAGGGGCGAGGTGAGCCTGACGCTGGGCACGGAGCATTTCGCTTTGCGCCTGACCTTGCAGGCCCTGGCGGAGATCGAGGCCGCGCTCGGCGCGGGCGATCTCCAGGGGCTCGGCGAGCGTTTCGCCGGCGGGCGGATCGCAGCGCGCGATCTCGTGGCCCTGCTGGGCGCGGCGATCCGCGGGGGCGGCGCGAGGCTGGCCGATGAGGAGATCGCCAGCCGCATCAGCGCGGCGGATCTACCGCGCGCAGTGGAGGCCTTGTCTGAGCTTTTCGCGCTCTCCTTCGAGGGAGAGGCGCCATCCCGCCCTCGCGTGCCGTAGCAGGCCGGAAGCCAACCCCGGCGCGCGCCTTCCCGTGGGGGGAGGCCATGGCGCTGGGGTTCGGCCTGCTGCGGCTTTCGCCTGACGCCTTCTGGGCCATGACGATGCCGGAACTCGCTGCCGCTCTTCGTGGCCTGCGGGGCGAGACAGGCCTTCCGGATGCACCGGATGGCGAGACATTTCACGCGCTGATGCGCCTTTTCCCCGATGAGAGGACCAACGCCCATGCTGGATGAGGAAACCGATATTGGCCTCGATGTATCGGGGGCCGTCACGGGTCTGACGCGCCAGATGCGCGTGCTGGATGCCGTGACCGCGCAATTCGGCCGCTCGCTTTCCCGCGCTCTCGCCAGCGGTATCGTGCAGGGCAAGGGCTTCGACGACATCCTGAGGAACATCGGGCAGCGCTTCCTCGAGATCGCGCTCAAGGCAGCGTTCAAGCCGCTGGAGAACAGCCTTGGCTCGATGTTCTCGGGCCTGTTCAGCGGGTTCGGCGGCTTGGGAGGCCTGGGTGGTGGCGGCGGCCCCACGAGCTTCTTCGCGGAGGGCGGGGTGGTCTCGACCCCGCATTATTTCCCCATGGGGCGTGGCCTCGGCATAGCCGGCGAGCGAGGGGCGGAAGCGATCTTGCCGCTCTCGCGCGGCCCGGATGGACGGCTGGGCGTGGCAACCGGGGCCGGTGCAGGCGGCCCGGTGCGCATTGTGATGAACATCACCACGCCCGATGCCGAGAGCTTCCGCCGATCCGAGGCGCAGGTCAGCGCGAGCCTCGCCCGCGCTGTGGCGCGCGGCCAGCGTTCATTGTGAGGAGGGGCTGATGGCCGGATTTCATGAGGTGCGCTTCCCGCTCGAGGTGGCGCTCGGCGCACGCGGCGGGCCGGAGCGGCGCACGGAGATCGTGACGCTCTCCAGCGGGCGCGAGGAGCGCAATGCGCGCTGGGCGCTGTCGCGGCGGAAATACGATGCGGGTTACGGTGTGCGCTCCATCGAGGGGCTCTCGGCCATCGTTGCGTTCTTCGAGGAGCGGCGCGGACGGCTCTACGGGTTCCGCTTTCGCGACCGGCTGGACTGGACCTCCGCCCCGAAAAACGCGCCGCCTTTGCCGAATGATCAGCCGCTCGGAACGGGTGATGGCACGCGGGCGAGTTTCCCGCTCATCAAACGATATGGCGCGGCCCACGCGCCCTATGAACGACCCATTACGAAGCCGGTCACCGGCAGCGTGCGTGTGGCGGTGAACGGCACCGAGCGCGTTGCCGGCACGCATTTCGATTGCGATGCGGCGACGGGCCTCGTCACCTTCCGGGCCGGGCATATCCCGCCGGCCGGTGCCAATGTGACCGCCGGTTTCGTGTTCGACGTGCCCGTGCGCTTCGACACGGACTTCCTCGAGGTTGATCTCTCGGCCTTCGAGGCTGGGGCCATTCCCAACATTCCGCTCATCGAAATCCGGGTCTGAGCCATGAAATCTCTTCCGCCGACCATCGCCCTAGGGCTCGCTTCCGGGGTGACGACGCATTGCCAGTGCTGGCTGCTGACCCGCAAGGATGGCGTGACGCTCGGCTTCACCGACCATGACCGCACGCTCACCATCGGCGCGCAGGTTTTCGAGGCCGCGAGTGGCATCGAGGCCTCGGCGGTGGAGAGCGAGACCGGCCTCGCGGCCACTAATGGCGAAATCACTGGGGCCCTTTCCAGCGCACGCGTGACGGCCCAGGATATCGAAGCCGGACGCTATGATGGTGCCGAATTGCGCCGCTGGCTGGTGGATTGGACCGCGCCGACGCTCGATTGCCTGATCGATGTCGTGACCATCGGCGAGATTCGCCGGAAAGATGGCGCTTTCATCGCCGAAACGCGCAATGCGCTGCACGCGCTCGATCTCGAAAAGGGACGGCTCTACTCCTCCGGCTGTTCGGCCGAACTGGGGGATGCGGCCTGTGGTGTGGATCTCGACAATCCCGTCTGGCGTGTTGCGGCCAGCGTCTCCACGACTGATGGCCGGCATCACATCAGCGCGCCGGAATTCGCAACGCCCATCGCTGGCTTGTTTGCACGCGGCCGGCTGTTGGTGGTGACCGGCGCCAATGCCGGGCTCTCGCGCCCCATTCGCATGCATGATGGCGAGGCGATCACCCTCTGGGAGGGGCTGCCCGCAAACCTTCTTCCGGGGGATTCCGTGGTGGCGATCGCGGGCTGTGACAAACGTTTCGCCACCTGCCGCGACCGCTTCGCCAATTCGCTGAATTTCATGGGGTTTCCACTGATCCCCGCGCCGGAATTCGCCTTTGTCTATGCCCAGCCCGGCGAGGGGCGGCATCAGGGCCGCCCGCTCGTTCAACTCTGAGGTTTCACCATGCCGCGAATGAGCAGGGACGGGCGCGACGATGTCGCGCGCCGGGAGGAGATCGTGCGCGTGGCGCGTGGCTGGATCGGCACGCCCTACCAGCATCAGGCGTCGCTGAAGGGTGTGGGGGCGGATTGCCTCGGCCTGCTGCGTGGGGTGTGGCGGGAGGCTGTAGGCGAGGAGCCGGAGGATGTGCCGGCCTATTCACCGGCCTGGGCGGAACTCGGTGCACCGGACCAGCTTCTGGGAGGTGCCTTCCGACATCTCCTACCGCTGCCGATGGATACGGAGATCCGCCTTGGAATGATGCTGCTCTTTCGTTGGCGGGCGCATCTGCCGGCGAAGCATTGCGGCATCGCGACGGGCCCAGAAACCTTCGTGCATGCCCATGACGGGGCCTCCGTGGCGGAAGTGGCGCTCGTGCCGCTCTGGCGACGGAAGCTCGCCGGCCTGTTTGATTTTCCCGCCCGGAGGGATTGATGGCGACCATTGCATTCGAATTGCTCGGTTCGACGCTTGGCCAGAGCCTTGGCGGAACCTTTGGCGCGGCCTTCGGGAAAGCGGCAGGTGCCCTCGCCGGAGGGTTGATCGACCGGGCCTGGATGGGGCAAGGCGCGCGACGCGTGCAGCAGGGGCCGCGCCTCACTGATCTCGACGGGATTTCCGCGAGCGAGGGGGCGCCGATCCCCCGCATCTATGGCCGGGTGCGGCTTGGCGGGCAGGTGATCTGGGCGACCGAATTCGAGGAGCAGCAGATCGTCGAGCGTTCCGGCGGCGTGGGCGGAAAGACCTCCATGACCGCGCGGCAGAAGAGCATCCGCTATGTCTATTCCGCGAATGTCGCGCTCGGCCTCTGCGCGGGGCCTGTGGCTTTCGTGCGCCGCATCTGGGCCGATGGCAAGCCGGTCGATCTCTCGGCCGTGACTTATCGCGTCTATCGCGGGGAGGCGGATCAGCCGGCCGATCCGCTGATTGTCGCAAAGCAGGGCACGGCGCAGGTGCCAGCTTTCCGGGGCCTCGCCTACATCGTGTTCGAGCGCTTTCCACTCGCGGATTACGGCAATCGCCTGCCGCAGTTTTCGTTCGAGATCGTGCGTCCCATGCCCGGCTTGCCGGATCGGCTGAAGGCGGTGAACATCATCCCCGGCTCGACCGAGTTCGGCTACGCCACCGATGAGGTGCGCGAGGATTTCCGCTACGGCACGTCGCGCGCGCTCAACCGCTCGCAATGGACGCGCGGCACGGACTGGGAGCAATCTATCGACGATCTGCAGGCGCTCTGCCCGCATCTCGAGCGCGCGACGCTGATCAGCGCGTGGTTCGGGGATGATCTGCGCGTTGGGAACTGCACGCTAACCCCGCGTGTGGAGAAACAGGGCAAGGTGACGACCGGCCAGACCTGGCAGGTCGGCGGCTTGACGCGCGAGTCTGCATTGGCGGTTTCCGCGACCGAGGGCCGTCCGAACTATGGCGGAACGCCCTCGGATCTGTCCGTGATCCAGGCGATCCGCGACCTGAAATCGCGCGGTCTCAAGGTGGCGCTGCACCCTTTCATCCTGATGGATGTTCCCGCCGGCAATGGGCGTCCGGATCCGTATTCCGGTACGGGGAGCCAGCCGCCTTTCCCTTGGCGCGGGCGCATCACCTGCCATCCCGCACCGGGGCAGTCCGGAAGTCCGGCTGGAACGGCGGCTGTGAATGCGAGCATCGCGAGTTTTGTTGGCACGGCTCAGGCAAGCCATTTCGCGCTTTCCGGGGATGAGGTTGTTTATTCCGGGCCTGTGGAATGGAGCTTCCGGCGGATGGTGCTGCATCACGCCATGCTGGCGAAGGCGGCAGGTGGGGTCGATACGTTTTTCATCGCCTCCGAACTGGTGGGTCTGACCCATCTTTCAGCTGGCGGCGGCAGCTACCCGATGGTGGCGGCTTTGGTTGGCCTGCTGCCCGAACTGCGCACCATTCTCGGACCTGCGACGCGCATCACGTATGCCGCGGACTGGACCGAATTCGGTGCGCATGTGCAGGGTGGCGGACAGGAGGTGCGCTTTCCGCTGGACCCGTTCTGGAGCCATGCGGAGGTTGGCGCGGTTGCGATCGATTTCTATCCGCCGGTCACGGATTGGCGGGAGGGCACGGCCCATGCGGATGCGGCACTCGCCGATGGACCGTATGACCCCGCCTATCTCGTGGATCGCATCGGAGCGGGCGAGGGCTTCGACTGGTTTTATGCGGATTCAGCAGCTCGCGCCGCGCAGGTGCGCTCGGCAATCACCGATGGGGCTTACAACAAGCCGTGGATCTATCGCCCGAAGGATCTCGTGGGATGGTGGTCGAATGCCCATCGCGAGCGTGTTGGTGGCGTGGAAGTCGCGTCCAATACCGGCTGGCAGCCGCGCTCCAAGCCGATCCTGCTCGCGGAGATCGGCTGTGGCGCGGTGGACAAGGGCGCCAACCAGCCGAACATCTTCCCGGACCCGAAATCCATCGAGAACGGCCTGCCGCATTTCTCGCTGGGGCATCGCGACGACATGATCCAGCGTCGGCTGATCGAGGCCATGCTCGACCGGTTTGATACCGCCAGCGTGGGGCATGTCACGGCGCATAACCCGGTCTCCCCGGTTTATGGCGGGCCGATGGTGACGCCCGATTTCATAGCTCCCTGGGCTTATGATGCGCGGCCTTTTCCGGCCTTCCCGGCCATGAAGAGCCAGTGGGCGGATGGTGCGAATTTCGCGCGCGGCCATTGGCTGAACGGTCGTCTCGAAATCGCGCCGCTGCCCGAATTGATTACCGCTGTTCTGGCGGATCACGAGGTGGGTGCGGGCACGGTCGAGCCGCTCGCGGAGGCGATTGAGGGTTATGTCATCGACCGGTCGATGTCGGCGCGGGCGGCTTTGGAACCGTTGATCGACGGTTTCGGGCTGATTGCCTCGGGGGAGGGCGAAGCGCTGGCGGTCAAGCCGCGTGCTGCTGAACCTCTCGCTGTTCTTGCACGGGATACGCTCGTGGTCACCAGTGGCCGCAATGCGGTCGAACTCGAGATCGCGCGCAGCGAGGAGCGGGACCTTCCGCGCAGTTTTCGCCTCGGCTTTGTGGATCCGGATCGTGACTTCCGGAAGACGGTTGTCGAGGCCCGCCGCGATGGCAGCGTGGCGCAGCGCGAGGTGAGTGATGATGGCGCGATGATCCTGCCCAAGGCGCGGGCACGAAAGCTCGCCGAGCAACGCCTCGCGGAGATCTGGGCCGCGCGGGAAGTGTTTCGTTTCGCGCTGCCACCCAGCGCGCGGGCGTTGGAGGTCGGTGATCTCGTGACGCTGGAAACGGAAGCCGGTGAGCGACTTGTGCGCCTCACGCGCATCACCGACCAGCGCGAACGCCTGTGCGAAGCGGTGTCACATGACCCCGAGACGATGGGATTTGCGCCCATCGACGATGATTCTATTGAAGAACCGGGCGTGCCGGCGCTTCCCGGGGCGGCCTATGCGCGGCTGATTGAATTGCCTTTGCAGCGTTCCGAAACGACAGGGCCGCTGCAAATTGCGATGCGCGCCGAGCCGTGGCGCGGGCCCTATGCCCTCGCGCGGACCGATGCCGATGGCGCGGTGCTCGGCGAGGCGCTGATTGCGGCGCGGTTCGGCACGCTGCTGACCACGTTGCCCCCCGGTCCGCTCTGGCGATGGGACCGGCATGCGACGTGCGAGATCGTGCTTGCCTCGGGTGCGCTCGCCAGCGTCAACGAAATGGCAGTGCTCGCGGGCAGCAATGCATTGGCGCTGATCGGGCCGGATGACGTGCTCGAGATCGTGCTCTTCCGACAGGCTCAGCTTGTGGGAGACCGGCGCTATCGCCTTTCGCAGCTTTTGCGCGGGGTTGGGCTTTCGGAGAGCGCAGCGGCGCGCACCCTCTCGCCTGGTGCGGATCTGATCTTGCTGGACGAAGCGATTGTCGATCTCGGCCTCTCGGCCGAACAGGTTGGCCAGACCATCGACATCGCGGTTATTCCCACGGGGCGCGATGTTGCCGATGCCTCGACCGCCCGTGTGAGCGGAACCATTACGGGCAACGCCTACCGGCCTTTGGCGCCGGTTCACGCGAAGGCAAAGCGCGAGGCGGGCGGGATACGCCTGAGCTTCATCAGACGAACCCGTTTCGGCGGTGATAACTGGGACCTCTACGAGGTGCCGCTCGGCGAGGAGCGCGAAGAATACCGGATCGAGATTCGCGCCGGCGCAACCATCAAGCGCACCGTGTCTGTCAACAGCCCGGCATTTTTCTATCCTTCTGCCCAGGAAATCGCTGATTTCGGCAGTCCGCAGACGAACCTTTCTGTGTCCATCGCGCAGGTATCGGCCCGTGTCGGGGCAGGGGACGCGCTCGCGGTAACCCTGCCGATCGTCTGAGCCCGCCACATTCGGAGAAGGCCATGGCCGCTGCCAATTTCGAGCGGGCGCTCGCGCTCGTCCTTCAGCATGAGGGTGGATATTCCGACCATCCCTCCGATCCCGGTGGCGCAACGATGATGGGTATCACCCAGGCCACGCTTGCGGCCTGGCGCGGGCGCCCCGTGGAGAAAGCGGAAGTGCGGTCTCTGACGCGCGCCGAGGCCGGGGCGATCTATCGGGCGCAATATTGGGATGCGCTCGCGGCGGATCACCTGCCGCACGGGGTTGATCTCGCGGCGTTCGATTACGCCGTCAATTCCGGCCCTTCGCGGGCCGCGCGCACCCTTCAGGGGCTGGTTGCCGTGACGGTCGATGGCCGGATCGGCCCTCAATCTCTGGCGGCGCTCGATGCTTCGGATGCCGGAGAACTGATCCGCGCTCTGTGCGCGGCCCGCATGCGCTTCCTGCAGCATCTGCCAACTTTTGCCGTGTTCGGGCGCGGTTGGACGCGCCGTGTCACAGCGATTGAGCAAGAAAGCCTGAAGCTTGCACGTTTGCCCACCAGCCTTCCCGACAGGGAGGCTCAACCTGAGGAGAAAGACATGTTCGATTCCAAGGCGCTTTTGCAGAGCCGCACCGTGTGGGCGAATGTGGTAGGCTTGGGCTCTCTGGCCCTATCAGTCATGGGGTTCCAGACTGTTGGACTGGACCAGAGCGTGTTGACAGATCGCCTGCTCGAGGTGGTTGCCGCTGGCAGCTTCGTGGCATCCACTATCTTCCGGGTGATCGCGACCAAGCGTCTGAGCTGACGGGAAAACTTATTCTTCTCGTATCGGATGACCTCGAAATCCCCCCAAAGCGGTGTATGTGTGACAGCATCGACCCGCCTTGAGGAGTTTTCTCGAATGCGCCTGCTTGTGATCGAGGATGATCGCGACCTCAACCGACAGCTCACATCGGCGCTCGAGCATGCGGGTTATGCCGTCGATAGTGCCTTCGATGGCGAAGACGGGCATTTTCTCGGCGATACCGAACCCTATGATGGCGTGATCCTCGATATGGGCCTGCCGAAGATGGATGGCATCCGCGTGCTCGAGAAATGGCGTCGCGAAGGCCGCAAGATGCCGGTTCTGATTCTCACGGCACGCGATCGCTGGAGCGAGAAGGTGCAGGGCTTCGATGCCGGCGCCGACGATTACGTGACGAAGCCGTTCCACATGGAGGAGGTGCTGGCACGCCTCCGGGCTCTGCTGCGGCGCGCGGCAGGCCATGCGACGAGCGAGCTTTCCTGCGGGCCGGTCATCCTCGATACGCGATCGAGCCGCGTCGTGGTGGATGGCAACCCCATTCGCCTCACCAGCCACGAATACCGACTGCTTGCTTATCTGATGCATCATCAGGGGCGGGTGGTCTCGCGGACGGAATTGGTGGAGCATCTCTACGATCAGGATTTTGATCGTGATTCCAACACGATCGAGGTCTTTATCGGACGCTTGCGCAAGAAGCTCGGCGTCGATGTGATCGAGACCGTCCGCGGCCTTGGCTATATTGCGCAGGCTCCGGGCGTGCCGGCTCCGAAGACGAAGTGATTCCATGCGCCTGACGCTCCCCGGCCCCACCGACCCCCGTTCGCTGGCCGGGCGACTGTTCCTCTCCGCGATCCTGCTCTCCGCGCTCGTGCTGGTTTCGGCTGGCACGATCCTGTCGGCCATCAATCGGCGATCGGTGGAGGCTGCCTTCGATGAGCGCCTGAAGCTTTACCTCAAGGTGCTCGTGGCGGATGTGGCGGCTCTGACGGACGGCAACAATGTGGAGCCTGGCAATCTCGGCGAGCCGCAATTCCAGATCCCGCTTTCGGGCTGGTACTGGCAGATCATGCGGATCGACACCGAGAGCAATACGGCGGCAATTCTGCGGACCTCGCGATCGCTCTTCAACCAGCGACTGCCTCCGCTGGTAGAGCCGGGAATGCCATCATCTCGGGGCGATTTCCGCGACGGCTATCGCGCTGGGCCGGAAGGGCGACGCATTCGTATCGTCGAGCAGGAAATCGACCTTGGCGAGCAGAATCGTTTCCTGATTTCAGTTGCCGGGAATGCCGAGGAAATTGTCGACGAGCGGCGGCGATTCGATTTCGCCGTGCTAATGCTGCTCTCGCTGCTGGGGCTCGCGCTTGCGATCTCGGCCTATGTGCAGGTGCGCTATGGCCTGAGACCGTTGCGCGATCTTTCCCAATCCCTTGCGCAGGTCCGCAATGGTGTGAGCGAACGCGTGGAAGGCGAATTCCCGGTCGAAGTCGCGCCGCTGGCTGGCGAGTTGAACCAGCTTCTCGATGTCAACCGTGAGATCGTGAGCCGTGCTCGCGCGCAGGTCGGCAATCTCGCCCATGCGCTGAAGACCCCGCTTTCCGTGCTGCTCAATGAGGCTGGGAGCGATTCCGGTCCGCTTGGCGAGAAAATCCGTGAGCAGACCACGATCATGCGCGATCAGATGCAGTATTATCTCGACCGTGCACGAGCCGCTGCCCGCGCGGCAACCATTGGCAATATTACCGAAGTCGAGCCAATTCTGGCTGCTTTTACCCGGACTTTCGAGAAGATCTATCGGGATCGGGAGATCGCTTTTGCCCTCGAAATCGAGACGCCCTTGCGTTTTCGCGGAGAGAAGCAGGATCTCGAAGAGATGATCGGCAACCTGATCGACAATGCCGGCAAATGGGCAAAGAAGCAGGTTCGTATCCGGGTTGTCGCATCCCCTCCATCCGAGCATGCGCAGCCCCAATTGAACCTCATTGTTGATGATGACGGCCCCGGCCTGCCGGATGAAAAGCGCATCGAGGCCACAAAAAGAGGCCGGCGGCTTGATGAAACCAAACCCGGTTCCGGCCTTGGCCTGTCCATCGTTGTGGATCTTGCGACCCTGTATGGTGGCAGTTTTGCGCTTGAGGATTCGCCCTTGGGTGGCTTGCGCGCGCGATTGACGCTGCCCGCGCTCTGACAATTGATTGCGTCACCCCGAGCTCCTCTGTAGCAAGAACGACACAAATGGCAGGGCAGTTGCGCCATGTCATGGATTGGCCCGGATTGCGGCCTAGATCAGCGACACGATGACTCTCTGGATTGCAATTGTGGTGTTGACCGTTGGCGCGGCCGCTTTGGCCCTGCTTCCGCTGCTCCGTCCTCGGCGCAGTCGTTCAAGCCTTGAACATGCTGTGCAATTCTACGAATCCCGGCGACAGGAGCTGGAGCGCCAGGTCGCTGCCGGCCTGATCTCCGAGAGCGAGAGAGCTGCTTCCGAGGCTGAACAGGCCCGAAGGCTACTCGCCATTGGCCGCCAGCAGCAGGCAGCGGAAGAGCAGGGCCACGATGCCGCCTTCCGGCGTAAGATGGCCGCATTGTTATTGCTGCTCGGCCTGCCGCTTCTCTCGATCCCCATCTACCTCCGGACCGGGACACCCAACTTCCCCGACCAGCCAATCGCCAGCCGTGTCGCGCCCAACGGCGATGCTGAGATGGCGCAGGCTCTGCAGCGAATCGAACTTCATCTCGCCAGCAATCCCAATGATGCGCGCGGCTTTGAGGTGATCGCGCCCGCCTACATGCGTCTTGGGCGCTTTCAGGATGCCGCATTCGCCTACCGTCGCGTGATCGCGATTTCGGGTGAAACCGCCGAACGTCTCGCGGATCTTGGCGAAGCGCTGATCGCTGCGCAAAACGGCATCGTGAGCGCGGAAGCCAAGGAAGCCTTTCTGAAAGCTGTTGCGCTGGACCCCTCTTTTGCCAAAGCGCGGTTCTACATCGCGCTTGCGACCGAGCAGGACGGGGACGCAGCGGGGGCTGTGCAGAAACTGCAGGACCTTTCTGCCTCGCTTCCCGAGGGGCCTGGCAAGATGCGAGTCGAAGCCGAGCTTGATCGCTTCCGCGCCGAGGGCAAGGCGCCGGCACGACCGCAATCCGGTCCGCAAAGCGAAGCGGGCCGCGCGCTCTCCGCCCTGCCAGCCGATGAACGCGCGAAGGCCATCGAAGGCATGGTGGAAAGCCTCGCCGCCCGACTGTCCACCCAAGGCGGCAGTTTCGAGGAATGGCAGCGCCTGATTCAGGCGCGCGTCGTGCTGAACCAGCGCGACAAGGCAGCAACCGCACTGGCGGAGGCGCGCAAGGCTCTGGGTGATGCGGCCCGCGCCGAACTGGATCGCCTCGCCACTTCGCTTGATCTCAAGGGAACCCCATGACCCGTAAGCAGAAACGTCTGGCGATCCTCGGCGGCTTCGGGCTCGTGCTCGTGTCGGCGCTGGCGCTGATCCTCACGGGCTTGCGTGACCAGATCGTCTTCTTCCGCGCGCCCAGCGAAGTTGTGGCCGGCAAGGTGAAGCCGGGCGAGGCCTTCCGTCTGGGCGGGCTTGTGGAACAGGGCAGCGTGCAGCGCGAGCCGAACCAGATGGTTCGCTTCCGCGTAACCGATGGTCCGAACACTATCGCCGTGACGTATCAGGGACTGCTGCCCGATCTTTTCCGCGAAGGGCAGGGCGTGGTGGCGGAAGGCAAACTTGACGCCTCCGGTGCCTTCACGGCATCCACGGTTCTGGCACGCCACGACGAGAACTACATGCCGCGCGAGGTGGCTGATGCCCTGAAGAAACAGGGCCATTGGCAGCCGGGCAAGGCCGAGGGTGCACCCAAACCATGAGCAGGCGAGCATGATTGTCGAGATCGGCCATTACGCGCTGGTTCTGGCGCTGGCATTGACGCTCTTCCAGGCGACTGTGCCGCTCTGGGGAGCGATCAAGCGCGATTCCGCTCTGGTGGCACTCGGCCCCTATGCCGCGATTGCGCAACTCCTGCTGATTGGTATCTCGTTCGCAGCGCTGACCCATGCCTATCTCGGCTCGGATTTCTCGGTTGCGAATGTCTACCAGAATTCGCACACGCTGAAGCCGCTGATCTACAAATGGAGCGGGGTATGGGGCAACCATGAAGGCTCGATGCTGCTCTGGGTGCTTATTCTCGCGCTGTTCGGCGCGGGCGTGGCGATCTTTTCGCGCAACCTCCCGGATGACATTCTCGGTGCCACGCTGGCCGTGCAGGCGATGATCGCCGCAGCCTTTCTGGCTTTCCTGTTGTTTGCCTCCAACCCTTTCCTGCGGCTTGCACCTGCGCCTTTCGAGGGGCGCGACCTGAACCCAATCCTGCAAGACCCGGGCCTCGCGATCCATCCGCCGCTGCTCTATCTCGGCTATGTCGGCTACTCGATCGTCTTCTCTTTTGCGGCTGGTGCGCTCATTGTCGGGCGGATCGATGCGGCCTTCGCGCGGATGCTGCGCCCGTGGAACCTCGTCGCGTGGATCACGCTGACTTTGGGCATCGCGATGGGCTCCTACTGGGCCTATTACGAGCTGGGGTGGGGCGGCTACTGGTTCTGGGACCCGGTGGAGAATGCCTCGCTGATGCCCTGGCTCACGGGCACCGCGCTTCTGCACTCCGCAATCGTGATGGAAAAGCGCGAGGCGCTCAAGATCTGGACGATCCTGCTCGCGATCATCACCTTTTCGCTTTCGCTGCTAGGCACCTTCCTCGTGCGTTCAGGTGTGCTGACTTCGGTGCATGCTTTCGCGGTGGACCCTGAGCGCGGATTGTTCATCCTCATCATCCTCATCGCCTTCATCGGTGGCTCTTTCACCTTGTTCGCGCTGCGGGCGCGGGCCATGGAGTCCGGTGGGCTATTCGCTCCGGTCAGCCGTGAAGGCGCGCTGGTGCTGAACAACTTGTTCCTCGCGGTGGCCTCGCTCGCCGTGCTGGTGGGCACGCTCTACCCGCTCGCGCTGGAGGGTGTGACGGGCCAGAAGATCTCCGTCGGCCCGCCCTTCTTCAATCTCACGGTCGTCCCTTTGATGCTGCCGCTCTTCGTGGCGATCCCCTTCGGTCAGCGCCTCGCCTGGAAGCGCGGCGACCTGCTCGGGGTGACGCAGCGCATGGGACTCGCCATTGGCCTGAGCTTCATCGCGACGCTCATTGCAGCTTACTATATCGGGCGTGGTCCGGCCTTGGCGATCGTCGCGATTGGCCTTGGAATCTTCATCCTGCTGGCCTCGCTGGATGAAATCCGCGAGCGCGCCATGCGGGGCGGCACGAGCGGTGCGCTCCGGCGCCTCATAGGTTTGCCGCGCACCTTCGTAGCGACCGCTCTGGCCCATGCCGGGGTCGGTATCATGGTGATCGGCATCGCCTTCACGGCCTTCGAGAAGGAGGCGATCCTCTCGATGAAGCCCGGCGAGAGCGTGAAGCTCGGCGAATATACGCTCACCCTGCGGGGTATCGCGCCCTATACCGGTCCCAACTACACCTCCACGGTCGCGCGCTTCTCGGTGCATGATGGCACGCGTGAAGTCGCGGAGTTGCGCCCGGCGAAGCGCGTCTATATCGGGCGGCAGATGCCGACTTCTGAAGTCGGCCGTCATCGTGTCGGCTTCTCCGAGGTCTATGTTGCCATTGGCGAAACCTCCGATGGAGCGCATGTTGATCTCCGCGCCTATTGGAAGCCCTTCGTGACCCTGATCTGGCTTGGTCCGGCGCTGATGGCGCTGGCAGGCCTTCTCTCGCTCACGGATCGTCGCCTACGCGTTGGCGCACCGCGCGTCGCCGCCCGGCGACCGGAACGGCTGGAGCCGGCGGAATGAGCAGGCTTTCCCGCCGTGTGCTGGTCTTCGGGGCGCTGGCATTGTCCGGCGCCGCATATGCCGTGCAGCCCGGCGAGCAATTGAAGGACCCGGAGCAGGAAGCGCGCGCCCGCAAGCTTTCGGCTGAATTGCGTTGTCTCGTCTGCCAGAACCAGTCCATCGACGATTCTGATGCGGAACTCGCCCGCGATCTTCGTCGCCTTGTGCGCGAGCGCATTTCGGCAGGGGACAGCGATAGCACCATTCGTCAGTTTCTTGTGGCGCGCTATGGCGAGTTCGTGCTGCTGCGCCCGCCTTTCTCCGCTTCCACCGCCCTGCTGTGGAGCCTCCCGGCCCTTGCGCTGATCGGCGGGATTTTCGCTGCGCGTTCGCTGTTCGGCCGGCCCGCCGAGGCTGTCGCGACGCCCGAAGCCGCACCCCTCGCCGAAAGCGAGAAAGAAGCGCTGGAAGCTCTGCTCGACAAGCGCGACCGGGCCTGATCTCCCTACCTTACGGAATTGTCATCCGTCCGAAAGCTTCGAGCGAGATGCTTGCAGGCATTATCGGCTCCAAGGTCCTGTGGCTGGCCAAAGCACCCTCCGTCGCCCCCCGCTCCACAGCCGGACGCAGGACCGAACTCCCCTTCGCCTTGACGGCGCTGGCTCGCGCGTGGCGTTGTGTCGGGGCACCTGAACGAGCCATTCCCGCATGAAAATCCTCGTAGTCGAAGATGATCCCGAAGCCGGTCGCTACCTCGCACGCGCCCTGAACGAGGCGGGGCACGTTGCCGACCTCGCCGCTGACGGCGAAGTGGGGCTCGAAATGGCGATGGCGGGAAGCTATGATGTTCTTGTCGTCGATCGCATGCTCCCGAAGCGCGATGGCCTCTCGCTGATCATGGCCCTCCGCGCGGAAAAGCGCACGACGCCCGTGCTCATTCTTTCCGCGCTGGGGCAGGTGGATGACCGCGTGCTCGGCCTGCGCGCCGGCGGCGACGATTACCTCACCAAGCCCTATGCCTTCACGGAGTGCCTCGCACGCGTGGAAGCGCTCGCGCGCCGCCAGAACCCGCAAAGCGCACAGCTAACTTATAAGGTCGGCGATCTTGAACTCGACCGCCTCGCGCATCGCGTGAGCCGTGCGGGCGAGGATATTCCGCTCCAGCCGCGCGAATTCCGCCTGCTCGAATATCTCATGCGCCATGCGGGACAGGTGGTGACGCGCACCATGCTGCTCGAAAATGTGTGGGATTACCATTTCGACCCGCAGACCAACGTCATTGATGTCCACGTTTCGCGCCTGCGCAGCAAAATCGAGCGCAAGGGGCATGCGACGCTCCTGCACACCATTCGCGGAGCGGGCTACATGATCCGCGATCCCGGCCGCTGAGGCATGGCCCCGGGCTCTCCCCCCTCGACGCAGGAACGCGGCTGGCTCGCCGGGCTCGGTCGCATGGCGCGCACCACGGCCTTCAAGCTCTCCGCCTTCTATCTTCTGATTTTTGCGCTCTTCTCCGGCATCATCCTTGGCTACATTGCCTGGAATACGCGCCGCCTGCTTGATGCGCAGATCACCGAGACGATCGAGACCGAGATCAACGCGCTTGCCGAGCAATACCGCCAGGGTGGTCTGCGCCGCCTTGTCGCGGTCATCGAGCGGCGCGGGCGGCAGAGCGGCTCCTTCCTCTACCTGCTGATCGATTCGCGCGGCGATGCCATGACCGGCAACGCCATCCTCCGCGTGCCGGTGCAGAGTGTCAGTCCCGGCTGGAGCGAGATGCGTTACAACTGGCCTGACGAGGCCGATGATATCGCTCGCCGCGCCAAGGTGCGCACCTTCATCCTGCCCTCTGGCCTGCGGCTCTTCGTCGGGCGCGACTTGGAGGAACAGGACCGGCTGCAGATCACCATCCGCCGGGCGCGTGGCATCTCGCTGCTGCTCGTGCTGCTGATGGGCGGATTTGGCGCATGGTTCGTGACGAAACGCGTGCTGAAGCGCGTGGAGGGTGTCGCCACAACCTCTGCCGCGATCATGGCCGGCAACCTCTCCGAACGCCTGCCGGTGACCAACACGAACGACGAGTTCGATCGCCTCGCTTTGCATCTCAATGCCATGCTCGACCGCATTGGTGAGTTGATGACCGGCCTGCGTGACCTCTCGGACAATGTGGCGCATGACCTCCGCACGCCGCTCACGCGTCTGCGCAACGGCGCGGAGGATGCGCTGCGCAAGGCCGAGACGCTGGAGGATGCCCGCGCCGCGCTCGAACGCGCCATCGAGGAAAGCGATAACCTGCTGCGCATCTTCGACGCCCTGCAGATGATCGCGCGCGCCGAGAGCGGCAATCTCGCCACCTCCCTGAAACCCCAGAAGTTGGAAGAAATCGTCTCAAGCCTGGCGGAACTCTATGAGCCGCTGGCGGAAGAAGCGGGCCTCACCTTCGAAACGAGGATCGGCACCGACCTCTTGGCCAACGCCAATCGAGAACTGATCGGGCAGGCCTTGTCGAACCTCTTCGATAACGCGCTGAAATACGGCGTGAAGCCGGAAGGCGGGGGTGGGTCGCTCATCGTCACGGCAGAGAAATCCGGTGGGCAGATCCGCATCGCGGTGGCCGATCGAGGCGAGGGCATCCCGGAGGATAAGCGCGCTGCCGTTGTCGAACGCTTTGTGCGGCTCGATGCCAGCCGCGCGAAACCCGGCCTCGGCCTCGGGCTTTCGCTCGTCGCGGCGGTGGCGCGCCTGCATGGCGGCGAATTGCGTCTCGAAGACAATGCGCCCGGCCTGCGCGCGGTGCTGGTGCTGCCGGAAGCAGTGGGTTCTGCCGGAAGAAGCCTTGCGCAAGGGCTTGCCCTGCCCGAAAAAGAGGCATGAACACACCCGCCTCGCTTCTCTCCCGCCTCGTTTCCGCTCCGAAATCCGGAAAGCCCGGCGCATCCCGTCTCGCGGATGTGCTGGCCGAGGAGGAGGCGCAGCCGCTCGCTGACCTGCTGGAGGGGCATGAGGCAGGCAAGGCGATGCTGGCCGGCATCGCGGAAGGCTCGCCCTTCCTCTGGCGGCTCGTGCGGCGAGACCCGGCGGGTGCCGCCGAATTGCTGGCTGCGTCACCGGAATCTGGCCTTGAGGCCATCTTCGAGAGCATGCGTGCTGCCGGCCGCGCGGGCGATCTTCAGGCCGGCATGAAGGCGCTACGCCAAGCCCGCAACCGCCACGCGCTTCTTGTGGCTATGGCTGATCTCGGCGGCGTCTTCGATATCATTGCTGTCACTCGCGCGCTGTCTGACCTCGCTGATGAGGCAACGCGCGCAGCCCTGCAGATCGCGATTGCCCAGCATGGCAGCGACCTTGCGATTCCCGATCGCGCGAAGCCTTTCGAAGGCCTCGGCCTCTTCGTGCTGGCCCTCGGCAAGCATGGCGGGCGCGAACTTAACTATTCCTCCGACATCGATCTCGGGTGCTTCTACGATCCCGAGGCGCCGGCCTTGCGTGATCGTGCCGATCACCTCGATCGCTGCGTCGCGATCATCAAGGCGATGGCGAACATCCTCTCCCAGCGCACGGCGGATGGCTATGTGCTGCGCGTCGATCTGCGTCTCCGGCCCGATCCCGGCACCACGCCCATCGCCATGCCGGTCAACGCCGCGCTCGCCTATTACGAAACGGTGGGCCAGAACTGGGAACGCGCGGCGATGATCAAAGCTCGCGTCGTGGCGGGCGACGAGGCCGCCGGCACGGCCTATCTCCACGAATTGCAGCCCTTCATCTGGCGGAAATACTTCGATTACGGAGCGATCGCTGATATCCACGCCATGAAACGGCAGATCTATGCCGTGAAGGGCCATGACCAGATCGCGATTTCCGGGCATGATCTCAAACTCGGGCGCGGCGGCATCCGCGAGATCGAGTTCTTCGTGCAGACCCAGCAGCTGGTTTATGGCGGGCGGCGTCCTTCCTTGCGCGGCTCGCGCACGCTCGACATGCTCGATGCGCTCTGCCGCGAGACCTGGATTACGCCCGAGGCCGCGAAAGACCTGACCGAGGCCTATGGAATTCTGCGCACGCTGGAACACCGCGTGCAGATGATCAACGATGAGCAGACGCAGAAACTGCCGAAATCCGATGAGGATCTTGGCTGTTTCGCCCGCTTTTGCGGGATGACGCGCGCGCAATTCGACAAGCACCTGACGCGCGCCCTGAAGAAGGTGGAGCACCATTACGCCCGCCTGTTCGAAGGTGGCCCGGCTTTGGCGTCTGGGGCCGGCAGTCTGGTCTTCACCGGCGTCGATACCGATCCCGAGACGCGCGAAACGCTGAAGCGCCTCGGCTTCAAGCAGCCGGAAATGGTGGCGGAAACCGTGCGCGGCTGGCATTTCGGCCGCCGCCCGGCGGTCACCACGCCGCGAGCCCGTGAAGTGCTGACGGAGCTTGTTCCCGGCCTGCTCGAAAGCTTCGGTCGCGCATCGGACCCCGATGGCGCGATCCTCGCGCTGGATGGCGCCCTCCAGCGCATGCCCGCGGCGGTGGAGCTGTTCACGATCCTCAATTCCAATGCGAGCCTGCGCCAGCTTTTCGCGGAATGCCTCGGCACCGCGCCGCGCCTGTCGCAGATGGTTGCGCAATCGCCGCACGTGCTCGATGTGCTGGTCGATCCGGATTTCTCAAACCTCGGGGCAGACCCGGAAACGCGTCTGGGTCCGCGCCTTGACCGCGAGACCGATTACGAAATGGCGCTGGAGCGCGCGCGGCATCTTCTGCGCGGAGAGCGCTTTCTCATCGGCACGCGGGCTTTTTCGCGGCTCATTCCCGTGAGGGAGCTGGGCGAGGCGCATACCGTGCTGGCCGAGGCCACATTGCGCCTCGTTTTCACGCGCGTGCGGCGCGAATTCGCCGAACGGCATGGGCAAATCCCCGACGGTCAGGTCGCGATCATTGGCTATGGCAAGGCCGGTTCGCGCGAACTCACCGCCAATTCCGATCTCGATCTCGTGGTGGTCTATGATGCCCCCGGCGACGTCTGGTCGGATGGCGAGAAATCGCTGATGACCAGCGAATACTACGCGAAGCTTACGCAGCGCCTTGTAGCGGCGCTCTCAGCACCTATGCGCGCCGGCACACTCTACGAGGTTGATCTGCGCCTGCGCCCCTCGGGCAAGAAGGGCCCTGTCGCGGCTTCGCTCACGGCGTTCCGCGCCTATTTCGGCTCGGATGAAAGCGATCTCTGGGAGCATCTCGCGCTGTCGCGCGCGCGCGTCATCACGGGCGATGCGGCGCTGGCCTCAGAGCTTTCCGGCAGCATCCAGGCGCTGGTCGGCACGAAGCGCGACGCCACGAAGGTGAAGCGCGAAACCGCCGCCATGCGCGCGCTGATGCACACCGAAAAGCCGGGCCGCGACCGCTTCGATGTGAAGGATCGGCCCGGTGGGCTGGTGGATCTGGAATTCATCACGCAGGCTTTCGCGCTCATCCATGCCAGCGAACACCCGGCCCTTGCGATCGGGAACACCCGCGCGCGGCTTGCCGCTGCGGGGGAGGCGGGGTTGCTCACCGAAGAGGAGACCGAAACGCTGCTCGCGGCGTGGGATCTGCAGATCGGCTTCCAGCAGGTGGCCCGGCTCGTGTTGCCCGGCGCCTTCTTGGAGGTCGAGACCAGCCTCACCCTGCGCCGGCAGATCGCGCGTTTGCTGGATTACCCGGATTTCCCGCCGCTATCGGCGGATCTCGATCGGCTCCAGCACGAGGTGCGCGCGATTTTCGTGAAGCGGATCGGCGCGGTGAAATAATCAGGCCATCGGCAGGTCGAGCTGGCGCGGGCGCTGCACGATCGGCAGATGCACCATGGTCAGCGCACCGAGCTGAGGCGTGGAGCGGATGCGCAGCGTGCCGCCCTGCAACTCGATGAGGCTGCGCGCGATCGCCACGCTAAGGCCCGAGCCCTTGCAGCCATCATGCAGCATGCCGTCGATATGCCCGAAGGGCTTCGTGAGCGTGCCGATATCGCTTTCCGAGAGATGGCAGCCCCGATCGGAGATAAAGACATTGATGTAATCGCCCTGCCGGCGTGCCCGCATGGTCACGGTGCCATGCATCGGCGAGAGGCGGATCGCATTGCGTGCGAGATGGATGAGGGCCTGCGTGGTGGCGCGGGTATCGATATCCACGGCCACAAGGCCAGCCGGCTCGGCGAGCGTGGGGTCGATCTCGAGGCGCACATGCTTGGTCGCGGCATCGAGCGCCACGGCGGTCGCGGCATCCTCGAGGATTTCGCCGATGGCGTTCGAGGAGCGCTCGATCGTCACGCGGCCCGCCTCGATATGCGCCATCTCCAGAATGTCGTCGATGATCGTCAACAGATTGCCGCCGGAGACGCGGATATGGGCCGCATAATCGCGATATTTCGCACAGGTAACAGGCCCGAGAACCTCGTTCTCGATCACTTCCGCGAAGCCGAGAATGGCGTTCAGCGGCGTGCGGATCTCGTGGTTCATATTGGCGAGGAATTCGGCCTTGAGCTTCGTGGCGCTCAGCACTTCGGCCTTCTGGTCGCGGTAGAGATTGGCGAGTTCCGCCAGCTCCTGCGCCTGCTTGCGCAGGGCCTCACGGGAGGCGGCGAGGTCGGCGATGGTGATCCGCAGCTGGCGTTCGTTCTCGAGCAGATGATCCTCCTGCGCCTTGCGGGCGGTGATGTCGGTGCCCACCGAAACATAGCCACCGGCGCTGGTGGGCCGCTCGCTGATCAGCAGCCAGCGGCCATCCTCGAACTGGGCCTCATAGGCGCAGGATTTGTTGGCCGATCCGGAATCATGATCGATCTCGATGACGATGCGCGGTTCCTGGGCTTCGGACATGACGTTCTGGTAGCGCATGCCACGACGCGTGGCCTTGTCCGAGAGGCGATGGAAGGAGCGGTATTTTGAATTGCAGAGCACGAGCTGGTTGTTCTCGTCCCAGAGAACGAAAGCCTCGGAGATGCTCTCGATCGCATCACGCAGACGCATTTCGGCTCGCTCGCTCTCGGCCGCGGCCTCACGCTCTGCGGTCACGTCCATTACCACGCCCAGGAGGCGATGCGGCTGGCGGCTGCCCTCGGCGAGGCGTGCGGCGCGCATATGCAGCCACACCCATTCGCCATTCACATGCTGCATGCGGAAGATGTGGTCGATCTCACCGGCTTGCACCGCGCTCCGCTCGACAACTTCCAGCGGGGAGAGATCATCGGGATGGATCAGTGCTTCGATGCCCGAGCGGGAGACCATGCGCTCGCGCGGCTCCAGACCCAGCAGGCGGAACATCGAGTTGGAAAGCCAGAGATGGCTCGCACCGACACGACAATCCCACAGGCCGACATTGCCGCGATCCAGCGCCACCTCGAAGCGGTTGAACAGGCGTTGTGCGCTCTGTTCGGTATCCCGCGCACGGGAGCGTTGCTTGTAGAAGGCGAGGCAGAAGGCAATCGTAACGGCGCCGAAAGCCAGAAGAAGCGCCGTGATCACCGAGGCATGGTGCTGCCAGTTCGTGAGCTCATCCTCCACCGGTTGATAGGCGATCAGCGTCTGGCCTGTCAGGATTTCGCGGGTAATCAGGCTCGCGAGGCGGCCATCGGCCAGCGTCACATGGCGCATGGCACCGAGGGCACGCGCGGAAAGCACATCTTCCTTGCCATCGAACAGGCTCGCGACCGGGCGACCGAAGGTGATGTCCGGCCGGCTGGAGCGATAGACACGGCCTTGGCTGTCCGCGATCAGGAAAGCCCGTCCCGGCAGGTCTGCCCCCGGCGGCACGGCCAGAACGGCATCCGCCGCGTCGGCTCCGGTGTGATGGCGGACGGCAGCTTCCGACACGAACATCTGCGCCGCGACAGAGAGCGCTTGCTCGCTGGAGGCGAGCATGTCGCGGCGGCTCGTCGTGTATTGCGCCAGCATGCTGAAACCGGCGATGACGAGAAAAGTCACAACCAGAGCGGGAACGATCCGATCGAGCAGCGGGTCAGTCGCCTCCGGCAAATCGGAGCCGTCGGCCGACCGCAGCTCAAGCGATCGATCAGTCTCCAATTTTCTGGAAAATGGGCGCAATAAGCCCCAGCTGGCCGCGAAATCCCGCACCATTCCCGCCCCCTCGAATGTCTTCTTGAGCCCGGGGAATGTGCCGCATCGCCCCGAATCACCCGTAGTTGAATCGACGTTGCCCCCCCTTGTCCAGACCGCCCTGGAGCCCTTCAGGAGGCATATGGAAGGCCGCTGAAACACTGCACCCAAAAGTTGTGTATGGGCGCGTTGACACGGATTCTTTGCGGACTCTTTCCGTTCTTTTTTCGTTCGGGTTGGGGGCGTAAAATCAGGGGCGGGACTGCGGCAAATTCGCGCAAGAGTTGCATTAAATTTTTTTTAACATTCGGGGTCGGAGGAGCCCGGTCGGCGTTGTCGACCGGGCTTCACGCGCCTCACGCCATTGTCCGTTCGAGAATGTCCGACAAATCCCGCGAGCGGTTCGGTGCCACGAGACTCCGCAGGGCTGATTCGGCTTCGGCCCGGCGGCCGGGTTCCAGCGCCTTCCAGCTCCGGAAAGCGGTGGCGAGACGCGCTGCAAGCTGCGGATTCTTGCCATCGACCTGGCCAATTACGCCCGCGACCAGCCGATAGCCTGCGCCATGCGCCGCATGGAACCCGCGGGGGTTCCCATTGGCGAAGGCACCCACCAAGGCCCGCACGCGGTTCGGGTTGCCCAGCGTGAATTTCGGGTGGTTGAGCAGCGCTTCCACACGCTCGCGTCCCTTTTCACCGGGAATGCTGGCATTCAGCGTGAACCACAGGTCCAGCAGCAGCGGATCGTCGCGGAAGCGCATCTCGGCCGCCGCGAAGGCTTGATCCCGTTCAGGGCGATCCGCCGTCACCAGCGCCCAGAGGGCATTAGCGCGGTCGCTCATATTGTTCGCGCGCTCGAATTGCTGAAGCGCGAGTCCTGCGCCCTCCGCCGGGTTGGCTGCGATGAGGTAGTTCAGCAGGCGCAAGGCCAGCGCGCGCTTGCCCGCGCTCGCCGCATCGGGGCTGAACGGCACGGATTTCGATAGCGCGTCGTAGCGGGCGCGGGCGAGGCCGCTGACACTCTGGCCGATAGACTTCCAGAGCGCCGTCACAGCCGCGCCAATCGCATCCGGATCGACATCCTGACCAATCTCGCGCGCCATCTCCGTTTCGCGCGGCAGCGCGATGGCGAGGGCGGCGAAGGCGGGGTCGGAATCCGAATTCCGGATGAGCCGCTCCACCGCCGCCGCCAATGTGGCATCGGCCAGCGGTGCCTCACCGTTGCGGATGCCCGCGACGGAGCGCTTCAGAAGGTCGATCTCGACATCCTGCAAGGCCTGCCAGCGGTTGAACGGGTCGGGATCATGCCCGGCGAGCACCAGCAAATCACCCGGCTTGCGGTTGATCTCGACACGCACCGGCGCGGAAAAGCCCCGGAACAGCGAGGGGATGGGGCGCACCGGCATGTTCTCGAAGGTCTTCTGGCCTTCCGCGCCGTCGAGCACGAAGAGGTCATCTGAAACGAGGCTCTTGCCCTCGCCATCGAGCAGGCCAAGCTTCACAGGGATCACCTGCGGATGCTTTTCCGGCTGGCCCGGCGTGGGCTTTGTGGTCTGCTGGAAATGCAGCGTGTAGCGACCGGAAGCCGCGTCATATTCATCGCGCACGGTCACCAAAGGCGTGCCGGCCTGATCATACCAGCGCATGAACTGCGTGAAATCGTGCCCCGAGACATCTGCGAAGCACTGGATGAATTGCTCCACCGTGCAGGCCTCGCCATCATGCCTCTCGAAATAGAGATCCATGCCCTCGCGGAATTTCGCCGGCCCGATCAGGAGCCGGAGCATCTGGATGACCTCCGAGCCCTTGTTGTAGACGGTCGCCGTGTAGAAGTTGTTGATTTCCTTGTATTGTTGCGGCCGCACGGGGTGCGCCAGCGGACCAGCATCCTCCACAAACTGCGCCGCGCGCAGCGTCTGCACATTGGCGATGCGCTCCACGGGCCGGGAGCGCTCGTCGGAGGAGAATTCCTGATCGCGGAAGACGGTCAGCCCTTCCTTCAGGCAAAGCTGGAACCAGTCGCGGCAGGTGATGCGATTGCCCGTCCAGTTGTGGAAATATTCATGCGCCACAATGGCTTCGATGTTGTGGTAGTCTTGATCGGTCGCGGTCTCGGGCGTTGCGAGAATGTAGCGATCATTGAAGATGTTCAGGCCCTTGTTCTCCATCGCGCCCATGTTGAAATCGGACACGGCGACGATGTTGAAGAGATCGAGGTCGTATTCGCGGCCGAACTTCTCCTCGTCCCATTTCATCGAGCGGATGAGGCTATCCATCGCGTAATCCGCGCGGTCGCCCTTGCCCTTCTCGACATAGACATTCAGCGTCACGCGCCGGCCCGAAGGCGTGGTGTGATAGCTGGTCACCCAGTCGAGATCACCCGCGACCAGCGCGAAGAGATAGGCGGGTTTCCGGTGCGGATCTTCCCAAAGCGCGAAATGGCGCGTGGTGCCGGCAATGTCGCCCCCGCCCACGGGGTTGCCGTTGGAAAGGAGCAGCGGCGCCTCGGCCTTTTCCGCCTCGATCCGCACAGCATAGGTGGACATCACATCCGGGCGGTCGAGGAAATAGGTGATGCGGCGGAAGGCATCCGCCTCGCATTGCGTGCAATAGACGCCATTCGAACGATAAAGCCCCATCAGGCGCGTGTTCGCAGCGGGGTTGATCTGCGTCGTCAGCGTCAGCGTGAAGGCATCCGGCACATCGGGAATGAGCAGTTTGTCCGGGCTCACCTCATAAGCGGAAGCGGCAAGAGCGTTGCCGTCCAGCGCCAGTTTCAGCAGCGTCAGGTCCTCACCGTCTAGTACCAGGGGCGCGCCCGCACGGCCCTTGGGGTTGCGGCGCATCGTCAGCACCGCATGCACCACCGTCTCGGAGGGATGCAGCCGGAAATCCAGCGCCACATGGTCGATCAGGAAATCGGGCGGGCGATATTCCGAGAGGCGGATGACGGGCGATTGATCGGGGCGCATGGCAACTCCGGCAAGAGACGAAAATCAGGCGTTTGAACGCTCGCGCGGAAGATGGCAGGCGGTTTGCCGCATCGCAACCCGCTTCGCGCGCGGATCAACCGACAGCGTGGCGATTGCAGTGGCGGGAGAGCAGAACCATCAGGCTCATCGCGAGAAAACCGAAGACCATGAAGGCCAGCACGATGCCTGAAGCGCCAGAGCGATCCACAATCAACCCGCCGAGGACCGGCGCAACGGTCGCTGCCACGCTCGGCAGCAGTGTCACCTTGCCAAGCCGCTCGCCATAGCCTTGGGAGCCGAAGAGGGCGAGCGTCAGCGTGCCCTTCACAATGGTGTTGAGGCCGTTCGCGATGCCATAGGCCGCCGCGAACAGGATGCCGCCGAGCAGCACGCCCTTCGATATGGCGAGCAACACGAAACTGAAGGCGAACAGCGTGTTCGAGACCTGCGCCGTGCGCAATGCCGTATGCTTCTGGGCGCTCGCCATTTCGCCAAGGCGGCCGAGCACCTGAAAAACGCCCACGAGGCTAGCGACCAGCACGGCTTCCGAGAAGGTGAAGCCCAGGCCTTCCAGCACGGGGAAGGCCAGCATCGACCACCCGTTACCCACAAGCGAGATGCAGGAGAGCATCACGGTCATCAGCAGGAAGGCTGCTGCCTGCCCCTCGGGCTTCAGACCGGCCGGCACAGGTTGGGGCAAGGGGGCGCCGTCAAGCTGTTGCTCACGGCCATCCAGCAGCATCCCATGCAGCGGCGCACAGAGCAGGATATTCACGGCCCCGAAGATCAGGACGAGGCTGCGCCAATCCAGCACATTCAGCAGGGTGGCTGTAACAGGCCAGACGATCGAGGAAGCAAGCCCGCCGATCAGCGTCAGCAGCACAATGGCACGCCGCGCATTCTGGCCGGACATGCGGGCCAGCGACGTGAAACTCGCATTATAGAGCGAGAGCGGCGACCCCAAAGCCACGATACCCCAGCCCACGAAATAGAGCACCGGGCCTTTCGCGACGGCAATCACCAGCAGGCCAAGCCCCATGAGCAGCGAGCCCAAGGCCATCACCATGCGGGAGCCTTGCCGATCCTGAAAGCGCCCCACAAGCGGCCCGGCAAGGCCGGAGGTGAGCAGCGTGAGCGAGACGCCCGCCAGCATCACGCTCTTCGACAGGCCGAGATCGCGCATGATCAGCGTGCCCATCAGGCCCAGCAGGTAATAGGTGGTGCCGTAGCCGATGATCTGCGTGAAACCGAGGCCCCAGATGGCTTTCCGCACACGCGGAGAGAGAGGCGACGGAGAAGGCGACTCGGCGGGGGAGGGCATGTCGCATAACGCTTAGGCCCGCTGCCGAAAAAAGAAAAGGCCGCGCCTTGCGGGCGCGGCCGGGCCTGTCGGGAGAAGAACAGGCGTTATTGCTTCACGCGCGACTGCAGCAGCGGAACCCAGCGATCATTCTCGGTTCGCACGAGGCGTGCCAGGGCCTCCGGCGAAGCGCCGGCCGCATCCGGCACCACGCCGCCGAGACCTTCGAGCTTCGCCTTCGTGGCCGGATCGGTCACCGCCTTCACCAGCGCGTCGCGGAGCTTGGTCGCCGCTTCAGCCGGGATGTCCTTTGGCGCGAACACGGCGTTCCAGGCCGAGACCTGGAAGAGCGAGAGGCCGGCTTCCATTGTCGTCGGCACGTTCGGCAGCGAAGGCGAGCGCGCCGTCGTTGCAATCGCCAGACCGCGCACGCCACCACCGGCGACCTGCCCCTGCACCGAGACGATCTGGTCGCACATGTAATCGACCTTGCCGGAAACGAGATCGTTCAGCGCCGGGCCCGTGCCCTGATACGGGATCGGGGTCGGGTTAATCTTGAGCATCTCGTTGAGCAGGACGCAGGTAATATGCGACACGGAACCCGAGCCGGCATGAGCCTGATTGATCGTCTTCTCGTTCTTTTTCGCGTAGTCGATGAATTCCTTGAGATCCTTAACCGGCAGATCCTTCCGGGTCACGATCACGATCGGCGTGCCGGCGGCAAGGCCAATCGGGGTGAAATCCGTTTGCGGCTTGTAGGCCAGATTGGGGTAGAGGCCCGGGGCCGCCCCATGCGTGCCCATATGGCCCATCATGATGGTGTAGCCATCCGGCGCGGCGCGCGAAGCGCGGGTGATGCCGGTGGTGCCGCCAGCGCCGGCGACGTTCTCGATCACGACGGTCTGACCCAGCGTGCGCGACATGTGCTCGCCCACAATGCGGGCAATCACGTCCGTCGGGCCACCGGCCGCGAAGGGCACGATCATGGTGATCGGCTTGTTCGGGTAGGCCTGCGCGGCCGCACCGGCAATGCCCATCAGAAGGGCGGAGCCAGCCATGAGAATGCGACGAGTAAACGACATCAGTTTCTCCCTCGAATTGTCTGTCGTGTTTTTCTTGCACCAGAACGGTAGCGCGCAGCGCGGTTCAGGCAAGTCCGTAGAATCCACATCGGCTGCGGCGAAATCGCGGCGGTGGATAAGGGAAGGGCGGGCTTTTTGGGCCCGCCCCTCAATTCTCAGTCCTCGACGAAGACCTCGTCGCGTTTCTTTCGGAGCGCCGGCGTCACAGCGAGGATCAGCAGAACCACTGACACCACAATCAGCACGGTGGAGATCGGGTGCTTCGAGAAATCCAGGAAGGTCCACGGATCACCACGCGAGAGCAGCATCGCCTGACGCAGTTTTTCTTCCATGATCTTGCCGAGCACGAAGGCCACCAGCATCGGCGCCGGCTCGAAGCCGAGCTTGATCAGCATGTAGCCCGTGAGGCCGAAGAAGGCCGTGAGCACCACATCGAAGGGCTGGTTGTTGATCGAATACACGCCAATCGCGCAGAACAGCAGGATTGCCGGGAAGAGCATGCGATACGGCACGCGCAGCAGGCGCACCCACAGGCCCACCAGCGGCAGGTTGATGATGACAAGCATCAGGTTGCCGATCCACATCGAGGCGATCAGGCCCCAGAAAAGATCCGGCTGCTTTGTCATGATCTGCGGACCCGGAACGATGCCATGGATGGTCATCGCGCCGACCATCACCGCCATCACCGCATTCGGCGGAATGCCGAGGGTGAGCAGCGGGATGAACGAGGTCTGCGCCGCCGCGTTGTTGGCCGATTCCGGCCCTGCCACGCCGCGAATGGCGCCCTTGCCGAATTCCTGCGGGTTCTTCGCGATTTTCTTTTCCAGCGTATAGGCACCGAAGGCTGCGAGCACCGCGCCACCGCCCGGCAGGATGCCGAGAATGGAGCCCAGCACCGTGCCACGCGCAATAGCCGGCGCGGCTTCCTTCATGTCGGCCTTCGTTGGCATCAGGTTGGTCACCTTTTGCTGCACGAGGTCGCGGCTCTCTGTGTTCTCGAGGTTCCGCAGGATTTCCGCGAAGCCGAACATGCCCATGGCGAGCGTTACGAATTCGATGCCATCCGCCAGAGGCAGCAGGCCGAAGGTCATGCGTTGTTCGCCGGTTTCAAGGTCGGTGCCGATCGTGGACAGCAGCAGGCCGAGGAAGATCATGGCGATCGCCTTCAGCACCGAGCCCGAGGCCAGCACGATGGCGCAGACAAGGCCCAGCACCATCAGCGAGAAATAGTCGGCAGGCCCGAAGGCTTGCGCCACGGAAGTCAGCGGCTTGCCGAGGGCAGCCACCAGGATCGTGCCAAAGGTGCCCGCGATGAACGAGCCGATGGCGGCAATGGCGAGCGCCGTGCCGGCGCGGCCTTTCTTCGCCATCTGGTGGCCGTCAATGGCGGTGACCACCGAAGAACTTTCACCCGGCAGGTTCACGAGGATGGCCGTGGTCGACCCGCCATATTGCGCGCCGTAATAGATGCCCGCGAGCATGATGAGCGCGCCCGTCGGGTCGAGCTTGTATGTGATCGGCAGCAGCATCGCGATGGTCGCGATCGGGCCGATGCCGGGCAGCACGCCGATCAGCGTGCCCACAAGCGCGCCGATGAGGCAGAGCAGGATGTTCATGGGCGTGACCGCAACGGCGAACCCATGTGCAAGGTTTGTCAGAAGTTCCATGGATCGCGCCTCAGAAGGTCGGCCAGAGGGGGATCGGCTGGCCCAGGATGCCCGGGAACAGCACGCAACAGAAAGCAGTCATCGCAGCACCGAAGATCAGCGCTTCCGTGATCGAGCCCTCGCGGGACGCGAAATAGGAGATCACGATCATCGGAACGCCGGTGACCGCGAGGCCGAGATCACGCACGGTGAAGGCGAAGAAAAGCACCGAGCCGAGAATGGCGAGTGGGCCTTGCATGCCGAAGCGGTCCTTGCCCGGGAAACCGTTCGCAACCGCCACAATCCCTCCGGAAATGATGAACCCAACGAGAGCCGAGATCTTGTCGAACAGCACGACGCCCGTGCTTTTCGCCAGCGAATTCAGCCCCTGATCGACCAGCCACATGACGATGAAGAAGACAAAAAGCCCGGCAACGCTTGGCGCAAGGCTCGAATCAACGCCCGGCCCTTCTTTCAGGAAACCCGAGATCATGATCCAGGCTCCGAGTGCCGCGAGCCCATAGGCAAAAAGCCGCGGCGCCGTGCCGGAGGCAAAGCCCACGCGACCCGCTGCCGGCAGGTGGTTGACGAGATAAAGGGCAAGGGCTGCGATGCCGATCAGCACAGCCCCGGCGACGATGTCCTGAATGGATCGGGCCCTTCCGCCCGGTGGCTTGGCGATCATTCGCTCCCCCTGTTTTCATGCCGTATTGCTCGCCCGGGCTAAAAAGCCGGTCAGGCGAGGCTCCCAAGTCTTGGGCTGCTATCGGCTTTCCCTGAGGGTGTAAAGTCCACGGTTTTCCACAAATTGCAAGCACTCAATCGCTGAAACGGTTTCGTATAGCCAAACATCAAAGAGTTCATGAAAAAGACAATTGATGGAAATAGCAACATCGTTATCGGCAATACACGAGTGTCATCACGATTATTCGTGGGAATCTTTGCAAGAACGGTTGCGCTGCCTCTGAAGTTATGACTGCCCGGTGCGGCATGATGCGCCACGCTTCACGCGGAAAATCCTCGGAATTGCGCAGACAAGCGCTAAAAGTTGCATGGATTCCTCTCGAAACCCGCGCGGTTCGATTTGCGCAAGCGGCGCGACTGCGTTACAGCCGTTCTGCATCCATTCCCATCGGAAATCCACATCATGTTCGGCATTCCCATCGGCGACCTCGTTCCGCTGGTCATCGCGCTATTGGCTGCGGGGGTTCTGACCGGCCTGCTTGCCGGCATGTTCGGCGTAGGCGGCGGCGCGGTGATCGTGCCCGTGCTCTACCAGATTTTCGGGTTCCTCGGTGTTCCGGAGGATGTGCGGATGCACCTCTGTGTCGGCACCTCGCTGGCTATCATCATCCCCACTTCCATCCAGTCCTACCGGGCACATCGCGCGAAGGGGAAGGTGCTGGAGGATGTACTGAAGGTCTGGGCCGTGCCGGTGGTGCTCTCGGTGCTCGTGGGCGGTGCGATTGCCGCCTTCGCGCCGCCGCTGGTGCTGAAGCTCGTTTTCGTGCTGGTCGCGGGCTCGAATGCCACGAAGCTGCTCGCGGGACGGGATGACTGGCGTATCGCAGCTGATCTGCCGGGCAAGCTTGGCATGCGCGCTTATGGCGTGCTGATCGGCCTCGCCTCATCTCTCATGGGCATTGGCGGCGGGGCGATCTCGAACATGATCCTCACCTTGCACGGCAAGACCATCCACAATGCGGTGGCGACCTCCTCGGGCCTCGGCGTGCTGATCTCGATTCCCGGCGCGATCAGCTACATCCTCGCAGGCTGGTCGAAGATGGCCGTGCTCCCGCCGCTCTCCGTGGGCTTCGTATCGCTGCTCGGTTTTGCGCTGATTGCGCCGGTTTCGGCCTATTTCGCGCCGTTTGGCGCGCGCCTTGCGCATCGCATGCAGAAGCGAACGCTGGAAATCGCCTTTGGCGTGTTCCTGCTCATTGTCTCCGCGCGCTTCATCTGGGGCATTTTCTTCTAGCCAGCGGCGCATGCCCGGCTATCCTCGCGCCGGAAACCGGGGAGGGGGCATGATCGCGGCGGAAGACATCACCCGGCTTTTCGCGCGGATCGACGCCTCGCGCGATGCCCTCGTAAGCCTCACGCAGGATCTCCTGCGCTTTCCCACAATCAACCCGCCGGGCACGGATTACCGCGCGATCTGCGCCTATCTCGGCGGCTGGCTCGCCGCGCGGGGCGGCGCGGTGCAGCAGATCCGGGCCGAAGGCGAGCCGGATGACAGCGATGAATTTCCCCGCTGGAATGTGATCGGCCGGTTCGAGGGCGCGCAGCCCGGGCCTTGCATCCATTTCAACGGCCATATCGATGTGGTGGAAGTCGGTCTTGGCTGGACCGTTCCGCCCTTCGAGGGGCTGGTGAAGGATGGCCGGGTTTACGGGCGCGGTGCTTGCGACATGAAGGGCGGCATCGCCGCGAGCCTTATCGCCATTGATGCGCTGCTGGAATGCGGGCTCCTCACGCGCGGCGCGCTGGAGTTTTCCGGCACGGCGGATGAGGAGTCGGGCGGCTTCGGTGGCGCGGGCTACCTGGCGCGCCACGGCTTTTTCGATCGTTCCCGCGTGGATCACGTCATCATCCCCGAGCCGCTGAACCCCGATCGCATCTGCCTTGGCCATCGCGGCGTGTGGTGGGCGGAGGTGGAGATCACCGGGGCCATCGGCCATGGCGCGATGCCTTTCCTCGGCGTCAATGCGATTGCCGGCATGGGCGATCTGCTGGGGCTGATCGAGAGGGACCTGATGCCCCGCCTCGGCAACCGCGTCACGGCCATGCCCTGCATGCCCGAGGGCGCGCGCCGCGCGACGCTGAACTTCAATTCGCTGCATGGCGGCCAGCCCGAGCCCGGTGATGGCCGCCCTGCGCCGGTGGTCGCAGATCGCTGCCGCCTCGTGCTCGACCGGCGCTACCTCGTCGAGGAGGATTTCGCGACCGTGAAGGGCGAGATCATCGAACTCCTCGACCGCGTGAAGGCCACGCGTGCGGGCATCGACTATTCGATTCGCGAGATCATGACCTTCGAACCCACCATGACCCCGCCGGATGCGCCGCTGGTGCGCACGCTCGACCACTGGATAGAACAGCTCTTCGACCGCCCGGCGACGCTTATCGCCTCGCCCGGAACCTACGACCAGAAGCACATCACGCGGCATGGCTCGGTGCAGGCCTGCGTGGCCTATGGGCCGGGAATTCTCGACCTTGCCCACCAGCCCGATGAATGGGTCGGCATTGACGATATGATCGCCTCGGCCAAGGTGATGGCAGCCGCGGCGCTCACCCTGTTGCACGAGCGCACGGAGAATGCATAAGTCCGCTTGCGCTGATGCGCCTGACTGACAACTGGGAGGGAATTCATATGCAAAAATCGACCCGTCTTGGGCCGTTCGCCGCATCTCTCAGCCTCGCTGTGCTGGGATTTTCCGCCCTCCCGGCGGTCGCGCAGGCGCCGAAGGATTCGGTGACAATCTGCCAGACGCTGGAGCCTCCGATTCTCGATCCCACGGGTGGTGCTGCTGCGGCCATCCGCGAGGTCACCTATGACAACGTGTTCGAGACGCTTCTCGCCTATAACGGAGAAGGCCGCATCGAGCCGCGCCTCGCCGAGAAGATCGATTCGAGCGCCGATGGCCTCACCCACACCATCACCTTGCGTTCGGGCGTGACCTTCCATGATGGCGCGGCGCTGACGGCGGAGGATGTGAAATTCTCCTTCGAGCGCGCGATGGCGCCGGATTCCAAGAACAGCCAGAAATGGATTTTCGCGCCCATCGACCGCATCGAGGCGCGCGATGCCCGCACGGTCGTGATCACGCTGAAGAGCTTCGCGGGCGATTTCCTCGATGGCCTCGCATGGGCAGATGCCACGATCTTCTCGGCGAAATCCGCCGACAAGGCTGCGACAGAGCCCGTGGGCACCGGGCCCTACCAGTTCGTGCGTTGGAACCGGGGGGATCGCCTTCTGCTGAAGCGCAACGAGAATTACTGGGGCAAGAAGCCGACGATTCCGAACGCCACCTTCCGCTTCATCTCCGATCCGCAGGCGCAGGTCGCGGCACTCACCGCTGGCGATTGCGACGCGCATACCAATCTCAGCGCGCCGGAAGCCGTGCCTCAGCTCCGCGCCAACGCCGCCCTCCGCGTCACCATCGGCCGCACCGAGGGCGAGACGATTGTGGCCATGAACAACTCGAAGCCGCCCTTCAACAATCCGAAAGTGCGCGAGGCGATCTCCAAGGCCATCGATCGCTCGCAGGTGAATGAAGGAGCAATTTCCGGGTTCGGCACGCTGATCGGCACGCATTTTTCGCCAAACCACCCGGCCTATGTCGATCTCACGGGTGCGGTGAAATACGATCCCGCCGCCGCAAAGAAGCTGCTCGCGGAAGCGGGCTTCCCCAACGGCTTCTCGGTTACGCTCCGCCTGCCGCCGCCGGCCTATGCGCAGCGCGGCGGCGAGATTGTCGCGGCCATGCTGGGGCAGGTGGGGATCAAGGTCTCCATCGAGCCGGTGCAATGGGCGCAATGGCTGGAGCGCGTCTATCGCCAGCGCGATTACGATCTCACCATCGTGGCGCATGTCGAGCCGCTGGATATCAACATTTACGCGCGGGACGGCTATTATTTCGGCTACAATTCGGAGGCCGTGAAGGCCGCCGTGGCACGCACGAAATCGGCGAAAACCGAGGCCGAGCGAAACGCCGCCTATCAGGAGGCGCAACGCCTCATCACGGCGGATCACGCGAACGTCTATCTCTTCATGCTGCCGAAGATCACCGTCAGCCGTGCCGGGCTCACGGGCATGTGGACCAATTGGCCCGTGCCCGCCAACCCGCTGGCCGCGCTAAGCTGGCAGTAACAGCTTGAGGCCGCGTTACGGCGCTCCGGCATGATCTCCTTCCTGGCGCGCCGTCTGGTGACGCTCCTCACCACCTTGCTGGTAGCGGCGATCGTCATTTTCGGCGTGACCGAGATCCTCCCCGGCGATCCCGCCGCGGTCATGCTCGGCCTCACGGCGACGCCGGAAACGGTGGCGGCCTTGCGCACCGAGCTGGGCCTCGATGCGCCGGCCTTCCAGCGTTTTTTCGGCTGGATTATCGGGTTTTTCACGGGGGATCTCGGCATTTCCTATGCCTATCGCGTGCCCGTTGCGGGGCTCATTGCCGAACGCCTGCAGGTGACATTGCCGCTGGCGCTGATGGCGAGTTTCCTCGCGGCCACTCTGGGCATCACACTCGGCGCTCTGGCTGCGAGCCGCGCGAACAGCCTCGTCGATTCAGCCCTTATGGCGAGCGCGCAGGTGGGGCTGGCGATCCCGAATTTCTGGTTCGGCATCCTCATGGTGCTGCTGTTTTCCATCACCCTCGGCTGGTTTCCGGCCGGTGGCTTTCCGGGCTGGGAGACGGGATTTCTCAACGGCTTTCATGCGCTGTTCCTGCCGGCCTGCGCTTTGGCCCTGCCGCAGGCGGCCGTGCTGGCGCGCCTCACGCGGACGGCCGTGCTGGAAGCGCTCGGCGAGGATTTCGTGCGGACGGCCCGCGCCAAGGGCCTCAATGCCGGGCAGACCCTGCGCCGGCATGTTTTGCGCAATGCGATGGTGCCGGTTGTCACCATGCTCGCCTTGCAGTTCTCGTTCCTCATCACCGGTACGATCATCATCGAGAATGTGTTTGCGCTGCCTGGCCTCGGGCGGCTCATCTTCCAGTCTGTCGGCGGGCATGACCTCGTGACCGTGAAAAGCCTCGTTATGATCTATGTCGGTGCGGTCATCCTTGTGAATGCGCTGGTGGATATGGCCTATGGGCTGATCGATCCACGTTTGCGTTTCGGCCGCGGGGTGGGCCGATGATCACCCGAGCCTTGCGCCATCCGAGCTTCGTGGTGGGGCTCGCGATCACCCTTCTTGTGGTTCTCGTTGCCGTGATCGCAGCCTTCTGGACACCCCATGATGCCACGGCGATGCGCATTTCCGCGCGCCTGCGCCCGCCCTCGGCCACGAACTGGTTTGGCACGGATCAATTCGGCCGTGATGTGCTTTCCATGCTGATGATGGGCGCGCGCAACGCGCTGCTCGTGGGTGTGGTGGCGGTGGGCATCGGCCTGTCCATCGGCGTGGCACTCGGTATGGTCGCCGCCACCCGCGAAGGCAGCCTTCTCGATGAAGCCATCATGCGGATCTGCGATTTCACCTTCGCCTTTCCGGCGGTGCTCACGGCGATCCTCATCCTCACCTTTCTCGGGCCGGGGCTGGTGAACGCGATCATCGCGATCGGAATCTTCAACATCCCGGTTTTTGCGCGCATTGCGCGTGGCGCTGCCTTGCAGGTGATGGCGCGGGATTACATCCGCGCGGCGCGGGCCGCGGGGCGCACCACCTTTGGCATCCTCTATCGCCATGTACTGCCGAACATCACGGGCATTCTCATCGTGCAGGCCAGCGTGCAATTCGCACTGGCTATCCTCGCGGAAGCCGGGCTCTCCTATCTCGGCATCGGCACGCAGCCGCCGAACCCCTCCTGGGGACGGATGCTGAATGACAGCCAGACCTTCCTGTCGCAGGCGTCCTATCTCGCGATCTTCCCCGGTGCGGCGATTGCGCTGGCCGTGCTCGGCTTCAACTTGCTGGGAGATGGCCTGCGCGACGTGCTCGATCCGAAATCGAAGGAGCGCTGAACATGCTCCAGGTCGAGCACCTGCGCATCACGTTTCGCGGCACGCCGATCCTGCGGGACCTCTCCTTCGAGATCGACCCGGGCGAGGCGCTGGGCCTTGTGGGCGAAAGCGGCTCGGGTAAATCACTGACGGCGCTCGCGATCATCGGCCTTCTGCCGCAGGGCATGCACGCCGAGGGCCGCGTGATCTTCGAGGGTGAGGATCTGCTGGCGCTCGATGATGCTGCCCTCTGCGCTATCCGTGGCCGGCGCATGGGCATGATCTTCCAGGAGCCGATGACGGCGCTGAACCCCGTGCATCGCATCAGCGAGCAGATCGCCGAACCGCTCGTGCTGCATGGCCTGATGAGCCATGGCGAGGCCTTGCGCGAGGCCGAGCGCCTGCTCGAACGCGTGGGCATTGAGGAGCCGCATCGCCGCCTCCATTCCTATCCGCACGAACTCTCCGGCGGGCAGCGCCAGCGCGTGATGATCGCCATGGCCATGGCCTGCAAGCCGGGCCTGCTGATCGCGGATGAGCCCACTTCCGCGCTGGACGTCACCGTGCAGAGTGAGATCCTCGATCTCTTGCGCGATCTGCGCCTTCAGGAGGGCATGGCGACGTTGTTCATCAGCCATGATCTCGCGGTCATCGCGCGCATCGCCCGGCACACCCTCGTGCTCTATGGTGGTGCGGCGATGGAGATGGGCGATACCCTCGCGCTGCTGCGCGAGCCCCGCCACCCCTATACGCAAGGCCTGCTCGCAGCCTTGCCGCATGGCCAAAAGCGCGGCACGCGCCTCAAGCCCATTCCCGGCTTCGTGCCGCCGCCGCATCTGCTGGCACCCGGCTGTCCTTTCCATGGGCGCTGCCCGCGCGGTGACGCGACCTGCGCGCGGGAGGCACCGCCGCTGTCCCTCGCGCATACCCGCGCCTGGTGTTTCCATCCGGGGAGGGCGGAATGAGCCCTGTTCTGGAAGCCCGGGACCTTTGCAAGAGCTACGCCCTGCCGCGCGGAACCCTGCTCGAACGGCAGCGCCGGCTACAGGCCGTGAAGAACGTCTCGCTCCGTGTCGAGGCGGGCGAGACGCTGGGTATCGTGGGCGAGAGCGGCTCTGGAAAATCCACGCTCGCGCGCCTGCTGATGGCGCTGGAAAAGCCCGATTCCGGTCAGCTCCTCTGGCAAGGCGAAGATTTGACGGCGCTGACCGCCGCTGAATTGCGCGCGCGCCGCCATGGCATCCAGATGGTTTTTCAGGACCCCTATGGCTCGCTCGATCCGCGCATGCGCATCCTTGATACCGTGGCCGAGCCGCTGGATATGACGGAGCCTGGCCTCTCGCGGGAGGATCGGCGCGCGCGGGTGGCGGATATCCTCGAACGGGTGGGTCTCAATCCGGAAGTTCTCGCGCGTTATCCGCATCAGTTCTCGGGCGGGCAGCGCCAGCGCATCGCCATTGCCCGCGCGCTCATCACCCGCCCGCGCATTCTCGTGGCGGATGAGCCGGCCTCGGCGCTGGATGTCTCGATTCAGGCGCAGATCCTGAACCTGCTCGCTGATCTCAAGCTCGAATTCGGCCTCGCCATGGTTTTCATCAGCCATGATCTCGGCATCGTGCGATACCTCTCGGATCGCATGATGGTGATGCAGCACGGCGTGGTGGTGGAGGAGGGCGAAACCGAGCGCGTCTTCACGGCCCCATCGCATGATTACACCCGCGCGCTGATCGCCGCGATGCCCAGGCTTTTCGAGGAAGAGGACCACGGCGCACAAAGGCTTTGATTTGGCCTTTTCGCCCGAGCGCGGTATGTCGAGGCCATGCTTTCGCCTCAGGACTTTCGCTTCTCCGTTGCACCGATGATGGACTGGACTGACCGCCATTGTCGGTTCTTCCATCGCCTGCTGAGCCGTCGCGCGCGGCTCTACACCGAGATGGTGACCACCGGCGCAGTGTTGCATGGTGACCGCCAGCGCCTGCTCGGCTTCTCGCCGGAGGAGCAGCCCGTCGCGCTGCAGCTCGGTGGTTCCGACCCAGATGATCTTGCGCGCGCAGCGAAAATCGGCGCGGAATTCGGCTATGTCGAGATCAACCTCAATTGCGGTTGCCCGTCTGATCGCGTGCAGAACGGTCGCTTCGGCGCCTGCCTGATGCGCGAGCCGAAGCTCGTAGCGGAATGCTTGGCCGCCATGAAGAGCGCGGTTTCCATTCCCGTCACGGTGAAATGCCGGCTCGGCGTGGATGATCAGGATACCGAGGAAGCGCTTGATGCGCTGGCCGATGCCGTGCTCGCCGCGGGGTGCGATGCCCTCATCGTGCATGCGAGGAAAGCCTGGCTGCAGGGCCTGTCCCCAAAGGAAAATCGCGATATCCCGCCGCTCGATTATGCCCGCGTGCGGCGCTTGAAAGCACGGCTTCCCTCGGTGCCCATCGCGATCAATGGCGGCATCGCGAGCATGGCCGAAGCGCAGGCGCTTCTAGCTGCCTATGGCGATTTGCCCGGCCTTGATGGCGTGATGCTCGGTCGCGCGGCCTATCACAATCCCGGCCTGCTGCTGGAGGTCGATCCGGTTCTCTATGGCGAGGCGGCGCCTGCGGCCGATCTCCATGAGGCGCTGGAACGGCTGATGCCCTATCTCGAAGGGCTGGTGAAGGCCGGGCATTCGCCGCATGCGCTCACGCGGCACCTGCTCGGGCTCTTCCAGGGCCAACCGGGTGCGCGCGGGTTCCGCCGCCATTTGTCCACGGAGGCCGTGAAAGCCGGGGCAGACGCGAATGTCCTGCGTAAGGCGCTGTCTCATCTCCGCCGCAGGCCGGAGGCCGCCTGACCCATGAATGACGACGCCGTTTTCGCCCGTGTGATGGAAAGCTTCGCCCGGCAAGGCCTGATGAAAACCCTCGGCGCCGTGCTGGATCATGCGAGCCCCGGCCGGGTGGTGATTGGGCTGCCCTTCTCGCCGGGCGTCACCCAGCAGCACGGGTTCGGCCATGCCGGGGCCATCACCTCCATCGTGGACAGCGCCTGCGGTTACGCCGCGCTCACGCTGATGCCCGAGGGGAAAGCGGTGCTGACGAGCGAGTTCAAGATCAACCTGCTCGCACCTGCCGCCGGTGAGCGTTTCGAGGCCGAAGGGCGCATCCTCCGGGCCGGAAAGCGCCAGCATGTGGCGATGGGCGAGGCCTTCGCCATCCAGAACGGCGCGCGCAAACCCATCGCGGTCATGCTCGCCACGCTCGTGGTGGTCGATGGCGAGGGCGGGCTTTCGAACTAGCGGGATGCTTCAGTTCGCAAAGCCGAGCATCGCCTTGTTCTGGTAGCCGAAAACCAGAATGAGCACGACCACGCCCCAGATCAGCAGGTTGCGCAAGCTCTCGCCCATATTGCCGCGAATTTCCGCCAGCGCCCAAGTCCCGATCATCGTGGCGAGGATGCCGAAGGCGACGAGGCTCGCCATGTCATCGCCGGACAGGCTCGGCAGGCCGCCGCTGACGGCCAGAACCAGCACGATGCCGAGGGCGAGGAGGATGAGCATGGTGGCGCGGGGCGAGTTCATGATGTCTCCTCAGAGGGGACCGCGCGCGGCGCTGGCGCCCGCGACGGCCAGAAGCAAAGCGATCTCCGCCAATTGCTGGGTTGCGCCCAGCAAATCACCGGTGAAACCACCAATCTTGTGACGCATCACGCGCACGGCAAGCCCCACCGCGAGCATCGCGGGCGGAAGCGCCACCGCCAGCGCCTGCGGCAGATCGATCAGCAGCATCGCACCGGCGAAAAGCACGATCCCGATTGCGATGGCCCGGAGCAAGCCGCCGGTTTCCGGCATCAGCGTCGCGGCGGCGATTCCGCCTGTGCGGGCCGGCTCCAGGAAGCGCGTGGGAATGAGCGACAGCGCCCGCGATAGCCCGCCGATGGGCGCGATGGCGATGGCCGCGTAAGGCCCCATCAGGCGGAACAGTTCCGAGAGAATCGCAAAGCGCAGCAGCAGGCTCAGCGCGAGGCCCGCCGCACCATAGGCCCCGACGCGGCTGTCGCGCATGATCTCCAGCCGCCGCTCGGGCGTCATGCCGCCCCACAGGCCGTCGCATGCATCGGCGAGGCCATCCTCGTGGAAGCAGCCGGTGATGATGACGATGGTGCATAGCGTGAGCGCCGCCGCAATGCCCGCTGAAAGGCCGAGCAGAACCGCGCCGGCCCCTACAAGCGCGCCAATGCCGCTGAGGATGGTGCCGGCCACGGGCACGGCCGGTGCAATGGCCGTGAAATCCGGCATGGCATGCGGATCGGCTTCGTAAGGCAGGCGCGGAACCGGCAGGCGGGAATAGAATCGCAAGGTCTGCGCCAGCCGGATCAACGGGCGGAGGGGTAGGGGAATCCCGGCTTCCGCCGAGGCGTTATCGTCCATCAAGCGCGCCTTTTTCGCTCGCCTTCAACCTTGGCCGCAGGCGGGAATCGCTCGCCTTGCCGCGGGCCTTATGCCCATGGTAGCGACCCCGCGACCCTTCCGCCAGTTCAGGAAAAAGCCCCGTGCAACCCACCGGCCTGCCTTTCGACGATATCCGCGCCCTGATCCGGGATATTCCCGGCCCGGATGAGAAATCCCGTGCCGAGACGCAGGCGCGCGAGGCGCAACTCATCAAGCCGGCGGGCGCGCTGGGGCGGCTGGAAGAGATCGTCGCGCATCTCGCGGCCTGGCAGCATCGCAGCACCCCGCGCATCAGCCGTCCGCTGGTGGCGATTTTCGCGGGGTCGCATGGCGTGTCCGCGAAGGGTGTCTCGGCCTATCCATCCGAGGTGAACAGGGCGATGCTCGCGAGCTTCTCGAACGGGCATGCCGCCATCAACCAGATCTGCAAGGCGCATGATCTGGGCCTGAAGGTCTTCGATCTCGCGATCGAGATTCCCACCGTGGATTTCACGGAAGGCGCGGCTTTGGAAGAAGCGGCCTGCGCGGCCACCATCGCCTTCGGGATGGAGGCGGTGGCCAATGGCACGGATCTCCTGTGCGTGGGTGAGATGGGCATCGGCAACACCACGGCCGCAGCGGCGATCTATGCCGCGCTTTATGGTGGGCCGGTCGCGCCATGGGTGGGGCGCGGAACGGGCGTGGATGATGCCGGCCATGCCCGGAAAATCGCGGCGGTCGAGGCGGGCCTCGCGCTGCATCGCAATGCGCTGAAGGACCCGCTGGAAGTGCTGCGTCGTCTCGGCGGGCGGGAGATCGCGGCGATGGCCGGTGCCATTCTCGCCGCGCGCATCGAGCGTGTGCCGGTGATCCTCGATGGTTATGTCGCGACCGCTGCCGCAGCCGTTCTGCACGCGATCGAGCCTTCGAGCATCGCGCATTGCCTCGCGGGCCATGTCGCAGCGGAAGGGGCCCATGCCGAGGTGCTGAAATGCCTGAGCCTCACGCCCATTCTCGATCTTGGCTTGCGCCTGGGCGAGGGGAGCGGCGCGGCCTTGGCTTGCGCCATCGTAAAAACCGCGCTCGCCTGCCACACCGGCATGGCGACCTTCGCGGAAGCCGGCGTGCCAGGCAAGGCCTCGGTGCTGCACTCCTAGGCCGCGCGGATCGAGCCTGGCGGCTGGCGGCGGATGGAGGCACTGGTAGGTTTCGAGCTGTCCGGATCCACGGCGGCCATCGCGGTCATCACGCGCGTCGCGGGGAAAATTGCGGTCACCTCGGTGCCCTCGCGGACCTTGGAGGTGAGGCGGAATGCGCCGCCATGCAGTTCCACGAGGCTCTTCACGATCGGCAGGCCAAGGCCCGAGCCGGGATCGGCATTCTTAAGGGCCTGCGAACCGCGCCCGAAGGTCGAGAGCACGGTCTCGATCTCATCCTCGGGAATGCCCATCCCGTTGTCCTTCACCGAGAAATACTGCCCGCCCGAGGCCGTCCAGCCCGCCTTGACGACGATTTCCGCGCCCTGCGGCGTGAACTTGATGGCGTTGGACAGGAGGTTCAGCGCCACCTGCCGGATCGCGCGCTCATCGGCCCAGAGGCGCGGCATGGTTTCGGTATAAGCCGTGCGCACGATGAGCCCGCGCCCTTTCGCGCGCAGATCGAGCATGTGCACGCAGGCATCGATCGTCGAAACGAGGTCAATCGCCTCTTCCTGCAATTCATGCTTGCCCGCCTCGATGCGCGAGAGATCCAGCACTTCGTTGATGAGTTCGAGCAGGTGCGTGCCGCTCTCGTGGATGTCATTGACGTAAGATTTATACTGCTCGTTCCCCACGGGGCCGAACATCTCGCCGCGGATCACCTCGGAAAACCCGAGAATCGCATTCAGAGGTGTGCGCAATTCGTGGCTCATCGTGGCAAGGAACTTCGATTTCGCCGCGTTGGCATCCTCTGCGTGCTTCGTCGCTTCCTTCAGGCGGATGTTGGTCTGTTCGATCTCGTGGATGAGTTCATCCTTTTCCGCGCGGGCCTGAAGTCCGTCCAGCGTGAACTGGTAAAGGCGGTTCGCGAGGATCATGAACAGGAGCATGGCGCCGAAGCTGAGGCCGGCGATCATCAAGCGCTCGGTGGGCAACCGATCCATCACGAGATGCACGATGGTCACGCCAATCGGCAGCAAGGTGCCATAGACCGCTGCCGGCAGCGGATGCGACAGCACAGCCGAGAGCGCGGCAAAGAGCAGGATGGAGAACAGCAGGAACAGCCGCAGGCCTTCGGATTCGGGCAATCCCACCACCAGCGGCAGCAGTGACCAGCAGAAGACGATGACCACCTCGCTGAGCATCAACCGCATCATCGAGGCCTGAAGGCCTTCTGCCGGGTTCTCCAGCTTCAGGAAGGCGCGGCAGACCAAGGACTGCCCGACAACGGCAAGGCTGGTGATCACGAGCCAAACCAGCGCGCGTCCTGGCGCGGCCCATGTCAGGGTCGCCGCAGCGATCACCGTGGTGAAAGCCAGCACGATGATGAGCGCGTTGAGATGCGATTTCGCAAAAAGTTGAGCGAGTTCAATCTCGAAGACACGGCGAAGGCCGGACAGCGAAGTGATCTTCTCCCTTGTGTCGCGCACCGCACGCGTCAATTCGCGCCGGCGGGCGTTGGCTTTTTCAGCTTCTGCCTGCCTGCGTTCGATTTCAGCAGCCGTCTGGATGTGATGACGCATCGTAACGTTGAAACTTCGGCTCGCTCTCGGTTCGGCACAATGCCTGACAAATCCTTAATCGAAGCTTGGCACAGCCGCCGAGCGCGGCAGAAAATTGCACGCCATTCGCCTGCGGCCCCGGGAATCGGGTAGAGACGCGTCCATGTTTCGCCCCCGTTTCCTCTCGGCAGCCGTGTTTATCGCGGCCTGCGTGCTGCTGGCCGCTGCCCTCAACCGCAAGGCGGAGGAGATGGTGGTGGGCGCGGCGCGCGCAATCGATGGCGACAGTCTGGTGGTGAATGGCCGCGAGATGCGCCTTGAGGGCATCGATGCGCCCGAAGCGCGCCAGCTTTGCAACCTTGCGGGGCAATCCATCCCTTGCGGACGGCAGGCCACTCAGGCGCTCCAGCGCTGGCTGGCCCGTGGGCCGGCGGCCTGCACCGGCCATGAGAATGACCGCTATGGCCGTCTGCTGGTCATCTGCCGCGTCAATGGCACGGATATCAACGCCGATCTCGTGCGGAACGGCTTCGCGGTGGATTTCGGCCGCTACCCCGCCGAGGAAAAGGAGGCCCGCGCCGCCTATCGCGGCCTATGGGGCGGCACCTTCGAGGTTCCGGCGGAATATCGCCGCCGCATACGCGCGGAAGCCGAGGCGAAGCGCACGAGTTCAACCCAGCCCTGATCCCGCGCCTTGACCCGCCGGCCGTCGCGTGGTCCCGTTCTACGGCTGATTTGCAGGGAGACGACGATGCGCCTCTTCGATGGTGGCCGGGTGCCCAATGCCCGGCGCGTGCGGATCTATCTTGCGGAAAAGGGCATCACGGTGCCAATGGTCCCGGTCGATCTCGGCAAGATGGACCATCGCTCGCTGGAATTCACCGCGCGCAACCCGCTGCAGCGCGTCCCGGTTCTGGAACTCGATGACGGCAGCCACCTGAGCGAATCGATTGCGATCTGCCGCTATTTCGAGGAGCTTCACCCCGATCCGCCGCTGTTCGGCACGGGTGCTCGCGAACGCGCTTTCGTGGAAATGTGGCAGCGGCGGGTGGAGCTGGAACTCTATCTCGCGGTGCAGGCCGCCTTCCGGCACACGCACCCGGCCATGGCCGAATACGAGGTGCCGCAGGTGAGCGCCTGGGGCGAGGCAAACCGCCCGCGTGCGCTGAACATGCTGGCGCTGCTCGATCGCGAACTCGCGGACAAACCCTTCCTCGTGGGTTCCAGCTTCACGGTCGCGGATATCACGCTGATGGTGACGCTGGATTTCCTCAAACCCGCGAAGATCGCCCTGCCGGAACAGCTTGAACATCTCCGCCGCTGGCATGGCGCGGTCTCCAGCCGCCCGAGTGCCACCGCGTGAGAGCTTTCCTCTTTCTGCTGCTGGTTCTCGTGGCACCCGCCCACGCCGGCGAGAAGCTGAATGCTGAGGCTATTCGCGAGGCTTTTCAAGGCAATACGGTTGCCGGTACCTACACCTATGGAGGCCTCTTCAGCGAATATCATGCCCCGGATGGCCGGGCGCTGGGCGATAATGGCCTGACCCTCAATGTCGATGCCTGCTGGAATGTCGATGGTGATGCCATCTGCTACCATTACGGCCCCCGCAAGGATCGCCGCACCTATTGCTTCACGGTGGAGAAGCAGGGCGAGGAATATCGCCTTTCGGTGCGCGATGACGGGCGGCTCAACGCCATCGCGCGCATTCTCAAGGGCAACCCGGAAAACCATGAGGATGGCGGCAAGCGCTGGTCCTGTGATGACCTGCTCGCGCGGGCGCCCGCCGGCCCGGTTTCCCGCCTCGCGCGGCATTGAGCCGGCGCAAGGAGCCACCGGTTGCGCGGGCCCATTCTCACCATGTTCCCGACATTCTTCGGGCGTCGAATGCCGTTGCCCGAGGTTCATCCGGGAACGACGAGCGTGAAGCGTGGTTTCTCACGCGTTGAAGGAGATGATCCATGCAACGGATGTCGACCATGTCTTGGCCGCGTGTGTTTGATCGGCTGATGGCGGCGGGGCTGCTGGCTCTCGCCATGCTGATCGTCGCGCTGCAGCCCGGTTTCGCGCAAGCCGGCAAGCGCCTCGCTTTCGTAGTGGGGCTCGCCGATTATGGCGCGACGCAGCACCCCACCGCCCTGGGTGATGCCGGCCTCATCGTGCAGACCCTGAAGAATGCGGGCTTCGAGGTGACCGAAGCTGCGAACCTGAACCAGAGCGAATTCCGTACCCTGTTCCGCGATTTCTCCGACAAGGCGATGGAAGCGGGCCCGGATGCGATCATCACGGTTTATGTCGCCGGTCTCGCCTTGCAAGATGATGGCGACAACATCCTCATCCCGGTCGATGCACGGCTGCGCCAGCGCAATGATCTCGCGACCGAGGGCCTGCGCATCGCCGATTTCCTGCGCGGGATTTCGGGCCTGCCGGCACGCGCACGCTTCGTGTTTCTCGATGCGGCCTATCAGCATCCCGTGTTGCAGCTCGTGGCCGATGGTGGTCGCGGCCTCTCTCTGGCTGATCGCGCGGATGGCACGCTGATCGGCTTCAACCAGTCGCCGGGCCGGGCGGCACCGCTGCCCACGACCAGCTACAGCCCCTTCGCCATGGCCTTGGCGGAAGTGCTCATCGAGCCGGGCCTGCCGGTCGAGACGATGATGGAACGCCTGCGCCTGCGCGTGCATGATCTGACGCAGGGTGTCGTGACGCCGTGGATGCTGAACGGCATCACACAGGGCTTCGTGCTCAATCCCGGCGCGCCGGGCGTGGCCGCCGCCGTCGCCCCGGAGGCGGCCTTGCTGCGCGAGCGGCCCATCGCCCAGCTTACGCCGGAGCAGGCCTATGCCCGCGCCGTGGAGGTCGATTCCATCGCAGCTTATGAGGATTTCATTCGCGCTTTCCCCAATCATGTGCTGGCGAAGCGCGCCCGCGCCACAGTCGCCGCGCGTCGGGAGGCCGCCTACTGGCAGCGTACGCGCCGCGCCAACACCGAGCGCGCCTACTGGAGCTATCTCAAGCGCTATCCCCGCGGCGCGCATGCCGCGGAAGCCGAGGATCGGCTGATCCGCATCTCCGCGCCAGTGTCGCCGCCCCCGGCCTTCGAGGAGGTGATCTACGATGATCTCCCCCCGCCGCCGCCCGAGGAACTGGTGATCTACGAGGAAATCGTCGTTACCGAACAATGGGATCGCCTGCCGCCACCATGGGCGGGGCCGGTGGGTTTCCTGCCGCCGCCACCCCTGGCGATTGTGGAATTGCCGCCTCCGCCTCCACCGCGCGTCGAGGATCGCGGCTTGCCCCTCGTGGCCATCGCGGCGGGTGTCGCGGGCGTGACTGCTGCGGCCATTCTCGCGAACCGGGCGTGGCGGCGCCCGCCGCCGGTCCGGGACGTAACATTCGTGCCGCCGCCGCGTCCGCCGCGCGAGCCGGGTTTCGGTCGCAGGCCAGTTGCATTGCCGCCGGGCGTCGATCCGCGTGGTCTCACGGCACCGCGTGTCACCAATCGCCCGCCTCTGGTGCGTCCGAACACCCCGCCGCCTTCGGGTCCGGGCTCCATTCCCGGCGTGCTGAACCCCACGCGTCCCGGAGCAATTCCGCCGCCGATGCAGCCGCCGCCGAAAGCGGTGATCGAGCCGCCGCCCGTCCAGCGCCCCACGACGCTGCCGCCGCCTGTGCCGGGCAAGGTCGGGCCGGATGGCCGACCGCTGGCGCCCGCCGCGCGTCCG
>JALOTF010000100.1 GCA_025458025.1 Beijerinckiaceae bacterium | reverse complement strand
GCATTATCCGCACCAGACGATCCGTCACGGCCATAACGACCGTCTTCGGGTGACTTGAACATGGTCTTCTCCACTGCATCCAAGCAGGGTTATCGGGAAAACGACTATAGAGAACGGATTCCAGACGAAATCCGGCAAGTCGCGTACATCTTTTAGAAAAGGAGGTTTCTACAGCCCCCGCGCTGTGTCAGCCACCAGTAGAACTGGGCGGATGTTCCCGGGAAGGAACGCCATTACGACCGAACAAATCTATCGAACGGTTACACACAGTCACTTCCCCCACCGCAATTCTTTGCGCCCTGCAGCCGGTCATCTTTTGAGTGCTCCCCGATCGCCACTCCAACCGCGCTGTTAAGAATTGATTAACCGGCTCAGAGGCGGCTTGGCAAGCGCCTTCAAGCGACGGATCAGGCATCGTCACCGGGCCGCCTGAGGCCAATCGCAACAGGGCCATTTTCACGCGACAGCAAGTGATTGATTCCCGCGTTCGAATCTCTGGGTTAACTAAAATTCAGCCAACTCATTTCGATATCGAAACGTTTTACTCCACGACTTGCGACCCGGGAGGCCTCGCGGATGCTCCGGAACGCCTTGCCCTCTAAGCTCATGATTTCACGATGTCTTTTCTGCGCACCCCACGAGAGCCCTTTTCGGGCAATGCCCGCATCGCAAGGCGCGATTCCGCGCCAAAAGAGCGCGGCCATAAAAAAAGGGCTGCCTGAGCAGCCCTCGCGTCGCGCGGGCCAGACCCGGCGCACTCGCAACAAAAAACGCACTCCGAAGAGCGCGTTTTTTGTTGCAGACATTCAATGAAAAATCAGGCCCCGAGAGCCTTGATGCGCTTCGACAGGCGCGAGATCTTCCGGGCGGCCGTATTCTTGTGAACGATGCCGTTTTGCGCCGCCTTCATCAGCTGCGACTGGGCTGCCACGAGCGCCTCGAGCGCCACCTTGCTGTCAGCCGCCGTAATCGCCTCTTCAGCCTTGCGAACCGCGGTGCGCATGCGCGTGCGGCGCGACTTGTTGACTTCGGTGCGACGAAGCGCCTGACGCGCCGCCTTCTTGGCCGACTTGGTATTCGCCATGGATGCTCGGTCTCCGGTCTCGTAAGGCGCGGTGCTCGCCGCGTCCAAAAAAGTATGCCCCTTCTTGGACGGGGAGGCCATCGCCTCGACGTTTTGGAAGGAACGAAAAAGGGTCTCGCGCGCAGAAAGCTCCGCCGCGAAGGCTGGCTCCCATGCCATGATCGGGCGTATGGGTCAACCGGAATCCGCTGGCCGACCCGATCAGAAGCCGAAGGTGCTACGGATCGCCCCCGCGAAGGGATGTGCAGGGTCGAGCAGTAGCCGCAAGGCCATGGCGAGCGAGACCAGGATCACCAGCGGGCGGATGAGCCGCGCGCCGTGTTTCAGACCCGTGCGCGCGCCGATATTCGCGCCCAGGGCCGCCGCGACGCCCATCGCGAGGCCCGGCACGATGAGCACATGCCCCGCCGCCAGAAAGAAACCCAGCGCGCCGAGATTGCTCGCGGCATTCATCAGCTTCGTGTGCGCGGTCGCCTTCAGCAGCGGAAAGCCGCAGAGCAGGATGAGCCCGATGAGATAGAAGGTGCCCGCTCCCGGGCCAAAAACGCCATCATAGACGCCGATCGTCGCCCCCACGGAGCCTGCAAAGGCCAGCGGCGTGAGGCGCGCCTTGGCATCGCTATCACCGAATTTCGGCGTCAGCAGCATGTAGATCGCAATGGCGATCAGCACGAACGGGATGATTGTCCGCAGGATTCCGACCGGCGCGAGGGTTGCCACCACCGCGCCAAGCACGCCACCCGCCAAAGCCGCGCCGCCCAGCGGCAGCACGAGGCGCTTTTCGATTGCGCCGGCGCGCAGAAAGGTCGCGGTGGAGGAGAGAACACCGAATGTTCCCTGCAGCTTGTTGGTGGCGATCGCCTGAACCGGCGGCACCCCGGCAATCAGCAGCGCGGGCACAGTGATAAGCCCGCCGCCGCCCGCGATGGCATCGACGAAACCGGCGGCAAAAGCCACGGCGGTGAGAAGCGCCAGAACCTCGAGCGCAAGGCCGGGATCAGGCACCATCAATCCTTGTGGAACTGGGCTTTGCGCTTCTCGATGAAGGCGGCCATGCCTTCCTTCTGCGCGTCGGTGCCGAAAAGCGGCTGGAAGAGCCGGCGCTCCATATGAATACCCTCGGCGAGCGAGCTTTCGAAGGCCGCGTTCACCGCTTCCTTATTCAGCATCGCCACATGCGGCGCGAATTCGGCGATGGTCGCAGCGGCCGTGAGCGCCTCTTCCAGCAGTTTCTCCACCGGCACGATGCGCGAGACGAGGCCGGAACGCTCGGCTTCCGCCGCATCCATCATGCGGCCCGTGAGGCACAGATCCATCGCCTTCGCCTTGCCGACCGCGCGCGTGAGGCGCTGAGAGCCGCCGAAGCCGGGCATGACGCCGAGCTTGATCTCGGGCTGCCCGAATTTCGCATTCTCACCGGCGATGATGAAATCGCACATCATCGCAAGCTCGCAGCCCCCGCCGAGCGCGAAACCGGCGACAGCCGCGATGACGGGTTTGCGCACTTTCGCGAGCCTGTCCGGCGAGGCGCCGAAATCCATGAGATAGGTATCGGGATAGGTGTGGTTCGCCATCTCGCGGATATCGGCACCCGCAGCGAAGGCCTTCTCGTTACCGGTGATGACGAGCGCGCCGATCTTCGGATCACGCTCGAAACCTTCCAGCGCGCAGGCGAGATCGGCCAGAAGCTGGCGGTTGATGGCGTTGAGCGCCTGCGGGCGATTGAAGCAGATGAGGCCCACGCGGCCATGCGTTTCGACTAGGATGGTCTCATAGCCCTCGGCAGACATGGTCGGCTCCCTTTCCGGTTCTTGTCGCATGGGGATAGCGCGGGTGCGGGCCTCGCGCCAGAGGCCAAAAGTCAGGTCTGGCAGGTCGCACAGAAGAAGGTGGAGCGACCGGATTGCACCTGCCGTTCGATTGCGCCGCCACAACCCGGCGTGGGGCAAGCCTCGCCTTCGCGGTCATAGACACGGAAGGTGTGCTGGAAATAGCCGAGCGAGCCATCCTCATGGCGAAAATCGCGCAAGGTGGACCCACCGGCAGCGATCGCTTCTTCCAGCACGGCTCGGATCTCGTTCGCGAGCCGCATCGCCTCCTTCGGCTTCAGGCTGCGCGCCGCGCGATAGGGCGAGAGGCCCGAGCGGTTCAGCGCCTCGCAGACATAGATATTGCCGAGGCCCGCGACGTTTTTCTGGTCCAGCAAAGCGGATTTCAGCGGCACGGCCCGCCCCGCGAAGACCTTCAGCAGATGCTCCGCATGGAAGCCATTGCCGAGGGGCTCCGGCCCCAGTTCCGCAATGAAAGGATCGGTTTCCAGCGTATCTGTCGGCGCCAATCGCATAAAACCGAAGCGACGTACGTCATTATAGATCACGCGCGCGCCGCCCGAGAGCTGGAGCACAACGTGGTCATGCGCCGCGAGCCGGCCATGCTCGTGGTGGAACTCGCCGAGTTGCTCGCGCCCCTCCCCGGCCTCGATCAGCACGCGCCCGCTCATCCCGAGATGCAGGATCAGCGTCTCGCCGGTTTGAAGCGGCAGCAGCAGATATTTCGCGCGCCGCCCCAGCGGGCCGATGGTCGCGCCGGTGATGCGCTCGGCGAAGCGATCCGGGAACGGAAAGCGCAAATCCGGGCGGCGCAGCTCCACCGTATCAATGCGGCGCCCTTCCAGCACGGGCGCGAGGCCGCGACGAACTGTTTCGACCTCCGGCAATTCGGGCATGGGCGTGTTGGCTCCTTTTGGCGCTTTACCGCGTTTGATCGAACGCCATAGCGCGGCGCGGAAAGCTCCGCTATGGCTTTGCCCGCAACAATCGCGCGGCACGTTAGCCCCGCGCGCGAGGACAGGACCATGAGCCATCAAGCCAGCGAAACCACGCATTTCGGCTTCACCACCGTGCCGCTCGGCGAGAAGCAGGCGAAGGTGGATGATGTGTTCCACAAGGTCGCCTCGCGCTATGACCTGATGAATGACCTTATGTCCGCCGGCCTCCATCGCGCCTGGAAGGCGACGCTGATCGCCATGCTGCGGCCCACGAAAACCGCGCCGTTCTGCCATCTCGATGTCGCGGGCGGCACGGGTGATGTGGCCTTCCGCATTCTCGATGCGGGCGGGCCGGCAACGTCCGTGACCGTGTTCGACATCAACGCCTCGATGTTGGGCGTCGGCGAGGAGCGCGCGGCGAAGGGGGGCTATGCGGATCGCTGCGCTTTCGTCGAGGGCAATGCCGAGGAACTGCCCTTCGAGGATCGCTCCTTCGATGGCTATACCATTGCTTTCGGAATCCGGAACGTGCCGCGCATTCCAGTCGCGCTGAACGAGGCCTATCGCGTGCTGAAGCGCGGCGGGCGCTTCCTCTGCCTCGAATTCGCGCCTGTCGAGATGCCGGTGCTTGACCGCATCTATGACGCCTATTCCTTCAACGTGATCCCGCCGCTCGGGAAAATGGTGACCGGCGATGGCGAGCCCTATCGCTATCTCGTGGAATCGATCCGCCAGTTCCCGCGGCCCGATGCCTTCTCGGAGATGATCCGCGAGGCGGGTTTCGCGCGCGTATCGCATCGCTCTCTCACGGGCGGCATCGCCAACATCCATTCCGGCTGGAAGCTCTGAGGATCGACGTGTTCGGAGCGTTTGGTCATCTCCTGCATCTCGCGCGCGTCGGCTATGTGCTGACGCGTGAGGGTGTGGTGGCATTGGTGCCGCCGGAGCGCGTGCCGGCGCTCGCCCGCCCCGGCCTTTGGGTCGCGCGGCTCCTCGCGCGCCGCGCCGCTGCAGGCCGGGCCGAGCGCATCATGGCCGCGCTCACGCGCCTTGGCCCGTCTTACGTGAAGCTTGGGCAATTCCTCGCCACGCGACCGGATATCGTGGGCGTTTCGCTCGCGCGCGATCTCGAAGGCCTGCAGGATCGCATGCCCGCCTTCCCGCAGGCCATTTCGGAAGCCGAGATCGAAGCCGCACTCGGCAAGCCGGTTTCGCAGCTTTTCACGCGTTTGGGTCCGCCCGTTGCAGCCGCCTCCATCGCGCAGGTGCATGAAGGCGAGATCCGACTGGAGGATGGTTCCCTCCGTCGCGTGGCGGTGAAGGTGCTTCGACCGGGAATCCCCGCACTGTTCCAGCGCGACATTGCCGCACAGGCTTTCGTCGCGAAGCTGATCGAACGCCTCGTGCCCTCCGCGCGACGCCTGAAGCCTTATGATGTGGTGCTGACCCTGAAGCGCACGGTCGAACTGGAGATGGATCTCCGCTTCGAGGCCGCTGCGCTTTCGGAGATGGCCGAGGCCACAGCAAACGACCCGGAATTCTCCGTGCCGCGCGTGGATTGGGCAAATTCCGCCCGCACCATCCTCACGATGGACTGGATCGACGGCATCAAGCTCACGGATATCCCGGCCATCGAGGCGGCGGGGATTGATCGCGTCGATCTCGCGCGCATCGTGATGCAGAACTTCCTACGCCACGCCCTGCGCGACGGCTTCTTCCATGCCGACATGCATCAGGGGAACCTGTTCACCACGCACGACGGCAAGCTCGTCGCGGTTGATCTCGGCATCATGGGCCGCCTCGGCCAGAACGAGCGGCGCTTCCTCGCGGAAATCCTCTTCGGCTTCATCACGCGGAATTACCGGCGCATCGCGGAAGTGCATTTCGAGGCGGGCTATGTGCCGCGCCATCATTCCGTGGAGGCTTTCGCGCAGGCCCTGCGCGCCGTGGGCGAAAAGATCCATGGCCGCAACGCGGCGGATATCTCCATGGCGGAGCTGCTGAGCCTGCTCTTCGAGATCACCGGCCTGTTCGATATGGCGACACGCACGGAACTCGTGCTGCTCCAGAAGACGCTGGTGGTGGTCGAGGGCGTGTCGCGCTCGCTCGACCCCTCCTTCAACATGTGGACGACCGCCGAGCCGGTGATCCGCGACTGGATCGAGCGCAATCTCGGGCCGATGGGGCGCATCGAGCAGCTTGCACGCGATGCCGGGGCCATCCTGCAATCCGCCCGGCGCTTGCCAGAACTCGCGGAACGCACCGAGCGCGTGCTCGTCGCGCTCGAAAATCCGCCGGAAAAAGAGCCCGCGCGCGACCGGCTCATGCTGCCGCTGACCATCGCGGCCTGGACCATCGCGCTGTCGTTGCTCGCGCTCGTCCTCGCGCAGGTTTCGTTCTAGGATCGCAGCCCGGAGGCCCGAATGCTCAACGGAAGGCGCGTTCTTCTCATCGTCGGCGGCGGCATCGCGGCCTACAAGACGCCGGAACTCGTGCGCCAGATCCGCAAGGCGGGTGGCCATGTGCGGGTCATCCTCACCAAGGCCGGTGCGGAATTCGTGACGCCCCTCACGCTCGCGAGCCTGACGGGCGAGAAGGTGCATGACGCGCTCTTCTCCCTCACCGACGAGATCGAGATGGGGCATATCGAGCTGTCGCGCGCGGCCGATCTCGTGGTTGTCGCGCCCGCAACGGCTGACCTCATGGCGAAGGCCGCGAACGGCCTCGCGAATGATCTCGCCTCCACCACACTTCTAGCCACCGACAAGCCCGTGCTGATGGCTCCGGCCATGAATGTGCGGATGTGGCAGCACGCCGCCACCCAGCGCAACCTCGCGACGCTGCGTGCCGATGGCATCAACTTCATCGGCCCCGATGAGGGCGAGATGGCCTGCGGGGAATATGGCCCCGGCCGCATGGCCGAGCCGGCGGCGATTGTCGCGGCCATCGAGGCGCATTTCGCGCGCCAAAATGCCCCAAAACCGCTGGCGGGGAAGCATGTGCTGATCACCGCCGGGCCCACGCATGAGCCCATCGACCCCGTGCGCTACATCGCCAATCGCTCCAGCGGCAAGCAAGGCTATGCGCTCGCCGAGGCAGCGCGCGATGCCGGTGCGCGCGTGACGCTCGTTTCCGGTCCGGTGACGCTTGCCCCACCGCAGGGCGCCTGCACCATTCGCGTGGAAACCGCGCGCGAGATGAATGAGGCCGTGGAGCAAGCGCTGCCGGCCGATCTCGCGATTTTCGCGGCGGCGGTTGCGGATTGGCGCGTGGCGGACGAATCGAGGGAGAAGCGCAAGAAGGATGGCAACGCCATTCCGCCGCTCCAGCTCACCGAAAACCCGGATATCCTCGCGCGCGTCTCGCGACACGCCTCGAAGCGCCCGCGCCTTGTCGTGGGCTTTGCGGCAGAAACTGAGAAGGTGCTGGAACACGCGAAAGCCAAGTTCGCGCGCAAGGGCTGCGATCTTCTCGTCGCGAATGATGTTTCCCCCGCTTCCGGTGTGATGGGTGGTGACAGGAACCGCGTGCATCTCGTTTCGCCCGATGGCGTGGAAAGCCTGCCGGAGATGAGCAAGAATGAGGTCGCGACAGCGCTGATCGCACGTTTTGCCGAAGTGCTCGCGAGGCGCGGATGAACGCGCTCACGCTTGCCATCACACAGCTTCCCCACGCGGAGGGCCTGCCCCTGCCCGGCTACCAGAGTGCTGAAGCCGCAGGTTTCGACCTTGCGGCGGCCGTGGCCGAGGATAGCCCGGTGACGCTTCCGCCGGGCGGTCGCGCGCTCATCCCCACGGGACTCGTGTTCGAATTGCCGCCGGGCACGGAGGCGCAGGTGCGACCGCGTTCGGGTCTCGCGCTCTCGGCAGGCATCACCGTGCTCAACAGCCCCGGCACCATCGACAGCGATTATCGCGGCGAGGTGAAGGTGATCCTTGTCAATCTCGGCAGCGAGGCCTTCGCGCCGGTGACGCAATTGCGGATCGTGCCGGCACTGGAGATCCGCGAAACCGGGCGCGGCAGTGGCGGATTCGGCTCTACCGGGGTCTGAATTCCAAGTTCGCCACGTTTCAGAGGGAAATTCCCTCCTCTTCGAGAGAAAAAAGCAAAACGCCTCGCGTTGCGATGCCCGGCCCCGAGGCATAGCTTTGGCTCGAAAAGAGGAGAATTTTCTATGTCGACGAGCAAGCCGGGCCGCGGCCGCATCTACAAGGGCATCACGGAAACCATTGGCGATACCCCGCTGGTGGAACTTTCCCGCCTCGCGACGGATCAGGGCGTGAAGGCACGTCTCGTCGCGAAGCTCGAATTCTTCAACCCCATCTCCTCCGTGAAGGACCGCATCGGCGTCTCGATGATCGAGGCGCTGGAGGCCGAGGGGCGCATCGCGCCGGGCAAGACGGTTCTCATCGAGCCGACTTCGGGCAATACCGGCATTGCGCTCGCCTTCGTCGCGGCATCCAAGGGCTATCGCCTGATCCTCACCATGCCGGAGACCATGTCAGTCGAGCGACGCAAGATGCTGGCCTATCTCGGGGCAGAACTGGTGCTGACCGAAGGCGCCAAGGGCATGAAAGGCGCCATTGCCCGGGCCGAGGAGCTGGTGGCGGAAATTCCCGGCGCGATCATTCCGCAGCAATTCAAGAATCCCGCGAACCCCGCTGTTCATCGCCGCACGACCGCCGAGGAGATCTGGAGCGACACGAACGGCGACTTGGATCTTTTCGTCGCGGGCGTGGGCACTGGCGGCACCATCACGGGTGTCGGGCAGGTGCTGAAGCCGAGGAAGCCCGGCCTTAAGGTGGTGGCTGTCGAGCCGGTCGAGAGCCCGGTGCTCTCCGGTGGCGCGCCGGGACCGCACAAGATTCAGGGCATCGGCGCGGGTTTCGTGCCGGATATTCTCGATACCGGCATCATTGACGAGATCATCAAGGTGGATAGCGCGACGGCCATCTCCACGGCCCGGCTGCTCGCGCGGCTCGAAGGCGTGCCGGGCGGCATCTCCTCGGGTGCGGCAACGGCAGCGGCCATTGAACTCGGCAAAAGGCCGGAAAATGCGGGGAAGACCATTGTCTTCATCATCCCCTCTTTCGCCGAGCGCTACATCTCCAGCCTGCTCTTTGAAGGGCTGTGAGGCGGAAATTTCATCGCGGCGGCTCGCCTTGCGTTGCAGCCGCCGCGTTGATCCGCTAAACGAATCTCGCGCTGCACCCGTAGCTCAGCTGGATAGAGTGTTGGATTCCGAATCCAAAGGTCACAGGTTCGAATCCTGTCGGGTGCGCCATTTCCGTACAAAACCGGGAACAATTGCACGGCCATTCGTGTGGCCTGATCGTCGTCCTGCTTCAATACGTGCTGCTGCCACGAGCGGACCCGCCATTGCCCTGTCGTGAGTTGGGGCAATCATTCGCGCAGCACCGCATGAGGCTTCGAGTAGCAGGACTGGTTGTCCTGTCTGCGTTCAGTGTTACAAACGCACATTCCCAAACAGCAACAGGCACGCTGAACGTTTCCATAACGATCGCTGCCACGTGCTCGGTTGTTGGCGCTACTGCCATCAACTTCGGATCAGTTTCCGCGATTGCGGCAAACATTGATCAGACCAGCACGCTCACCGTCAATTGCTCCTCCACAACGCCCTATACGGTCAGCTTGCCTGTCGGCACCGGCGGCGGCACCGTGGCAGCACGGCGCATGGCGAACGGCGCCAATTTTGTGACATACGGCCTCTACAGCAATGCCGCACGCACCACATTGTGGGGCACCGGTCCAGGTGAGACCATCGCAGGCACTGGCACGGCTGCAAACCAGACTCTCACGATCTATGCCCGTGTCCCACCGCAAACGGTGCCGCCACCGGGCGTCTACTCGGACGCGGTGACCGTAACCGTCACCTACTGAGCCTGGCTCAGGCTCCACTCTCCCCCCAAGTAAAAAGCGTACACATCCTGCCCGGCAACGGGCGGCTGACGTTTTCTGTCGAGGTCGGGGACTCCGTAGAGCTTCGACCATAGCGAATTGCAGGATCAGATCATGAAGTGCTTCCGTGTTGCCGCGATTGCGACCGCCATCGTGGCCTTTTCAGGGGCGGCGGTTTCCGCAGCCTCACTGCAAGCCTCTCCGGTTCTTCTCGAAATCAACGAGAAGGCGCCAAGTTCGCTGGTGAATATCCGCAATACTGGTGACAAGCCGATCAATGTGCAGACGCGCGTGATGCGGTGGACCCAGCAGGGCGGGCAAGAGTCGCTGGTTGAGGCAACGGATGTCGTTGCTTCACCGCCGATTGCCACCCTCCAGCCGGGCGCAAACTATTCGGTTCGGATCGTCCGCACGAGCAAGGCGCCGGTTGCCCGTGAAGAAGCCTATCGCGTTCTGGTGGATCAGCTGCCTGATTCTGGCCAGCGCCGATCCGGCACCGTTGCCATCGTTCTGCGGCACTCGATCCCGGTTTTCATGCTTTCCCCGTCGGGCGGTGTGCCGAAGGTCGAGTGGACGGTCTCGGAGCGCCAGGGGCGCCTTGTTCTACGTGCCACAAATCGTGGCGATCGGCGGCTTCGCCTTGCCAACGTGTCGCTGCGCCTCGCGGATGGTCGCGAAGTCCGCTTTGGCAATGGCCTGCTGGGTTATGCGCTTGCAGGATCAACCGTGGAATGGTCCTCCCCCCGCCCGGCGAAGGGGGCTGGCAGCGCAGCGACGATCACCGCCTCAACGGATCTTGGTCCCCTGTCCCAATCGGTTCGGGTTGCGCCGTAAGCGTTGCAGTTTGGAATGGCAGCGACTCGTCGACCTGTCGGGATGATTCGCGCCGCTGTGGCTGGAAATCCCTCCTGGATCCACCGGTCGCGGCGGATCGGCTCGATTCTTGCCCTTTTGGTCCTGTCGGCTGTCGTCATCGCGCATGCCTCAGCCTCGCCGCTGCAGTTGCATCTTGAGGTATACATCAACGATCATCCCACAAACCTGATCGCGGAGGTGTTCCGCGAGCCGGATGGCCGACTGCAGATCAGGCGCGAGCAGCTCGCAGGGATCGGCATAGAGGCGCCGGGCTCCGGAAAACCATCGGATCTCATCGGGATGGAAACATTGCCCGGTCTTTCGATGCGTTATGATGAGGCAGGGCAAAAGCTTCATTTGGCAGTTCCAGATCGCCTTCGCCTCGCGCGGGAATATAACCTGCGCGGCATCGACAATGAAAAAATCGAACTATCGAAGGAATATGGGACTGTACTGAATTACAACGTCTTCGGGACCTCTGCACGAGGGTATTCGAAGGCCAGCCGTATTTATAATACGGGATCCTTGTCGCTGGATGCTCGCGCTTTCAGCCCCTATGGCATGGTGCAAAGCTCTGTCATTGCCGGACAATCACTCGTTCAGCAGGGGTTCCTTCGGCTCGAGACCGCTTATGTTTTTGCCAGTCGCGATTCGATGACGCAGACGACAATCGGTGACAGCATCAGCGGTGGCCTCAACTGGACACGCCCCATTCGCTTTGGTGGCGGACAGTTTTCCAAATCCCTGGCATTGCGGCCAGACCTTGTGACTTCGCCTCTGCCAAACGTCAGCGGCAGTGCCGCCGTGCCGTCGACTGTCGACGTGTATGTCGACAATGTCCGAATTGCGAGCCAGGAGGTGGGGGCCGGCCCCTATCGCATCACGAACTTGCCCGTTTCAGGCAGCACGGGCACTGCGCGTGTCGTGGTGCGGGATGTCACCGGGCGCGAGACCGTCACGGCCCTGCCATTCTACACGTCTGCCAAGCTGCTCCGGCAAGATGCGATGGATTACTCGCTCGATGCGGGCTTCGCGCGGCAGAATTATGCAATGACCTCTTTCGATTATTCCCGGCGCGTCATGGGAATCGCATCGGGCCGCTACGGCCTGCGAGACTGGATCACGTTGGAGGGGCAGGCATCCGCGGCTGTCGGATTTTCAGGAATCGGCCTGGGTGCAACGATCAATGCGGGTCAGTTCGGCGTGTTTTCCGGCGCGCTGGCGGGCAGTCGACATGCCGGCCAGCTGGGCGGCATGAGTTATGCCTCGTGGGAGCTGGGCTTGCGGGGTGTGTTCGTCGGGATGAGCACGCAGCGCACTTTTGGCCAATTTGAAGACATCGCTTCCGTGACGGCCCGCCGCACCCCGCAAACGCTGTCGGCTAATCTGACCGACGCGGCCTTCTACGCTCTGAACCGCTCGCCGCTGATGCCGAAGGCGATGGACAGGCTGACCCTTGGGTTTCCTGTCGCGGGTCTGAACGTCAACCTGTCCGCGAACCTGATCAACATTGAACGGGCCGAAGGAGATCGGTCACGATTGCTGATGCTGACCTATTCTCATACGTTGGCGAGCCGCTACAACCTTTTCGCCAGTGCTTTCTCGGACATTGGAAGCCGTCGCCAGATCGGGCTGACAGCCGGCCTTTCCTTCACCCTGGGCGATAACCTGCTTGCAACCGCCACCCTCGGCGGCAGTCACAACGAACGCTCGGCGAGCTTCGAGGTTGCCAAGGCTGCCGGGCCGGAAGATGGAAGCTATGGTTGGCGCGCCTACAACAACGAAGGCAGTTTCAAGCGCCGCGGGGCTCAGGTTTCTGCCAACACCCCTTATGCACGAACAAGCGCCGGCCTGCGGTTGGATAATTCAAGCCTCGGTGGCTATGGCGAAATTGATGGCGCCTTGGTCGTTTCACCCTCGGGCGTCTTCGCGACCCGTCGCGTGCAGGATGCCTTTGCCGTCGTTGATGTCGGCGCGCCAGATGTTGAAGTTCTTCATGAAAATCGTCCAGTTGGGCGAACCGGACGCAATGGCCGCCTGGTGATCCCGGACCTTCAATCCTTGCAGCGTTCAAAAATCGCGATCAACCCGGATACCATGCCGGCGCACAGCCATGCGACCATCACGGAGGCGCTGGTCATGCCATCGCTGCGTGGCTCTGCGACCCTGAACATCCGCACCATGCAGGAGCGTGACACGGCCATGGTTGAAATTGTCGATGCGAATGGCAAGCATTTTCCGGTTGGCACCCGTGTCGTGCTGAAGGAAACCGGTGCTGCCTCCGTCATCGGCTACGGAGGTGCGGCGTATCTCACGGAAATCGGCGACATTAATACCCTTGATGTTGAGACCGAGGCCCAGCCATGTGTTGTTTCCTTCAAGCGAAAAGATCGAGCCGACGATCATGGTAAAGTCGGACCCCTGACCTGCGGACGACCGTCATGAGGGCTGTGGCTGCTCTGGTCTTCCTGCTGATATGTTTTTCAACGGGCTCTGCCTGGGCACAAACATGCTCGGCATCACTCGGCACGACATTCGCGTTCGGCACGACCGACGTCCTTGCCAATGTCAATTATGACGTGACCCAGAACGTGACCGTTTCATGCACGGGCCTGGCCAACCGGGACGTCAGAGTGTGTTTGAACCTCGGCGATCCCAATACCGGCACAGTCAATGGCGTCCGACGCGCGCTCAACGGCGCGAACCTGCTGACTTATCAATTGTATACGAATGCTGGTCGCACCACGAAATGGTCAACCTGGCAGAATGGTGGGGCTGGCCGCGAGGTTGTGCTGACTCTGAGTGCTGCGGGCAATGCCACAACAACGGTCCCGATCTATGGTCGGGTCTTCCTGGGCCAGCAGACCGTTCGACCGGGAACATACACGGCCATATTTTCCGGGACGCAAACCCATCTCCGCGCCCGCTATGTTTCGACGGGGCAGCTCTGCCCTGCCATGACGAATGGTGCCGTGCGCTGGACGACCTTTACAGTCTCTGCAGTCGTGCCGAACCGCTGCCTCGTCACAGGCAATGCCTTGGCATTCGGCGCGGTCAACGCGCTGGCAACGCAGGTTGATGCAACCACAAACCTCTCTGTCACCTGCTCCACAGCCCTACCTTTCAACATTGGCATGGGGGCCGGGCTCAACAGTCTCGGCCCGACAGCGCGCCGGATGGCCGCGGGGGGGAGTTTCATCAACTATCTTGTTTATCGCGATGCGGCGCGCACTGCCGTCTGGGGCGCGACGATCGGCACCAATACGTTTTCGGGCACGGGCACCGGTGCAACTGTTTCTGTTCCGGTTTATGGGCGCGTGCCAGTGCAGACCACCCCGCCGCCGGGGACATACAGCGATACGGTCGTGATCACTGTGACCTATTGAGATCACCTCGCTGGAGCCAATTCTGCATTCGATTGTGATGCAGGATGTTTCCGATGCCATCGCGCTGGCGAAGGGCAAATACCGCACCACCCCAGGGATGGACGCAAAGACGGCGTGACAATAGCCCGCGATCTATCGACCAGATCATAAAGCGACTTCAGAGATGTCGCTTTTCGCGCTCTCGTTCTGCCGGATGGGCAAGCCTTCCCCTCAGAGCCCGGTATCAATGGTCCAGCGCAGGGTGGAGCCGATCGTGAACTGGTTTGCCGTGCCGCGCTGCTTCACAAGCGGGGATTTCGCGGCGTCGCCCGCGAGGCGATTGGCCTGAATGAAGGCGCTGGTTTCCAGCCGCGGCGTCCACTGATAGCTCACCTGCGCCGCCGCGCCGTAGGAGAGGATACCCGCCCCCGCCTTGAATTGCGGCAGGCCCGAACGGACGGATTGCCCGGCATCCACGCCGAGATAGGTCTGGGTGAAATCGCGCCCGGCAATCGCCAGACGCGGACCGGCGGAGATGGTCCAGCGATCAGCGAGCTTGGTGAAGGCGTCGAGCTTCAGGTCGGCCATAAGCGCCTGATGCGCGATGATGCCGTGGCGCAATTCGCCGCGCGCGCGCAGCCATGGCAGCGGATAGAACTCCGCGAAGCCACCCAGTTCGCCACCGAAGCGCACATTGCCGAGCCCGCGCAGCGCGGAATCGCTGCTTTCGCGCCGCTCCCAGAGAAGCTTGCCGGCGACACCCGCGCGCCAGTTCTCGCCCTCGATCAGCCCGAAGCCGATATTGTCATCCGCGACCGAAAGCCAGCGGCTGCCGAGCCCGCGCCCGATGGAGAAAACCGGCCGGATGGCGGCCGAATAGTTCTTCGAGCCGAGAAAGGACGGTGCCGCGCCAATGCCGAGCCCCACGGTGACGTTCCAGTTGCGCGGCGCGGCCTTCGCCTCATCGCTGCGCAAATCCACCTGAGCAACTGTCGGCGTGCTCGCGAGAGCGAGGAGGGCGGCAGTCCAATAGAGGCGCATAAGGGGTCTCCCGACGATCAGCAAGGCAGGAACAGTTAAGGTTGTTCGTATCGCTGATACGTTTCATTCACCCCGTTGGTGCTGTGTTTCGGGCAACAGGCTGAACAAAATCTTTCAGCCCGCGCCGGACTTGCTCACGCGACCTTGAAGCGCCGCGCGGATTGCGAAAGCTGATCGGAAATCGACCCCAGTTCCTTTGCGCGGTGATCCAGCATACCGGCGGAACCGAGCGATTTTCCGGCCACGTCATTCACGGTTTTTGCGTCGCTGGCCGCAGCATGGATCGCCGAATTCGCGTCGTGCATATAGGTCGAAATCGAGCTGACCTCGCCGGACATCCGGTCCACGGATTGCGCGACTACTTCCACCTTGCCGGCCACATCCTGCACGTCATCGTTGACGTGGCGCGCGAGCGAAGCCTGCGCCTCGGCTGTGTCTGCGATGGTCGCGATGGTGCGGTTGATGTCGCCCAGCACATCGCGCAGCACCGAGAAGCCTTTCGTCGCCTGCTCCGTACCGGTGCGCATCGCGGCGACCCGCGCTTTCACATCGGCGGTGGCGCGCTGGGTCTGGTTCGCAAGCGCCTTCACTTCGGATGCGACCACCGCGAAGCCCTTGCCGGCCTCACCTGCCCGCGCAGCCTCGATGGTGGCATTGAGCGCTAGAAGATTGGTGCTGGAAGCAATGCCCTCGATGAGTTCCGCGATGGCGTTGATCTGGTCGGAGGCCGCAACAAGGCTCGCCATCTGCATTTCCGACGAGCCGAGCATCGCATTGGCGCTTTCGGAAACCGAGCGGCCGTTGCGGGCGGCATGGGCCACATCGGTCACGGAATAGGAGAGCTGATCCATGCGCGAGGCGAGTTCGTGGATGCGCTGGGTCATGTCACGGGCGGCCATGGAGACCCGTTCCGCGTCGTCCCGCAGGCCGCTCGCCTGCCCAACCGCCGCGCTGGCCCGACCGCTGAGTGAAGTGGCCGAACGCGCCATCTGGCCGGAGGTGGCCGAAACCGCGTTGGAATCGTTCAGGAACTGGTCGGAGAGGCCACCGATTACAGTGGAAGCATTGCTGATGCGCGCGGCATGGCGCGCAATCTCGGCCTGAACGCGCTGGAATTCATCCAGGAACGGATTGATGATCTGAGCGATTTCCGCGGCTTCATCGCCCGTGGCGGCGTCGAGGCGGCGGGTCAGATCGCGCTCAAGCTGCGTGATGCGGTAAAGCTCCTGCTGAAGCGCGCCGGTGCCGATGGCTGCGCCATGCTCGGCTGCGTTCAGCCCGCGCAGTTCATCCTCCTCGGAGAGGCGGATGCCCATGGTCACCTTCATGACCCAGAAAACCAGAAAGCCCATGCCGAAGGCCCAGACAAAGGCTGCACCCGCACCCTGCAACTGCACAAGGAAAGAGCCCAGCACGCTCATGCCGTTCAGCTTCTCGGTCATCGCGAAGAAGGGAAGCAGCAGCGTGCCCAGCACGCCTGAAACACCATGCACGCCGACCACACCAGCGACATCATCGAGCTTCATCCGGTGCAGCACGAAATCCTCGACGAAAACCACGGAGGCACCGCAGATCGCGCCAATCGCAATCGCGCCCTTGGGGCCCACGGCATCGCAGCCGGCGGTGATGCCGACGAGGCCAGCCAGCAGGCCGTTCACCAGCCGGTTCGTGAGATAGGTGCCATCCTTCGCGCGGCCGATTAGCATCGCCACGATGCCGCCGAACGAGGCGCCGAGCAGCGTGTTCGCCGCGATCTTGCCAACAGCCCCGCTGGCCGCTGCCGTGGAGCCCGCATTGAAGCCGATCCAGCCGACAAGCAGCAGCATTGCACCCGTGGCACTCAGCACCTGGGAATGGCCATGGATCGGCAGGGCCTTGCCATTCTCATCGAAGCGCCCGATGCGCGGGCCCAGCACGATGATGCCCGCCAGCGCGATCCACGCGCCCACGGAATGCACCACGGTGGAGCCGGCGAAATCGATGAAGCCGGCAGAAACCAGCCAGGGCTTGTTGTCGGTGATGAGCCCGGCGCCCCAGGCCCAATGGCCGAAGACCGGATAGATGATCAACCCGACCATGGCCGCAAGAACAATATAGGCCGCATAGCTCATGCGCTCGGCGACCGCGCCGGAAACGATGGTCGCGGCCGTGCCGGCAAAGGCGACCTGAAAGACGAAGTAGGTGTAGCTCCAGTCATCAAGGCCCGAATACCCCCAGAGCGTGCCCGGCGAGCCGAAAAGCCCAGCGATGGAGGGGCCAAACATGATCATGAAGCCGAATACCGAGAAGCAGGCGGCGGACACGAAGAAATCCACCACGTTCTTCTGCGCAACATTGATGGAATTCTTCGAGCGAACCATGCCCGCTTCCAGCAGCAGGAAGCCGGCCTGCATCAGCAGCACGAGGGCGGCGGCCGTCATCACCCAGACATGGTTGAGATGGGTGCGGAGTTGCTCGACATCGCCCGCGAGTTTCGCGAGATCCGGCGGTGGGGAAGCCATCGCTCCGGACCACCCGAAGAGGCACAGAGCCAGCGTTGCCACCGTGACGCGGCCGCCCAAACCGACAAGCATTCTGCTTCTCCAACCTTCTGGGAGACAACCTGTAACTGATGGGTGGGGAGCGTGAAATCATCGGCGTAAACAATACGTGAAATTCGAATGTAAAAGATCGAAACTCTTCATAAAAAGAGACAAAATCACGCATATCTGCCTGTTTTTTAGGCAGTTTTGGCAACTTTCGGAGCCAAGCGCCGACCACTGTATAACCGCCACATGGCCCTGCTGTTCAGTCGACGCAGAACCGCTTGGCGTAGGGCTGACCGCAACCTTTGCGGGAAAATCCGCCCATGGCTTGATGGACGGGAAAGCAGGCGGCGGATATGCCAGCCGCTGCTATCGCGCTTGCCTCAGGCCGCAGGCGG
>JALOTF010000099.1 GCA_025458025.1 Beijerinckiaceae bacterium | reverse complement strand
ACACGCTGCAATTCCGCCGTGGACGACCGTTCGGCAGCCTTCGCCGCCGTGAGTTCAGCTTCCGCGGTTTCGCGCTGGAGCGCGAGATCGGACGGGTCGAGAGTGGCGAGAACCTGCCCCTTCTTCACCCGGTCCCCGGCCTGCACGCGGCGCTCGGCCACCTTGCCGGCGATGCGGAAGCCCTGATCGGTTTCAACGCGGGCGCGCACCGTGCCGACAAGAATGCGCGCGGGCGCCACGGGGCCGAACTGCGCCTTCTGCACGAGAACCGGACGACCCTCGAGGCTTGCGACCTGCGGCCGCTCGGTTTCTGCGGCGGGGCGTCCCACGAGGAACCACGCGCCCGCTGCGCCAGCAGCGAGCACAAGTGCGGCAATCCCGAGATTGCGCCGGGACAGAAGCGAAGAGCCGGAGGAAGAAACAGGAGAGGACATCACAAGCCTCGAAAAACAATGAGAAAAGGATCAGGGACGAAGGGCTGCGAGAATGAGGTCTGCGATGCGGCGCGCATGATCTTCCTGGTCATCCCCAAAGCGCGCGCATTGCGCGATCATCGTGGGGTGGAACACCTTGGCGGTCGCATTGAAGGCGGTTTCGGCAAAGTCTGCGGGGTCGACCGGACGGAATTCGCCCGAGGCGATGCCTTCGGTCACGAGACGGGCCATCTGGCACACGACGCATTCACAATGCGCCTCGATGGCCGGCCAGTTCTCCTCCATCGCCACCTCGACCATGTCGAACAGGCGATGCTCGTTGGTGAGCTTCTCCTTGTTGTGGCGGTGAAGCTCGACGATGAGCGCCCGGAGACGCTCGGAAGCGGGAGCGGGGCGCTCCACGATGCTCATGATGAGCGCATCCGTTTCGCGCATGATCTTCGCGCAGAGCGCATCATTGATCGCGAGCTTGGACGGGAAGAAGCGGTAGACATTCGCCGGCGACATGCCCATGGCCTGCGCGATGTCGGCAACGGCTGTTTTCGCATAACCAATGCGCCGGAAATGCTCCTCGGCCACCACGAGGATGCGCTCGCGCATGTCCTCGGCCGAGATTTTCTGTCGAACGTTCATGGGCTCCCCTGCCGGACTGACACAGCCCGATAACGGATGACGTATGATGATTTTCGATTTTTATCAGAAATCATTCATTCGTCAAGCAGGGCGTTGGCAAAGCTGGCCAAGCTCAAGGGCTGGCGCTAGAAGCGTAGCCGCTCTCCTTCAGGCGGTTCCCAGACCATGACGCGCAGCTTCAATTCCACCTTTTCCGGCCTTCCTACGACCGTGTTCGAAACGATGTCGCGGCTCGCGCGCGAGCATCAGGCGGTCAATCTCGGGCAGGGTTTCCCGGATGATCCCGGCGCGCCGGATATCCGCCAGAAGGCGGCGGACGCCGTGATTTCCGGCTGGAACCAGTATCCGCCGATGATGGGCATTCCCGAGCTGCGGCAGGCGGTTGCCACGCATTTCGCGCATCATCAGGGCATCCGGTTCGATCCGGAGAGCGAAATCATGGTCACGTCAGGCGCGACCGAGGCCATTGCCGGCGCGCTCTTCGCGCTGATCGAGCCCGGCGACGAGGTGGTGCTGTTCGAACCGATGTATGACGCCTACCTGCCGCTGGTGAAGCGTGCCGGTGGCATCCCGAAATTCGTGAAGCTCTCGCCGCCCGATTGGCGCTTCACCGCCGAGAGCCTGATGGCGGCCTTCAGCCCGCGCACGAAGCTCGTGCTGTTCAACAACCCGCTCAATCCGTCGGCCACCGTGTGCCCGCCGGAGGATCTCTCCATGCTCGCACATTTCTGCATGGCGCATGATGCCATCGCGGTCTGCGACGAGGTGTGGGAGCATGTGGTGTTCGATGGCCTCGCCCATCAGCCGCTTTGCGCCCTACCGGGCATGCGGGAGCGGACTGTGAAGATCAGCTCGGCGGGGAAGATCTTTTCGCTCACGGGCTGGAAGGTCGGCCTCGTGATGGCCCCGGTGGAGATCATGCGGGTGCTCTCGAAATCGCACCAGTTCCTCACTTTCACGACGCCGCCGAACCTGCAGGCGGCCGTGGCCTACGGCCTTGCGAAGGAGGATGCCTTTTTCGCGGGCGTCCGTGCCGATTTCCAGGCCGCGCGGGATTATCTGGCCGACGGCCTCAAGGGCATGGGGTTTTCGGTGCTGCCGTCGCAGGGCACCTACTTCCTCAATGTCGATCTCGCGCCGCTCGGCGTGAACAATGATGTCGCTTTCTGCCAGAAGCTCGTCACCGAGTATGGCGTGGCAGCCATCCCCGTTTCCGCCTTCTATGCGGAAGACCCGGTGCGCACGATCATGCGGCTCTGCTTCGCCAAAAAGCGTGAGACGCTGGATGCCGCTTTGGAGCGACTCGCGCGCGTCAGACCGGCGTAAGACAGCGTACTACGGCAGTTATTTCGCCAACGCGACCTCGCGGCATTCCGCCGGGAGATCATCCAGCGTCCAGTGCCGGGGCTTGGGTTTCGGCTTGGGCTTGGCATTGGGGTCACGCGGCGGGCGGGGCTTTATCAGCGCAGCGTATTGCTTTTTCAGCCAGTCCTGAAGCTCTTCGCCGCAACCATCGCCATCCTGCGGCAGGGGCTGGTCCGTGCAGGTTGCGTCACCCTTCGGGCAGGCGATGCGGATGTGAAAATGGTAATTGTGCCCCCACATCGGGCGCACCTTGGAAAGCCAGGCGCGATCCGCCCCGGCATCGCGGCAGAACGCGACCTTGATCGCCGGATTGACGAAGATGCGCGACACTTCCGGCTGCTTCGCTGCGAGCCTGACAATCGCGAGATGCGCGCGGGTGTAGGTTTGCGGGTCGACATCCATCCAGTCGCGCCGGGCGATATTCGTGGCAGACATGTTTTCGCGTTCGTCACGCGTCAAACGCCTGTCTGGCATGGGTGTCAGCCAGATGTCCGCATCGAGCCCGATCTGGTGTGACGCGTGCCCCGTGAGCATCGGCCCGCCGCGCGGCTGGGAGATATCCCCCACGAGCAGGCCGGGCCAGCTCGCCTCGCGCGGGGCGGCTTTCGCAATGCGCTCGACCACGCGGATGAGATCCGGATGGCCCCACATGCGGTTGCGCGACAGGCGCATTACCTGCCAGGTCTCGCCATTCACTGGCAGAGCCGTGGCCCCCGCGAGGCAGCCGCGCGCGAAGGAACCGATGGCGCGCGCCTCCATGGAAGCGGGCTTGGGGTTGGAGCCGAAAATGCGCTTCGCAGCATTGGCCGGCAGGTCGCTCAGCACCCGCGCCCGGCGCTCTTCCTCCTCGGATTGGGTCTGCTGGGCCAGAACCGGACCAGAAAGGCCAAGAACGAGCAGGGCCGCCAGCCCGAGGACATGCCGGACCGAACGCTTGTCAGATGCAGACCTTTGGTTCTCTTTGCGCATCAATCGAACCTCCCCGGCGGGTGCTGCCGACCCCGAAAGCCCGAGAATCGCATGATTCCGGTTAACCAACGAGTACCAATCAGCTTTTCGGAAGCGCGCGATTTTGTCATCCTCCTGCTCCCTCCCCGCTTTTCCGATCGGAGCGAACCCGGATGTCCCGCGTTCTTCGCCTTTTCCTGCCCGTTTTCGCGCTGGTCGCGGCCCTCATCGGGCTGTCTGACATCCGGCCTGCGGAAGCGGCTTCCGGGTATTACGTTCAGCCCTATGGCGGGGGGTATGTGTATGACGGCTATCGCGATCCGTATTACAGCGCGCCGCGCGCTGCACCGCGCAAGCTGAAGCGCCAACGAGCCGTGACGCACCGGCATGCCACACACCGCAATATCGTGACGCGCATCGATCCCTATGGACGCGTCTACACCGCACCCAGGGCCGAGCGCCCGGTTGCGCAGCGCTCGAAAGCCAAGATGCGGCAGGAAGCGCGTCGCAAGGCGCAAGCCCGCCAGCGCATCGCCGCGCGGCGGTTGGCTATTCAGCAGGAAATCGGCCGTGAATCGCGGCGTGCGCAGGCGCGCGGTCAGGTTTCCCGCGCTTTCGTGCCGATGGGCGGCCTTGAGCCGGCGCTGGAACGCCCCGCGCCGCGCGTGGCATCCCTTGGGGATACGCCGCGCCAGTCGCGCCTGTCCTCTTCGGCCTCGAATGTGGAAGCGCGCATCGATATTGCCAGCCAGCGCATGGTCGTCAGCGTCGATGGCGAAGTACGCCATGTCTGGAAGGTTTCTACCGGGCGGAAGGGCTTCTCCACGCCGCGCGGGGCCTACAAGCCGCAGCGGATGCATGTGAGCTACTTCTCGCGGAAGTATTACAATTCGCCGATGCCGTATTCGATCTTCTTCCGGGGCGGCTACGCGATCCACGGCACGACGGCGATCAACCGCCTTGGTGGCCCAGCCTCGCATGGCTGCGTGCGCCTCGCCACGGGCAATGCGCGGACGCTCTTCAACCTCGTGCGATCGGCGGGCCCTGCGCGAACGCGGATCATCATCAGCTAGCGTCGATCTCGCCCCCCATCTCGCCACGACGGTCGAGACGATTGCCGGAGCGCCGGAGCAGCGTGACCAGCGCCTTGGCGACGGCCTCGATGGCGCGATCCCCGCGCGAGCGCTCGGACCGCACGAGGAAGATCTCCTCGTGGATGAACTGCGCAGTCTCGCGGGAGAGGCATTCGAGGCCGGGCTCGGCATCGCCCATCCAGCAAGGCAAAATGCCCGCGCCGACACCGGCGCGCACGGCCTGAAGCCGGAGATGCAATTCGTCGATCTGCGGGCCTTGCCGGCGCGGCGGAATCTGCGCCAGCGCCACTCGCCGATGCGCGGACATGTTGTGATGCCCGGACGGCAGGATCATCGGGAGATCAGTCGCACCCGCCCTGCCATAGATCGCGAAGGAGATGAGTGCCACGCGCCGCGACAGCAGGCCGGTTTCAGACGAGACACGCCGCATGCGCAACGCGAGGTCGGTCTCGCCGCGATGCGGATCGAGCGATTGACGGGTCGGCACCAGCACGAGCTGGCGCGGTGCCGCCGCTCGATGCAGCTCCACCATGGCTTCGGACAAGAAGAGCGCCACGGAAGTGGTCGCCGTGAGGCGGATCGGCTCATCCTCGCGCGGCGACAAGGCTTGGAGCACATGCGCGATCTCGCCGCTGGCCTGCCCCATGGGCAAGAGCACGCGGAGCAGGGCGTGCCCGGCTTCGGTGATGGCCACGTGATTGGCGCTGCGCTCCATCAGCACGAGGCCCGTGCGTTCCTCCAGCCGCCGCATACGCCGGCCCACGGTGGGCTGGCTTTCACCGAGCGCCTGCGCGGCGCGGTTCATCGATCCGTGAACAGAAACGGCCAGGAAGGCGCGGAGGTCATCCCATGAGAGGTTCCGGGCGAAATCGGGGGCGGCTGGCAGGGTTGGATCGGCATCAGCAGCCATGAGAGCAGGCCTCCACGCAGGATTGGCGCGGGTGGCGGCACGGCCGGCTCCGAAGGCGCGGTGGCTGGTGCGGCGAGGGGAATGTCATCAAGCGATTGTGCGATCATGCCCGCGAGGATGACAAGGGTCGGCAGGGGGAGCAGCCGGGCAAGTTCGAACGCCGCTCTTCAAAATTGAAGAGCGCGAAAGCCTGCGCCGCCCCCCTTCCCAAGCCGGGGAAATCGCCTAACCTGTTTTCCGGACGCGCATGAGAAGAACCGCGCGCCATGGGAGGAACCGATGACGATTTTGAAGCCGAGCCGCCGTGCCGCTCTGGCGGGTCTGGCCGCCGCATCCGTGTTTTCGCCTGCCATCCTGCGCGCGCAGGGCAGTGGCTGGCCGAAATCCGGCACCATTCGCCTCGTGATTCCCTTCCCGCCTGCGGGTGCGACCGATGTGATCGGCCGGATCGTGGCCGAGAAGCTCGGCCAGATCTGGGGCACTCAGGTCATCATCGAGAACAAGGGCGGTGCCGGCGGCAATATCGGCACTGATCAGGTGGCGAAAGCTGCGCCGGACGGGAACACCTTCCTCATCGTTTCCGTGGGGATGGCCACCAACCCCTATCTCTACAAGACCCTCTCCTACGACCCCGTGAAGGATTTCGAGCCGGTTTCGCTGCTGGCCATGGTGCCGAACATCATGATCACGCCGCCGAACCACCCGGCGAAGACGGTCGCGGAGTTCGTGGCCATGGCGAAGAAGGATCCGGGCAAGATGAGCTTCGGCTCCTCGGGCATCGGCACCTCGGTGCATCTCTCGGGCGAACTGTTCAACAAGCTTACGGGCGCGAAGATGGTGCATGTGCCCTATCGCGGCACGGCAGAAGCCAAGAACGACCTGATGGCCGGACGCCTTGATTGCATCTTCGACAACATCACCGCTGCTTTGCCACAGGCGCGCGGCGGGCAGGTGAAGGCCTTGGGCATCACCACCGCCAAGCGTTCGGCGCTCGCACCGGAACTCGCACCAGTGAATGATACCGTGCCGGGCTTCGATGTATCCTCGTGGTTCGCCTTTTTCGCGCCGGCGAAAACGCCGAAGGACATCATCACGAAGATGCATGCGGATACGAAAACCGCTTTGGCCGATGCCGTGGTTGCCGACAAGCTTGGCAAGCTCGGCGCAGAAATCGTGGGCTCCAGCCCCGCAGAACTCGCCGCCTTCCTCAAAGCGGAAAGCGACAAATGGGGCAGCCTGATCAAGGAGATCGGCATCACCGCCGGATGATCACGCGGAACTGACCGGCTCAAGCGGGCGGTGCGGCTCGCATGCGGGCGAGAATCCGGCTATGCCGGCGCCATCATGATCGCACCGCTCCTACGCCGGCTCGAAAGGCTGGTCGACCCCATCGTGCCCGGACCAGCGGACCAGCCGGACCGCCTCTGGGCCTTCCTGCGCGTGCAGACCGAAGGCGTGCGCGCGCCGCTTGCCGTGCTGTTCTGCCTCATCGTGGCGGATGCGCTGCTCGATACGCTCGTGCCCTATTTCATCGGCCGGCTCGTGAACCTGCTCGCGAACCAGCCGCGCGAGACCTTGTTCGAGGCTGCCGGGCCGACATTGCTGCTGATGGCCTTCGTGCTGCTGGTGCTGCGGCCACTGGTGTTCCTCGCGGGCTTCGCGCTGGGGCGGCTCGGCATCGAGCCAGGCTGGCAATATCGTATGCGCTGGCAGTATTTCGGGCGGCTCGCGGGGCAGAGCCTCGGCTTCTTCCAGAGTGATTTCGCGGGCCGGCTCGCCAATCGCATCATGCAGAGCGGCGGCGCGGTGCGGCAGGCCGTGGCGAGCTTCATCCAGGCCGTTGTCTATATCCTCGCCTATGGCATCGGCTCGACGGCGCTCATCCTTGCGCAGGATTGGCGGATGGCCGTGCCCATCGGCTTCTGGTTCGTCACCTATCTCGTCATTTTGCGGATTTTCCTGCCGAAGCAGCGCGAGCGCGCGATGATCGCCTCCGAGGGCCGATCCATGGTGATGGGCAAGGTGGTCGATGCCTTCGGGAACATCGCCACCCTGAAACTCTTCGGCGAAAAAGCGCGCGAGGATGCCTATATGAGCGCGGCGATGCGCGAGGCAACGCAGTATTTCCGCGACCAGCAGCGGTTGCAGCTTGGCTTTTCCACCTGCCTCTCGATCCTCTCGGCGAGCACGCTCACCACCACAGGCGCCATCGGCCTATGGCTCTGGCAGAAGGGCGCGATCGAGATCGGCAGCTTCGCCATGGCGATGACGCTCGTGCTCTCGCTCGTGCGCGCCTCGGGCTGGATCGCGTGGGAAATCGCGGGGATCATGGAGAATATCGGCATCGTGCAGGAGGGCATGGAGAGCATTTCCGTGCCGATGACGATGCAGGATGCCCCCGGCGCGAAGCCTTTGCAGTTCAAGGCGGGCGAAATCCGCTTCGAGCATGTCAGCTTCGGCTATGACGCGCATCTGCCTGTGCTGCGGGATATCTCGCTCACCATCCGGCCCGGCGAGAAGATCGGCCTCGTGGGCCGCTCCGGCGCGGGCAAATCCACGCTGGTGAACCTGCTGCTGCATTTCAACCGCCCGGAAAGCGGGCGCATTCTCGTCGATGGGCAGGATGTGATGCAGTTGCAGCAGGAAACCCTGCGCAAGGCCATCGCCATGGTCACGCAGGATACGTCGCTCCTGCATCGCTCCATCCGCGAGAACATTCTCTATGGCCGCCCGGAAGCCAGCGAAGCGGAGCTGCGCGCTGCCATCGAACAGGCCCGCGCAACGGATTTCATCGCCAATCTCTCGGATTGGAAGGGCCGGAAGGGCCTCGACGCGCATGTCGGCGAACGTGGCGTGAAACTCTCCGGCGGGCAGCGCCAACGCATCGCCATTGCTCGCGTGATGCTGAAGAACGCGCCGATCCTCGTGCTGGATGAGGCCACATCTGCCCTCGATTCCGAGGTGGAAGCCGCGATTCAGGAAAGCCTCGTGACGCTGATGGAGGGCAAGACCGTGATCGCCATCGCGCATCGGCTGTCCACGCTGCAGATCATGGATCGCCTCATCGTGCTCGATGAGGGCCGCATCGTGGAAGACGGCACCCATGCAGAGTTGCTGGCCAAGGGCGGGCTGTATGCCGATCTGTGGTCGCGGCAATCCGGCGGGTTCATCATCGAGCCGAAAAAGCCTCGGCTCGAACCCAGCGAGGCCGAATGATCCGCCTCACGGGCGGATCCCGGCCTTGCGCACCACCTCTTTCCAGCGGCTGATTTCCGTGACCACGAAATTCCGCAGGCCCGGCCCGGTTGTGAGTTCCGGCGCCGGAATTTCGGCGGCGACTTCATCGAAGCGGCTCATCACCATCTCGTCCTGAAGGGCTGCGACCAGCGCCTTGCGATACGCCTCGATCATGCGCGGAGGCGTGCCCTTGGGCGCGAAAAGCGCGTTCCAGCCCGACATCTGGTAGGCGGGAACCCCCGCTTCCGTGGCGCTCGGCACATCGGGCAGGGCTTTCATCCGTTTCGAGGAGGAGACGACCAGCGCCTTCACCGATCCCGCCTGCACCTGCGGCACGAGAATCGTCGCCTGATCGCAGAGGAAGTCGATGGCGCCACTCATCACGTCGTTCAGCGCCGGTGCGGTGCCGCGATAGGGCACATGCGTGGCGCGCGCGCCGAGTTCGCTTTCCAGGAACAGGCAGGCGAGATGCGAGGTCGAACCCTGCCCGCCCGAGCCATAGGACATCGCCTCGCCCTTCTCCTTGAGGCGCGCCCGAAAGGCCGCGAGATCAGCAAGCCCGAGTTGCGGCTTCGCCACCACCACCATCGGCGCCATGTTGATCATGCCGATGGGCTCGAAATCCTGCACGGGATCATAGGGAAGATCGGGCGTGAGCGCGACATTCGAGGCCATCGCCCCGAGATTGCCGACGAGGATCGTGTTCCCATCGGGCGTCGCGAGGCGCGCGCGATTGGCCCCCGTGGCGCCGCCCGCGCCCGCGACATTCTCGATGAGGACGGAGCGTTTCAGCGTCATCGCCATGTGGCTGGCGATGATGCGGGCGGAAACATCCGTGGGCCCGCCCGGCGCGAAAGGCACGATGATCGTCAGCGGCTGGCTCGTGCCGGATTGCGCGAAAGCGGGCGAAGCCAGGCTCGCAGCCGCGAGAACAAGAGCCAGGCGGCGGGTGATGGACATCGGCTTTCCCCCTCGAAGACCGGATGGCGGCTGCAGGAGCCGGTTGCCGATACCTCGGTGAAAAGCCGTGTCGCGTGCCAGTCGATTGATCGTGATCGCCGCGTGAGCGAAGGATCAATTGTCCATCTTCAGCGCGGCGATGAAGGCTTCCTGCGGAATCTCGACCTTGCCGAATTGCCGCATCTTCTTCTTGCCTTCCTTCTGCTTGTCCAGAAGCTTGCGCTTGCGCGAGATATCGCCGCCATAGCACTTGGCGGTCACGTCCTTGCGCAGGGCTCGCACGGTCTCGCGGGCGATGATCTTGCCGCCGATCGCCGCCTGAATCGGGATCTGGAAGAGGTGCGGCGGGATGAGATCCTTCAGCTTCTCGCACATCACGCGACCGCGGCCCTCGGCGCGCTGGCGATGCACCAGCATGGAGAGCGCATCGACCGGCTCGGCATTGACGAGGATCGAGAGCTTCACGAGGTCGCCCTCGCGGTAATCGGTGATGGTGTAATCGAAGCTGGCATAGCCCTTCGAGACCGATTTCAGCCGGTCATAGAAGTCGAACACCACCTCGTTCAGCGGCAGATCGTAGACCACCTTCGC
>JALOTF010000098.1 GCA_025458025.1 Beijerinckiaceae bacterium | reverse complement strand
ACGGAAGCCTCGAACTACCTCAACCATCGCCTTGCGGGCCGCACGATGGGCGAGTTGCGCGCCGAAATCGAGCGTGACCGCCTCACCATGCAGGCCGAGATGGATACGCTCTCGGCCCGCCTCGTCGAGAGCGGGCTCGCGAGCCTCTCGCAATCCGGCGGCGAGACCCGTCTCATTGTGCGAGGGCAGGCGAACCTGCTGGAAGACCTCGAAGCCGCGACCGATCTTGAGCGCATCCGCCTGCTCTTCGAGGATCTCGAACGCGGCAAGGACGTGATCGACCTCCTCTCCCGCGCCGAGCAGGGGGATGGCGTGCGCATCTTCATCGGCTCGGAGAACAAGCTCTTCTCGCTCTCCGGCTCCTCGCTGGTAGCGGCCCCCTTCCGCGACCAGAACCAGAAGATCGTCGGCGTGCTCGGCATTATCGGGCCGAAAAGGCTCAATTATGCGCGCATCGTGCCGATGGTGGATTACACGGCGCGGGTGATGGGAAAGTTGCTGGAGCGGGGGTGAGCCCTACGCCGCAACAGCTTCTGGCGCGGAAGCCTCGACGCGGTTCCGGCCATTGCCCTTGGCCTTGTAGAGCGCGGCATCGGCGCGGATGATCAGCTGTTTGAGCGTCTCGTCGCCCGGAAGGGCGATTGTCGTGCCGATGCTGATGGTCAGCGGGATATGCCGGCCTTCATCCCAGAAATCGGTGTTGGAGCAGGTGGCGCGAATGGTCTCGGCGAAGCGCGCCAGTTCGCGCGTCGTCAGGCCCGTGGCGGTCAGCGCGAATTCCTCTCCGCCCTGCCGTCCCGCGATCAGGCGGGGATCGGAGGCCGCGACATCCCGCAGGATGCCCGCAACATGTTTCAGCGCGCGGTCGCCTGTTTCATGGCCATAGGTATCGTTGATGCGCTTGAAATGGTCGATATCGCAGAGCATGACCGCGATCGATGCTCCCGCCTCCGTCGCCTGCTCGACGGCGGCCTGCGAGGCCTCATCGAAGCCCCGGCGGTTCAGCAGACCGGTCAACATGTCCGTGCGAGCCAGCCTGTCGAGCTCAGCGCGGGCAATATTGAGGTCGCGTACGGTCGTGAGTAGCCGGTGCACCACCAGCGGGCAGATGATCGCCGGCATGAGCGACGAGATGATCAGCGTATCGTTGAAGACCTTGCGGGCTGACAGCGTGCTTGAGAGGTCGAAATTGCTGTTGATATAGACTGCAAGCGTGCTGCATCCCACGGAGATGACGACCGACAGCAGGGTCAGCAGCAGCATCGCCCGGCGAATATCGGCATCTGTCAGGATGGGTTGCGGTTTTTTGCGCATTCTGCAGCCTTTCGGCCGACAGAATGGCGTTCCACTTCCTAACGGGGCCTGAAGCGCCACCGGAAAACAGCGACCGGGCTGCAAACAAGGTTACCGGCAGCGCGAAACCGCTGCCGGTCGATTGGCCAATGCTCACGCCGCCATCTGGTTCTTCGGGGCGGCGTTCTTCACATCCGCATCCACATGCGCCTCGAAGCGCTTGAAGTTCGCCTCGAACATGCCGACGAGCTTCTTGGCCGTGTTGGCGAAGGCGACCTTATCCTGCCAGGTCTTGACCGGATAGAGGATGTGCGGCTCCACACCCGGCACGGAGGACGGCACCGCGAAGCCGAAATACGGATCGCGGCGGAAATCGGCCTTGGCGAGGCTGCCATCGAGCGCGGCCGAGAGCAGGCGGCGCGTCACGCGGATCGGCATGCGCCGGCCCACGCCATGCTGGCCGCCGGTCCAGCCCGTGTTCACGAGCCAGCAATCGACATGGTGCTTCGCGATGAGATCACGCAAAAGGTTGCCGTATTCCGCCGGATGGCGCGGCATGAAAGGCGCGCCGAAGCAGGTGGAGAATACCGCTTCCGGCTCCGTCACACCCTTCTCGGTGCCCGCGACCTTCGCCGTGTAGCCCGAGAGGAAGTGATACATCGCTTCCGCCGGCGTGAGCTTCGCGATGGGCGGCAGCACGCCGAAGGCATCGCAGGTGAGCATCACGATGTTCTTCGGGTGGCCAGCGCGACCGGTTTCCGAGGCGTTGGGGATGAAATGGAGCGGGTAAGCGCAGCGGGTGTTCTCGGTCTTCGAGCCATCGTCGAAATCCGGCTCGCGCGTGACGGGATCGACCGTCACGTTCTCGAGCACTGTGCCGAAACGCTGGGTGGTGGCATAAATCTCGGGCTCGGCTTCCGCCGAAAGGCGGATGGTCTTGGCGTAGCAGCCACCTTCGAAATTGAAGATGCCCGCCTTCGACCAGCCATGCTCGTCATCGCCGATCAGCGTGCGGGTGGGATCAGCCGAAAGGGTGGTCTTGCCGGTGCCGGAGAGGCCAAAGAACACAGCCGAATCGCCCGCCGGGCCTACATTCGCCGAGCAATGCATCGGCATCACGCCTGCGCTGGGGAGTGCGTAATTGAGATAGGTGAAGACGCTCTTCTTCATCTCGCCGGCATAGGACGTGCCGCCGATCAGCACGGTCTTGGAGGCGAAATCGACCGCGATCACCGTTTCGGTGCGGCAGCCATGACGCTTCGGGTCAGCCTTGAAGGAGGGGAGATCGACGATCGTCATCTCCGGCAGGAAGCTCGCAAGCTCATGCGCCTCGGGGCGGATCAGCAGGTTACGGATGAAGAGCGAGTGCCATGCATATTCGGTGTAGACGCGCACCTTCACGCGGTTCGCCGGGTCGGCACCGCCATAGAGATCCTGCGCGAAAAGTTCCTTGCCCTTCGCATGGGCTTTGAAGTCGGCGAGCAGGGTTGCAAAATTCTCAGGGCTGATCGCGCCGTTATTGTCCCACCACACCTGGTTCTCGGTGGTGGCATCGCGCACAACGAACTTGTCCTTCGGCGAACGGCCCGTGTGCTGGCCGGTATCGGCGAGCAGCGCGCCACCCGAGGTCACGCGCGCTTCGCGGCGGGCCAGCGCCTCTTCATAAAGCTGCGGCGCTTCGAGGTTCAGGAAAAAGCCCGCAGGGGACTCGAAGCCAAAGGTGTTGGGGCCAACCGTGGGGTTGAAGCGGCCGTGCACATTCATGGTCGAGGTCCTTCCTCAATGACTACGGGACTACCGAAAGGGAATTGCGCGAGCTATTAGAACCGAATTGCCGCTCGCGCAACGCCTCTCTCGTTGTTTTCCTAACAAACAAGATCAATCCTCGACAAAAGAGGCATGAAATGTCGCGCGAAAATCGTAGTTAAACTACATATATCAGTAGTTTTACCTTCAGGTGTTTGGAGCGTTGCGTTCGGCCGCCCGCGCCATCTCCGCAAGTTGCTTCAGGCCCTTGCGCAGGGCGGTGCCATTGTGGATCGGCGGATCGAAGGAGATCCGCGCCGTACGATCATTCAGGCCGAGGTCGAGGCCGTGCGGATCGAGCCCTGTCGCGCGCCACGCGCCGCCGGGCATCTTGCAGAGCGCGCGGGCATAAAGTTCGAGGGCTTCCGCGTGGTCCTCGTTCATGTGCGCGACCGCGCCCTCCTCCAGCTCGGCATAGGCTGCGCGATCCGGGAGGGGCGAGAGGATATGGCTCGCCTCGCCATCAAAGGCACGGGCGAAGCCGCCATTCAGCATCATGCGGATGGGCTCGAGCCGATAGAAGCGGAAATCCGGGAAATCGACATAAAGCTTCGATTTCGGGTGCCGCGCGAGGAAGCGCCGGCGGATCACCGGATCATCCGTGAGTTTCGCCTCTGCGACGAGCGTGAGGCGCGGATGGGCGAGCGGGTCGCCGCGCCCGCCCTCGCTCAGCAGCAGCGAGCAGCGCGGATCGGCCTTCAGATTCTTCGTGTGATGCGAGAGGCCGGAAACCAGCAGGATCGGCGCGCCATCGAGATCAGTTGCGACCGAGACGAGCGTGGTGATGGGAAATCCGGTTCCGGCATCCAGCGTGCCAAGCGACCCCGCGCGTATCGCGCGCAGCAAGTGCCGCCCCAGCGCGACGGGATCAAAATCCGCAGGCTGGCGGGGGTCGCGGGGGATTTCGGCCGCAGGCTTCGTCATGCTAGGCTCATGGCTTCTGAAGGATTCACCGGATCATTCGCTAAACATCACCTTTTGGAGGCAGGAGACAAGAAATTCCGGGAGAAAAGACCCGATTGCCACAATTGGGTCTGATTTTACTCTGGAATTTGGTGCAATTCCTCCCCATCTGCCCGACGAGCTTTATTGTGGTGACGGCCTTGCGCCGCGCTTGTGACAGGACAAAACCATTATGCCGACGATTGCGCTGGTCGATGACGACCGCAACATTCTCACTTCCGTCTCCATTGCGCTCGAGAATGAGGGCTTCCGCATCCAGACCTACACGGATGGCGCCTCGGCCATTGACGGCCTGAAGCAGAACCCGCCGGATCTCGCGATCTTCGATATCAAGATGCCGCGCATGGATGGCATGGAATTGCTGCGCCGACTGCGCCAGAAATCCGATCTCCCCGTCATCTTCCTCACCTCCAAGGATGACGAGATCGACGAATTGTTCGGCCTCAAGATGGGGGCTGATGATTTCATCCGGAAGCCGTTCTCGCAGCGCCTGCTGGTGGAGCGCGTCAAGGCCATCCTGCGCCGCGCCGGCGCGAAGGATCTGCCGGCCAGCAAGGAGGCCGATGCCAAGGCGCTGGAGCGCGGAAACCTGAAAATGGACCCCGAGCGCCATGCCTGCACCTGGAAGGGCGAGGCGGTGACGCTGACCGTCACCGAATTCCTCATCCTCCAGTGCCTTGCGCAGCGCCCCGGCGTGGTGCGCAGCCGCAACGCGCTGATGGATGCGGCCTATGATGATCAGGTCTACGTCGATGACCGCACCATAGACAGCCACATCAAGCGCCTGCGCAAGAAGTTCAAGCTTGTCGACGACGACTTCGATATGATCGAAACCCTCTACGGCGTCGGCTACCGTTTCAAGGAAGCGTGAGAGCCGACCCGCGCTCCGAGGGAGGCTGATGCTCGACCGGAAGCATCCGGAATCAGGCATGGAAACACCGGCGGTCCCGATGGATCGGCCGTCCGTTCTTACGCGCCTGCGCGGCATGCTTCGGCGCTTCACCTTCCGCGCGCGCCTCACGGTGGCGCGGCGATTTTCGTCGAGTCTCACGCGGCGCATTGCGTTTCTCAATCTCGCGGGCCTGCTCGCGCTGTTCCTCGGCTTCCTCTGGATGAACCAGACGCGGCTTGGGGTGATCGATGCGCGCAGCCAGTCGCTCTCCCTGCAGGCCGAGCTGATCGCCGGGGCAATTGCTGGTGCCCTCACGCCGGAGAATGAGCCGCCGGCTTTCGACCCCGACAAGTTTCTGCAGCAGCAATTGAACGAGGGGCTGGCCCGCGAAGAGCCTGCGGCGCCGTGGTTTGAATTCTCGATCAATCCCGCGCGTGCGGCGCCCATCCTGAAGCGCCTCGTCGCGCCGACGCGCACGCGCGCCCGCATTTTCGATACGGATGGCTTCCTGCTGCTCGATACGCGCGCCTTCTATGCGCCGGGCACGCTGGGTGATCAGCCCACGGCTCAGGTTTCCGGTGACGAAGAGCAGACGCTCTTCTCGCGCACCTGGAATGCGGTGAAACAACGCTTCGGGCGGGTCGATCTTGCGCCGCCCGAGGAAGGGCCGGGCCCGCGGCAGTTCACGGAAGTGCAGCGCGCGCTGCAGGGCCGCGCGAGTGCGGTGGTGCGCGTCTCCACCGAAGGGCAGACGATTGTCTACGCCGCTGCTCCCATCCAGCGCGCCGGCATGGTGCGCGGCGTGCTGCTGATGTCCACGCAGGAAGGCGATATCGACCGGATCATCGCCGAGGAACGCTGGGATTTCGTGACCGTCTTCCTCATCGCTGCGGTGGTGATGTTGCTGCTCTCGGCCATGCTCGCCGGCACCATCGCCGAACCGGTGCGCAAGCTTTCGGAAGCGGCGGATCGCGTGCGGCGGGGCATTCGCGCGCGCCACGAGATCCCGGATTTCTCCGAGCGTTCCGATGAGATCGGCCAGCTCTCGCTCTCCCTGCGCGAGATGACGAGCGTGCTCTACAACCGCATCGACGCGATCGAACGCTTTGCGGCGGATGTGAGCCATGAGCTGAAAAACCCGCTCACTTCGCTCCGCAGCGCCGTGGAAACGCTGCCGCTCGCGCGCAATCCGGAAAGCCGGGAGCGTCTGCTCGCGGTCATCCTGCATGATGTGAAGCGGCTCGACCGCCTGATTACCGACATTTCCGATGCCTCGCGCCTCGATGCCGAATTGCAGCGCAGCGAGGCCGAGCCGGTGGATATCGCGGCTTTGCTGCGCACCACGGTGGATATGCGGCAGGAGGTCGCCCACGAAAGCGATCATCGCGTGGAACTCGTACTCGTGCCGGAAGAGCGCCCGGTCCGCGGGCTTGTCGTGCGCGGGCATGACAGCCGGCTCGTGCAGGTCTTCGACAACCTCATCGAGAACGCACTCTCCTTCTCGCCGCCCGGCGGTGTCGTCACGGTCACGGCGCGCCGGCGCAGCGGTCGCGTGGAGGTGATGGTGGAGGATGAGGGGCCGGGCATTCCCGATCACGCCCTCGAGCGCATTTTCGAGCGCTTCTACACGGATCGGCCGGATCAGGGCTTCGGCCAGCATTCCGGCCTCGGGCTCGCGATCTCCCGGCAGATTGTGGAAGCCCATGCCGGCACGTTGCGCGCCGAAAACCGTCCCGGCAAGGATGGCGAGAGCGGCGGCGCCCGCTTCATCGTCACCCTTCCGGCCGGCACAGGCGGCCGATGAAGGGCACGCGGGCCAATCCGCTTTATGTCCACGCGACGGTGATCGCGCTCGGCGCGGCGGGTATCCTGATCTCCGGACGCTCGAAAGCCGGAAAATCCCATCTCGCGGAAGCCTTGCTGGCGCTAGCCGAGGCCGAGGGACTCGACGCGCTTCTGGTGGGCGATGATCGGGTGGGACTGCTGGCGGAGGGCGGGGGTATCCTCGCGATGCCGCATCCGGCCATTGCCGGGCTCATCGAACGGCGCGGAACCGGCATCCTTGCTGTGTCCCATCGCGCCGAGGCGCGGCTTCTGCTGGAGATCGCCCTTGAAGCAGATGGCCCGGCTGATCCCGAGGCCGACCGTGTGGAGCGTCTGCCAGGGCTTTTCATCCTGCGGTTCACAACCGGGGAACAACCGGTGGCCAAGCGGCTCTTTCCTCTTGTTGTCGCGGCCCTGACGCCATAAATCATCACTCCGCCGCATTTGCGGCCGTCTTCGCGTGTTTTGTTCTTGCCAGCCGGGCTGTGCAGTGCAAACGCTGGCGAAACGACATTCCTGCCGGGCTAAATCCGGTCGGATCAGGCGAACAGTCAGGATCTTGAATGATCGGATTGGTATTGGTCAGCCACGGCCAGCTTGCGACGGAATTCCGCGCGGCGATGGAGCATGTGGTGGGCAAGCAAACCCAGCTCGCGGTGGTCTGCATCGGGCCGGATGACGATATGGACGCGCGCCGGCAGGAGATCATCGGCGCGATTCATGAGGTCGATACCGGCTCGGGCGTCGTGGTGCTGACGGATATGTTCGGCGGCACACCGTCGAATCTGGCGATTTCAGCCATGAACGGCTCGAATGTCGAGGTCGTCGCGGGCATCAACCTGCCAATGCTGGTGAAGCTTGCGAAAGTGCGCGAAAGCCTGCCGCTTGCGGAAGTGGTGGTTCAGGCGCAGGATGCCGGGCGCAAATATATCAATGTCGCCAGCCACATCCTTGCGGGAAAGTAAGTCATGGACGGTACCGAGCTTCCCTGCCCGCCACCGCCTGTTATCGCAGGGGCGCTGGCGCGGGAAATCCCGGTCATCAACCGCAAGGGCTTGCATGCCCGCGCTTCCGCCAAGTTTGTGCAATGCTGCGAGCAGTTCGAGGCGGAAGTCAGCGTCACCCGCTGCGGGGAAACCGTGGGCGGCACCTCCATCATGGGCCTGCTGACGCTCGCCGCTGCGCAAGGCACGTCCATTACGGTTCAGGCCACTGGCGCGCAGGCGCAGGATGCGCTGGATGCGCTGTCTGCGCTGCTGGCGAACCGGTTCGGCGAGGATGAGTAAAGCCGCGCATCACGATGGCTCAATCCACATAAAGAAATCTTTATGTCTTTATTGCGCGGCTGGCGTCGCTCTGCTATAGCCCCCTCGACAGCGCGCGGGCAGGGGCCTGCGGCGCGTCGTGCGCGGTTTTCGCGCCGTCACCCGAGGAACTCCGATGCAACACGATTATTTCGTCCGCGACATTGGCCTGGCCGGCTTCGGTCGCAAGGAAATCGAACTCGCCGAAACCGAAATGCCGGGCCTGATGGCCATCCGCGCCGAATATGGCCCGAAGCAGCCGCTGAAGGGCGCGCGCATCGCCGGTTCGCTGCACATGACCATCCAGACCGCCGTGCTGATCGAGACCCTCGTGGCCCTCGGCGCGGAAGTCCGCTGGGTGTCGTGCAACATCTTCTCGACGCAGGACCATGCGGCCGCGGCCATTGCGGCAGCCGGCATTCCGGTCTTCGCCTATAAGGGCGAGACTCTGGAAGAATACTGGGATTTCACCGCGAAGCTGTTCGACTGGCAGGGCGGCGGCGTTCCGAACATGATCCTCGATGATGGCGGCGACGCCACCATGCTCGTCCATTACGGCCTCAAGGCCGAGCAGGGCGACGTGGCTTTCCTCGAAAAGCCGGGTTCGGAAGAGGAAGTGATCTTCTTCAACCTCATCAAGAAAATGCTGGCTGTGAAGCCCAAGGGCTGGTTCGCGGAAGTCGCGAAGTCCATCCGTGGCGTTTCGGAAGAGACCACCACTGGCGTGCATCGCCTCTACAAGCTCGCGGAAGAGGGCAAGCTCCTGTTCCCGGCGATCAACGTGAACGACTCGGTCACGAAGTCGAAGTTCGACAACCTCTATGGCTGCCGGGAATCGCTCGTGGACGCGCTGCGCCGCGGCACGGACGTGATGATGGCCGGCAAGGTCGCTTTCGTGGCCGGCTTCGGCGATGTGGGCAAGGGCTCGGCGGCGTCTTTGCGTCAGGCCGGCGCCCGCGTGATCGTGTCGGAAGTCGATCCGATCTGCGCGCTTCAGGCCGCGATGGAAGGCTATGAGGTTGCGACGATTGAAGATGCCCTGCCACGCGCTGACATCTACGTCACCGCCACCGGCAACAAGGACATCATCACTGTTGACCACATGCGGCAGATGAAGGATCGCGCCATCGTCTGCAACATCGGCCACTTCGACAACGAGATCCAGGTTTCGGGCCTCAAGAACTTCAAGTGGACGAACATCAAGCCGCAGGTGGACGAGATCGAGTTTCCGAAGGGCAACCGCATCATCCTGCTCTCCGAAGGTCGCCTCGTAAACCTCGGCAACGCGATGGGGCACCCCTCCTTTGTGATGTCCTCGTCGTTCTCGAACCAGACGCTGGCGCAGATCGAACTCTGGCAGAACCGCGATGCGGGCAAGTACCAGAAGAAGGTCTACACCCTGCCGAAGTTCCTCGATGAGAAAGTCGCGGCGCTGCATCTTGAGAAGCTTGGCGTGAAGCTCACCAAGATGAGCAAGGAACAGGCCGATTACATCGGTGTTCCGGAGCATGGCCCCTACAAGCCGGATCATTACCGTTATTGATCCCGGCGCGGGGTTCCCGGCCCGCTGCATTGAAAAAAATCTGTTGGCGCGCCCGCCTCAAAACGGGCGCGTTAATTGTTTGGTAACCTCTTCCAGCCGGACTCTCTGCCTGCTTAAAGTGCCTGCCATTGGGGCACTGAAACTGATTCGCTTCCTGGTCTCGCGTGTTGGGCGGATGAACGCGAAGGGGAAACCGGGCTATGCTTGAAGCATCGGCGCACAGCGGAAAGCCGGGCGTTTTTGCGCGCCGCTTTGCTGGCGCGTTTCCGGTGCTGCTCGCCTTGCCGGAGCAAGCTTTCGCCTTCACCGATCCGATCACGGGGTTGCGGCTTTCTGGCCTGTCTGGCGGGCGGCTGGACCTGACTGGCGCGGCTCTGGGCCTTGCTTTCGCGCTGATGGTCGTGGCGATCTACGCCACCTTCATCTCCATCCTGCATATCCGTGCCCGCAAGAGCTGGAACGAGCAGGCCGTGGAAGCCACCCGCGCCCTGCATGAGGCACAGGGGCAGGCCGCGCGCTTCGCGACCTTTCTTGCCGCCGACCGGCAGGTGATGATCGCCTGGGGCGGTCCCG
>JALOTF010000002.1 GCA_025458025.1 Beijerinckiaceae bacterium | reverse complement strand
GCCGAGGGCACTGAACGGCAGGAAAAGCGCCGAGCGCGCGCCCACCACCACCTTCGCCTCGCCCTCGGCAACCGCATGCCACAGGCGATCCCGCCGCGTGGCGGCAATGCCCGAATGCCAGAGGCCCGGCGCGCCGCCGAATCGCGCCTCGAACCGCGCGACGAATTCCGGCGTGAGCGAGATTTCCGGCAGCAGGATCAGCGCCTGCCTGCCCGCCTGCAAAGCGGCCGCGACCGCCTCGAAATAGACCTCCGTCTTGCCCGATCCGGTGACGCCCTCCAGCAGAACCGGCGCGAAACCACCCGCTTTCACCAGGCCGGAGAGCATATCCGCCGCTTCGCGCTGCTGATCGTTCAGCACCGGCCCGCGCGACGCCAGATCGAGCGGTGCCGCCCGCGCGAGGCTCGGCAAAGGCACGATCTCGAACACGCCCTCATCCACGAGGGCATCAATGACACCCGTGGAACAACCCGCGGCATCCGCGAGATCCCTCTTGCGATGCGTGAGGCCACCAACTGCCACCGCCATCACGCGGGCACGTGTCGGCGTGAGGCGGCGCGGGGCGGTGCCGGTGACGCGCAGGCCGAATTTCGGCGCTTCATGCGCCTCAGCCTCGGGGTCGCGCATCGCCATCCGCGCCACAAGCCCGAGCGGCGCAAGCGTGTAGGCCGCGACACGCTGGAGGAAGGTCATCAGCTTGTCGGGCAAGGGCGGCAGGGCGGAGACAGCGCGGATCGCCTTCAGGTTCTCGCCCGAGGCCTTCTCATCGACGCTCCAGACGAGCCCGAAGGTTTCGCGCGTGCCCAAGGGCACATGCACGGTCTGGCCGGGCTGAAGCGCCATGCCCTCCGGCACGCGGTAGGAATAGGGCGCATCGAGCGCCAGCGGCAGGACGATATCGGCGATCATCCCTCCCCCTCCGGTCGATGCGCTGGCACATTGCATATCACCGATTCGCAGGCGATCGGGATGCGCCGTTTCTTAACCCATGACAGCGAGGATGCGCCGATGAACGCCATTGAACTCGCCCTCCAGGATTGGCTGCGCTCCCTCGCCCATGAGCGCAAGGCCTCGCTGAACACGGTGGAATCCTATGGCCGCGATGTGCGGCAGGTGCTCGCCTATTTCGGCGCGGATGTGACGACACCCGCTGATTTTCTGGCACTGAAACCCTCAGATCTACGTCTTTTCATGGGCGAGCGGCGAAATCAGGGCATCGGCAGCCGCAGCCTGATGCGGCAGCTCGCAGGGTTGCGATCCTTCGCGCGACACCTCGAACGGGAGGGGCATGGCCATGCCTCGGCCTTCAAGGCCGTGCGCGGCCCACGCGTGAAGAAGGGCCTGCCCCGCCCGCTGACCCCGCAGGATGCGCGCGCCACGGCCGTGATCGCCACGCGCGCCGGCGAGGAACGCGAGCCATGGGTGCTCGCGCGCGATGCCGCTGTTTTCGCGCTGCTTTACGGCGCTGGCCTTCGTGTTTCCGAAGCGCTCTCGATTCAGCGGAAGGATGCGCCGAAAGCAGGCGCGACGCTCACCATCATCGGCAAGGGTGGGAAGCCGCGGCAGGTGCCGATCCTTCCGCAGATCGCGGCAGCCATCGACGATTACCTGCGGCAATGCCCTTGGAAGATGCGCGGGGATGAACCGCTTTTCGTGGGCGTGAAGGGCGGGCCGCTCTCGCCGCGTATCATCCAGCTCGCGATGGAGGGCCTGCGCGGTGCCCTTGGCCTGCCTGAGAGCGCCACGCCGCATGCCCTTCGCCATTCCTTCGCGACGCATCTGCTGGCGCGCGGGGGCGATCTGCGCACCATTCAGGAGCTGCTCGGCCACGCCTCGCTCTCGACCACCCAGATCTACACGGAAGTGGACACGACCCGCCTCATGGCCGCTTACAAGGCCGCACATCCCCGGGCCTGATCGCGCGAAACAGCCTTCCCGAATTTGCCCGCCGAATCGTTCGGATTATCGTCCTGCCGGGGCAGTGATTCGACGGAGGGGCTGATGTCGGGCGCACCGGATATTCCGGATGGAAACAAGAGGATCGGTCTGCTGATCGCCGTGCTGGCGCTCATGCTGGCCTTCTCCGAAATGGGCAACAAGCAGGCCGAGGCGGAATCGGTCGCGAAGAACATCGAGGCGGCCAATCTCTGGTCGTTCTTCCAGGCGAAGACGATCCGCCGGACCTCGACGCTCGTCGCAGCCGAGGACATGCAAACCCGCCTCGCGACCGTGACAGACCCGGCTGTGAAGGCCGCCTACGAAGCGCAGATCAAGCGCTGGCGCGACACCGCCGCCCGTTACGAGAGCGAGCCTGAAACCAATGAGGGCCGCAAGGAATTGATCGTGCGTGCCAAGGCCGCCGAAGAACGTCGAGATCTGCAGAAGGTCCGCTCAGAAGTCTTCGAAATATCCTCGGCGCTGATCCAGATCGGCATCGTTCTGGCCTCGGCGGCGGTCATCACCGGCATCGGCTTGCTCGTCTGGTGTGCAGGCGGGCTCGGCATCGGCGCTCTGGTACTGATGGGCTTCGGCACCTGGGCGCCAACAGCAGTGCCCTTCATTTCTTAAGGCTCAGGGCGCCTTCGGCGCGGTGCACTGGCGTGTCACCGCATCGACCCTGAGCTTCACCGTCATATCCGGCGTATCCACCAGCACGCGCTGCCAGAGGCCTTCTTTCTTGAGGCCGCTGGCGACGCAGCCGCAGAAATTCGAGCAGGTCAGCGCATCGCCACCCGTCGATCGGCATTGCTCTTGGCAGGAAACGAGGAAGCCCCGCGTCTCGCGATCCACCGGCGGCAGGATGGCGGAAGCAAGCAAGGCCAGCCCGCCATAGAGGACCGGCTGGTGGATGAGGTAGATCGGCAGACTCTTCCGGCCCATCCAGCCGAGCGCACGCACGGGCGCTGAGGGGTGCATTTCCGCCGCAGGCGATGCCGGAGGCCAGAGCTTCGCCAACGCGATGCCCGCGAGCACGCACCCGAACCATGGGAAAACCGGCACGAAATCATTCGTGGAAGGCACGCGCGTACCAAGCCCCAGCCAGACCAGCCAGGGCGCGGAGAAAGCATCCGCCTTGAAAACCAGCGGCAAGGCGAAGACGGCAACCGCCGCGCCCGCCGCAATCACCCACGGCAGGCGCAGGAAGGGCAAAGCCAGCACACTCGCCAGCGCGATGTGATGCAGGATGCCGAAGAAGATGAACTGGTCCGGAAAAACGAGGTAGGTTCCCGCCGTCACCAGAGCCGCCGCACCGGCCACCAGCGCGAGGCGTCGCAGGAAGCGCTCGCGCTTCAGGCCTTCGCCATGCCCCAGCAGGAGGCCGACGCCGACGAGCGCGAGGAAGCTCGCGGCGATGACATGGCCGAACCAGATCCAGGCCGGATAATCCCTGAGATCAACCGGAATCAGCTCCAGAAACGAGAGATTCCAGCCGAAATGGTAGATCACCATCGCGACAATCGCGACGCCCCGCGCGGCATCGAGCGCGGGAATGCGGGCAGGGCGTGACGGGGGAATCGCTGTAACGCTCATTCCGGGAACATGGCGAAGCGCGCCCGCCTTGTCACGCCGGATAGCAAAGCGGGGCCCGAAGGCCCCGCATTTCGATCACATATGGATCTGGCGCTTTTCCACGGCCATCGCCGCTTCCTTCACCGCTTCGCTCATCGTCGGGTGAGCGTGGCAGGTGCGCGCGAGGTCTTCCGACGAGCCGCCGAATTCCATCAGCACCGCGGCCTCGTGGATCATCTCGCCAGCACCGGCGCCGATGATGTGCACGCCCAGCACCCGGTCGGTCGCCTTGTCGGCGAGCACCTTCACGAAGCCATCCGTGGCGCGGTTGGCACGCGCGCGGCCATTGGCAGTAAAGGGGAACTTGCCCACATTATAGGCCACATTCGCGGCCTTGAGTTCTTCCTCGGTCTTGCCGACCGAAGCAACCTCCGGGAAGGTGTAGACCACGCCGGGGATCACGTCGTAATTCACATGGCCCGCCTTGCCGGCGAGGATTTCCCCCACCGCGACGCCCTCATCCTCGGCCTTGTGGGCAAGCATCGGCCCGCGCACCACGTCACCGATGGCATAGATGCCCGGCACGTTGGTCTCGAAATGGTGGCCGATAGTTACGCGGCCACGCTCCATCGCCACGCCGACTGCCTCAAGCCCGAGGCCATCCGTGTTCGGGCGACGACCGATGGCGACGAGCACCACATCGGCCTTCATCTCCTCGGCTGCCCCTCCCGCGGCAGGCTCGACCGAGAGGGTCACGCCATCCTTGCCGGCCTTGGCACCGGTAACCTTCTTGCCGAGATGGAACTTGAACCCCTGCTTCTCGAGGATGCGCTGGGTCTGCTTCGCAACCTCGCCATCCATGCCCGGCAGGATGCGATCGAGATATTCGATGACCTCGACCTTGGCACCGAGGCGACCCCAGACCGAGCCCATTTCCAGACCGATCACGCCCGCGCCGATCACCACCAGCTTGCCAGGAACCTGCGAGAGTTCCAGCGCGCCGGTCGAGGTGACGATCTGCTTCTCGTCGACCGTGACATTCGGCAGGTTCGCGGATTCCGAGCCCGTGGCGATCACGATATTCTTCGTTTCCAGCACCTGCGTGGAGCCGTCCTCGGCCTTCACCTGCACCTTGCCAGCGGCGAGGATGGTGCCGAGCCCGTGGAAAGCCTCGACCTTGTTCTTCTTCAGCAGGAAGCCGACGCCCTGAACGTTGGCGTCGATCGTTTCCTGCTTGTGCTTCATCATGGCCGGCAGGTTCAGCTTCGGCGCAGGCACATCGATGCCGAGGGCCGCGAAGCCATGGCCGGCCTCATGGAAGAGTTCGGATGCGTGCAGCATCGCCTTGGAGGGGATGCAGCCGACATTGAGGCAGGTGCCGCCATGCGTCTTGCGCTTTTCCACCACCGCCACCTTCAGGCCGAGTTGGGCCGCACGGATGGCGCAGACATAGCCGCCGGGGCCGGTGCCAATGACGACGAGATCGTAGGACATGGAACAAAATCCTTGCTTTGGAGGAGGCCGCCTCAGCGACCGCCGGAAACCGTGATGATCGCGCCGACCACATAGGACGCCTTGGGCGAAGCGAGCCAGCGAACACTGTCCGCCACTTCCTCCGCCGTGCCGCCGCGCTGCATGGGCACAAACCCTGCAAGCTTTTGCACCCGGTCCGGAATACCGCCCGAGGCATGGATATCCGTCTCGATCAGGCCGGGCCGCACCGCATTGACGCGGATACCCTCGGCCGCGACCTCGCGGCCGAGGCCGATGGTCATGGAATCGACCGCGCCCTTGGCGGCGGCATAATCGACATACTGGGCCGGGGCGCCGAGAATGGCTGCAACCGATCCGATATTGATGATCGCCCCGCCTTTGCCGCCATGGCGGGTCGACATGCGCTTCACGGCCTCGCGTGCACAGAGGAACGAGCCGATCACGTTGATCTGCATCATCCGTATCAGGCGTTCGAGCGACATTTCGTCCACGCGCGCGGCAACATCGACCACGCCGGCATTGTTCACAAGAACGGCGAGACGGCCGAAGCCATCCACCGCCTTGAAGAGCTGGAGCATGTCGGCCTCGGAGCCCACATCGCCCTGCACCACCAGCGCCCGGCGATGGCGGGCGGCGACACCCGCCGCCACCTCGTTCGCCGCCTGCTTGTTGCCGACGTAGTTGATGACGATGTCGTAGCCATCCTCGGCGAGACCCAGCGCACAGGCGCGGCCAATGCCGCGCGAGCCGCCGGTGACCAGCGCGACAGGCTTCTCTGTGGACGAAACGCCCATCGCCAGCCGCCTCAGAGGTCCATCACGAGGCGCGACGGATCTTCCAGACACTCCTTCACGCGGACGAGGAAGGTCACGGCTTCCTTGCCGTCGACGATCCGGTGATCATAGGAGAGCGCGAGATACATCATCGGGCGCACCTCGATCTTGCCGCCGATCACCACCGGGCGCTCCTGGATCTTGTGCATGCCGAGGATGCCCGATTGCGGCGCATTGAGGATCGGCGTCGACATCAGCGAACCATAGATGCCGCCATTGGTGATCGTGAAGGTGCCGCCCGACATCTCCTCGATCTTGAGCTGGCCATCGCGCGCGCGCTTGCCGAAATCGGCGATGCTCTTCTCGATGCCGGCGAGGCCGAGATGGTCGGCATCGCGCAGCACCGGAACCACAAGACCCTTCTCCGTGCCGACGGCGATGCCGACATGATAGTAGTTCTTGTAGATGATGTCCGTGCCGTCGATCTCGGCATTGACGCCCGGCAGTTCCTTCAGCGCCTGCACGCAGGCCTTCACGAAGAAGCTCATGAAGCCGAGCTTCACGCCATGCTTCTTCTCGAAGAGATCCTTGTACTGGTTGCGCAGGGACATCACGGCGCTCATATCGACCTCGTTGAAGGTCGTGAGCATCGCGGCTGTGTTCTGGCTTTCCTTGAGGCGGCGCGCGATGGTCTGGCGCAGCTTCGACATCTTCACGCGCTCTTCGCGGGAGGCATCCGACGGGGCGGAAGCCGCGCGGGGAGCCGCCGGAGCGGCAGGCGCCGCGGCCGGAGCCGGGTTGGCCAGCGCGCGGAGCACGTCTTCCTTCAGCACCTGCCCGCGCTTGCCCGAGCCGGCATCGACCGCAACACCGGTCTCGGCCATCAGCTTCGCAGCGGAGGGCGCGGGCGGCATGGCAGTCGTGGCCGCCGGAGCGGGAGCCGCAGCCGGGGCTGCCGCCTTCGGGGCAGCAGCCGGAGCGGCGACGGCGGCAGCGCCACCGGCCGCAATCGAGCCGAGCAGCGCGTTGACGCCGACGGTCTCGCCTTCCTTGGCGACGATCTCGGCCAAGGTGCCGGCAGCCGGCGCGTTGACTTCAAGCGTCACCTTGTCGGTCTCGAGTTCCAGCAAGGGCTCATCCGCCTTCACGGCGTCGCCCGGCTTCTTGAACCACTTGCCGATCGTGGCTTCCGAGACGCTCTCGCCGAGGGTGGGAACGCGGATTTCGGTGCTCATGGGAAAAGGACCTTCTTGAACGGAAATAACGAGGATCAGGCTGCAAACGCGTCGTTGAGGAACGCGTTCAGCTGCTCGAGATGCTTGGACATCTGGCCGACAGCGGTGGAGGCCGCCGCCGGGCGGCCGGCATAGCGGGCGCGGGTGGAAGACGCGCCGACCTGCTGGAGCGCCCATTCGAGATAGGGCTCCACAAAGGTCCAGCTGCCCATGTTCTTGGGCTCTTCCTGACACCACACCACATCCGCCTTCTTGAAGCGGGCGAGTTCGGTCGCGACCGACTTCATCGGGAACGGATAGAGCTGTTCCACGCGCAGCAGGTAGACATCGTCGATGCCACGCTTCTCGCGCTCTTCGAGCAGGTCGAAATAAACCTTGCCCGAGCAAAGGATGACGCGGCGGATCTTGGCGTCTGCCTTCAGTTTCGTGGGCGAGCGACCGAATTCCGCGTCATCCTTCAGGATGCGGTGGAATGAAGTGCCGCCCGCGAGATCCGCGAGGTCGGAGACGCAGCGCTTGTGGCGCAGCAGGCTCTTCGGCGTCATCAGGATCAGCGGCTTTCTGAAATCGCGCTTCAGCTGCCGGCGCAGGATGTGGAAGTAATTCGCCGGCGTGGTGCAGTTCGCAACCTGCATGTTGTCTTCCGCGCAGAGCTGCAGGAAGCGCTCGAGGCGGGCGCTCGAATGCTCCGGGCCCTGCCCTTCATAGCCATGCGGCAGCAGGCAGACGAGGCCTGACATACGAAGCCATTTGCGCTCACCCGACGAGATGAACTGGTCGAACAGCACCTGCGCACCGTTGGCGAAGTCACCGAACTGCGCTTCCCAGCAGGTGAGAGCGTTCGGTTCCGTGAGGCTGTAGCCATATTCGAAGCCGAGCACGGCCTCTTCCGAGAGCATCGAGTTGATGACCTCGTATTTCGACTGCCCCGCCTGCACATGGTTCAGCGGGGTGTAACGCGCCTCCGTCTCCTGGTCGATCAGCACCGAATGGCGCTGGGAGAAGGTGCCGCGCTCGCAATCCTGGCCCGAGAGGCGCACGCGATGGCCCTCGGAGACGAGGCTGCCAAAGGCCAGCGCCTCGCCCATGGCCCAATCGATGCCGGTGCCGGTCTCGATCATCTTGCGACGATTATCGAGGAAGCGCTGCACGGTCTTGTGGATATTGAAGCCATCCGGAACCTTCGAGATGGCGTAGCCGATCTCCTTCAGGCGCTCGGTCTCGATGCCGGTTTGGCCGCGACGCGGATCATCGTCGCTTTCCTTGGTAGAGGTGAGGCCTGCCCATTTGCCATCGAGCCAATCGGCCTTGTTCGGCTTGTAGGCCTGCCCTGCCTCGAATTCAGCCTCGAGGCGCTGGCGCCAGTCGGCCTTCATCTTCTCGACCTCGCCATCGGTCACGACGCCTTCGGCGACGAGCTTCGCGGCATACATCTCAAGCGTCGACTTGTGGCCGCGGATGTTCTTGTACATCAGCGGCTGGGTGAAGCCCGGCTCGTCGCCTTCGTTATGGCCGAAGCGGCGGTAGCACCACATGTCGATCACGACCGGCCGCTGGAACTTCATGCGGAATTCGGTCGCGACCTTCGCCGCGAACACCACCGCTTCCGGATCATCGCCATTCACGTGGAAGATCGGCGCTTCCACCATCTTCGCGACGTCGGAGGGGTAAGGCGAGGAGCGCGAATAACGCGGATAGGTGGTGAAACCGATCTGGTTGTTGATGATGAAATGCACCGAGCCGCCCGTGCGGTGGCCCTTGAGGCCCGACAGTCCAAGACATTCCGCAACGACACCCTGGCCCGCAAAAGCCGCATCACCATGCAACAGCAGCGGGAGAACCGCGCGGCGATCATCCGGCGGGCAGCCATGCTGGTCCTGTTTCGCGCGCACCTTGCCCAGCACGACCGGGTTGACGATTTCCAGATGCGAGGGGTTCGGCGTCAGCGAGAGATGGACGTTGTTGCCATCAAACGAGCGGTCCGAGGACGCGCCGAGATGGTATTTCACGTCGCCCGAGCCTTCCACGTCATCGGGCGCGAAAGAGCCGCCCTTGAACTCGTGGAACAAGGCGCGATGCGGCTTGCCCATGACCTGCGTGAGCACGTTGAGGCGACCGCGATGGGCCATGCCCAGCACGATATCCTTCACGCCGAGATTGCCGCCGCGCTTGATGATCTGTTCGAGCGCCGGGATGAGGCTCTCGCCACCATCAAGGCCGAAGCGCTTGGTGCCGGTGAACTTCACATCGAGGAACTTCTCGAAGCCCTCGGCTTCCACCAGCTTGTTGAGGATCGCGCGCTTGCCCTCGCGGGTGAAGGTGATTTCCTTGTCCGGACCTTCGATGCGCTCCTGCAGCCAGCTCTTCGCCGCCGGGTCGGAGATGTGCATGAACTCGTAGCCGATGGTCTCGCAATAGGTACGGCGGAGGATCGCCAGCATCTCGCGGATGGTCGCGAATTCAAGGCCGAGCACGTTGTCGATGAAGATCTTGCGATCCCAATCCGCTTCCGTGAAGCCGTAGGATGAGGGATGCAACTCCTCGTGATCCTTGCGCGGCTCCATGCCGAGCGGATCGAGGTTGGCATGCAGATGGCCGCGCATGCGATAAGCGCGGATCATCATGAGCGCATGGACGGAATCACGCGCGGCACGAATGAGGTCGGCATCGGTGAGGCCGGGCGCGCCCTTGGCGACAGCGACCTCCGACTTGCCCTTGAGCTTGTCCGAGACGACCTTCTCGACCGCACCCCAGTTGCCATCGAGCGCCGAGATCAGCTCGCCATTGACCTGCGGCGGCCAGTTCTTGCGCGCCCAGGAAGGGCCGGGCGTCTCTTCGCCGGTGAGGCTTTCGAGATAGGCCGTGTTGCCGGCCGAAAGCGCCGAGAGATCAATTCCGCTTTTGTCGTCCATGGGTTCCATCCCGTTTTCAGTCGACAATGAAGAGTTTGGCGCCTTTGGGCGAAACGGAGCGATGCGGCTCCGCGCCATCGGCGACCTGATAGCTCATGCCGGGCTTGAGCACGTAATGCCGGCCATCGGCGAGGGTGGTTTCCAGTTCACCCTCCAGGCACAGCAGAACATGGCCCTTTTCGCACCAATGGTCCGAAACATAGCCCGGCGTGTATTCGACCATGCGCACGCGGATTGGGTTCCCCTCCGGCCCGAAATGTCGGGTCCGCCAGAGTGCCTCGCCCGCTTCCGCCGGGTGGCGGGTCACGGGGATGTCGCTCCAGTCGGTCGTGCCGAAGGGGATATCCGTCATGCGCATCGCATCACTTGCCCTTGAGAACCTCGACGAGGGTTTTTCCAAGGCGCGCCGGCGATGGCGAGACGCGGATACCCGCGGCTTCCATCGCGGCGATCTTGTCTTCCGCGCCGCCCTTGCCGCCCGCGATGATCGCGCCGGCATGGCCCATGCGACGGCCCGGAGGCGCCGTGCGGCCCGCGATGAAGCCGACCATCGGCTTCTTGCGGCCACGCTTCGCCTCATCCGCGATGAACTGCGCGGCTTCTTCCTCGGCCGAGCCGCCGATTTCGCCGATCATGATGATCGACTGGGTCTCGGGGTCCGCGAGGAACTTTTCCAGCATGTCGATGTATTCGGTGCCCTTCACCGGGTCGCCGCCGATGCCGACCGCGGTGGTCTGTCCCAGGCCTTCCTGCGTGGTCTGGAACACCGCTTCATAGGTCAGCGTGCCGGAGCGCGAGACGATGCCGACATTGCCGCGCTTGAAGATGTTGCCCGGCATGATGCCGATCTTGCACTCGCCGGCGGTCATCACGCCCGGGCAGTTCGGGCCGATGAGACGCGACTTTGAGCCATCGAGCGCGCGCTTCACCTTGATCATGTCCTGCACCGGAATGCCTTCCGTGATGCAGACGATAAGCGGGATTTCTGCCTGGATGGCTTCGCAAATCGCATCCGCGGCACCCGGCGGGGGCACGTAGATCACCGAGGCGTCAGCGCCGGTCTTGTCGCGCGCTTCGGCCACGGTGTCGAAGACCGGCAGGCCGAGATGCGTGGAACCGCCTTTGCCCGGCGAGGTGCCGCCGACCATCTTGGTGCCATAGGCAATCGCCTGTTCGGAGTGGAAGGTCCCGTTCTTGCCGGTAAAGCCCTGGCAGATGACCTTGGTATTCGCGTTGATGAGAATGGCCACTTTGCTCTCCAGTCAGCCAGTTTTCTGACAGTCAGCAGCATAAATACCCAGCTGTATTTCACCGCTAAGCATCTTTACTTCACTGACATAAACCATACGAAATCTTGAGTTGACGACATTTATGTAAAACTTTTGTTCTACATTTTCATTTTTGCCACGAAGAACTATTGTATTGCCCCCATTGACGACAATCGAGTCGTCAATTTTTCTTTCGACTACGCTCTCCGCCGATTCGAAAAAGGCTCTAAACAGACCTCGACTCGACGAAACAACGAAACGGTAGGAGCCGTTTAGTAATGCGTCAGGACGTAGCTCTGCAGGACGCAATTCAGTGGCAACAAAGGTAGAATACCCATTCATCGCGCCGCACTTGATACTTAACTCGGCTGCACAGGCAGCCGAACCAAGAAACCAAAAACTAGCAAGGATGAGTACGCCCCTCATTTAAACGCTCAGCCGTTCACAGCCTTGACGATCTTCTGCGCGGCATCATCAAGGTCATCCGCCGGGATGACGTTGAGGCCGGATTCGCGGATGATCTTCTTGCCGAGATCCACATTCGTGCCCTCGAGGCGCACAACCAGCGGAACCTTCAGGCCCACATCCTTCACCGCCGCGATCACACCCTCGGCAATGACATCGCACTTCATGATGCCGCCGAAGATGTTGACCAGAATGCCCTTCACGTTCGGGTCGGCCGTGATGATCTTGAAGGCCGCCGTCACCTTTTCCTTCGAGGCACCGCCGCCGACATCGAGGAAGTTCGCCGGCTCGGAGCCGTAGAGCTTGATGATGTCCATGGTGGCCATGGCGAGGCCCGCGCCGTTCACCATGCAGCCGATGGTGCCATCGAGCGCCACATAGGAGAGGTCGTATTTCGAGGCCTCGATTTCCTTGTGGTCCTCTTCCGTGAGGTCACGCAGTTCCATCACATCCGGGTGGCGATAGAGCGCGTTGGAATCGAAGCCGATCTTCGCGTCCAAGCACTTCAGCTTGCCGTCCTTGGTGATGATCAGCGGGTTGATCTCCAGCATCGCCATGTCCTTCTCGACGAAGGCGCGATAGAGCTGGCCCGTGAGCACCTCGGCCTGCTTGGCGAGATCGCCCGAAAGGCCGAGCGCCTTGGCGACTGCGCGGCCGTGATGCGGCATCACGCCCGTCGCCGGGTCCACCGAGAAAGTGATGATCTTCTCGGGCGTATCATGCGCCACGGCCTCGATGTCCATGCCGCCTTCGGTCGACACCACGAAAGCGGTGCGGCCCGTCACGCGGTCCACCAGCATCGAGATGTAGAATTCCTTCTCGATATCCGAGCCATCCTCGATGTAGAGGCGGTTCACCTGCTTGCCGGCTTCACCCGTCTGGATGGTCACCAGCGTGTTGCCCAGCATTTCCTTCGCGTGCTTCTCGACCTCATCGATCGAGAAGGCGAGGCGCACGCCGCCTTTGGCATCCGCCGGCAGTTCCTTGAACTTGCCCTTGCCGCGGCCACCTGCATGGATCTGGCTCTTCACGACGAAGAGCGGGCCCGGCAGCTTCTTTGCGGCCTCGACCGCCTCGGCCACCGTCAGCGCCGGATAACCGGCGGAGACATTGGCGCCATAGGCCTTCAGGATCGCCTTGCCCTGATATTCATGAATGTTCATGTGAAATTCCTTCGGAGTGGCATTCGGCAATGGGCTTGATGCGACCGGGCATCCCGAAAGCGGGATGCCCGCCGCCTCGTCCCGTCCGCCTTACTTCGCGAGAGCGGGGTTGATGGTCTTGCAGGCGTCGATCAGGCTCTGGACCGAGGCGACGGACTTCGCCATCATCGCCTGCTCGTCCTTGTTGAGGCGCACCTTCACGACGCGCTCGACGCCCTTGGCGCCGATCACGACCGGAACGCCGATGAACATGTCACGCACGCCATATTCGCCCTTGAGATAGGCGGCGCAGGGCAGCACGCGCTTCTGGTCCTTGAGATAGCTCTCGGCCATCACGATCGCGGAAGCGGCCGGGGCGTAGAAGGCCGAGCCGGTCTTGAGCAGCGCGACGATCTCGCCGCCGCCCTTGCGGGTGCGCTCGACGATCTGATCCACCTTCTCCTGGGTGAGCCACTTCATCTTCACGAGATCCGGCAGCGGCACGCCGCCGACGGTCGAGTAGCGCACCAGCGGCACCATGTCGTCGCCATGGCCGCCGAGCACGAAGGTCGAGATGTCCTTGATCGAGACGCCGGTCGCTTCCTCGAGGAAGTAGGCCATGCGGGCCGAATCGAGCACGCCAGCCATGCCGACGATCTTGTTCGGCTTCACGCCCGAGAACTTCTGCAGCGCCCAGACCATCGCGTCGAGCGGGTTGGTGATGCAGATCACGAAGGCCTTCGGGCAATACTGCTTGATGCCGTTGCCGACCGATTCCATAACCTTCAGGTTGATGCCCACCAGGTCATCGCGGCTCATGCCCGGCTTGCGTGGCACGCCGGCGGTGACGATCACCACATCCGCGCCTTCGAGATCCTTGTAATCGTTCGTGCCCTTGTAGAGCGCGTCGAAGCCGTCCACGGCGGAGGATTCCACGAGGTCGAGCGCCTTGCCCTGCGGGGTGCCTTCCGCGATGTCGAACAGGACGATGTCGCCCAGCTCCTTCAGGCCCGCGAGGTGGGCAAGGGTTCCGCCGATCTGACCGGCGCCGATAAGGGCAATCTTCGAACGAGCCATGGATATAGGACCTCCGGATGCGCAGGGGCCCGATGCCCATGCGTTGGAAACAGGAACGCGGAGTGCGGATGGAACCGGATGGCGCCCGGATATTCGGACGCTTTCCCCCTTGCGTCGCGTGACCGGCCATGCGAGCCGGATTGGGCAAGCGGGGTAAATCTCGGCCCAAAAAAGCGCAAGCGAAACTCGTGCGACGGATCACGAATGCGTCGGTCCAATGGTCGCATGGCCGATGATTTCAGGAGAAACGATTTAGAGGAACAAATGAAATCAGCGTGTTAAGACGAAACACGTCGGAAAATTTCGCAAATCCTAACAAAAGAACAATTGTTACAAATATCAAAGTTTGTTATTTGTCTCTTATTTTCGGCTGCCGAGAGAGCGGATGACAGCCCGGATGGCCCGGTCGCGGCGCGCATCGGATGACGGATCGTCACCCGTTAGCAGCACCGCGCGCGCATCGACAAAGCGATGGGCAAGATCAAGCGCCAGTTGGGCTGAGCGGCGGGCCTCGCTGCCCGCGAAAAGGCGGGTAGACATACCCTCCTCCACAATGCGCCCGACCTGCTGGATGATCCGCTGGCGATGGCGTGCGGGCTCATCCGCATCCGGTTCCGGCTCAGCCAGAAGGCGGAAGATCGCGGGGTCGTCGCGCAGTGTTTCGGCATAGGCGCGCGAGAGGGTCGCGAAATAACGTTCGAGCTTGTCATCTGCCGGGTCCGGCCCTTCGACAATCTCGCCGAGGCGCTGCTCCAGCCCCTTTAGCCAGCCATTGAGCACGGCATCGATGAGGGCCGTCTTGTCCGGAAAATGCCGATAGACATTCGCATGGCTCATGCCCAGCCCGCCCGCGACATGCAGCACGGTCATGCGTCGCGGACCGATCTTGCGGATTTCCGCGGTGGCCGCGGCGATCAGGCGCGATCGCGTGGCTTCTGGCGCGCGGCTCATGTCTCGACGAGCCCGGTGGAATTGCCGCTCGCCTCGCTATCCGCCCGGCCATGCGGCAGGGCGAGATAGCTCTCGGATTGCATCTCGGTGAGGCGCGAAATGGTGCGGTCGAATTCGAAAGCCTCGTGGCCGAGTTCGGCCTTGTAAAGCTTGTCCGGCATCGCCGCCGCCGAACAAATCAGCTTCACGTGATGCTCGTAGAGAATGTCGATCAGCGTGATGAAGCGCTTGGCCTCGTTGCGCCGTTCGAAGGTGAGGCGCGGGATGTTTTCCAGGATCACCGTGTGAAAATTCCGCGCAATCGCGAGAAAATCCAGCGATCCCAGTGGGCGCGCGCAGAGTTCGTCGAAGCTGAAACGGCCCACGCCACCTGCCGCGCGCTCTACCACCAGTTCCCGGCCGCCCAGATCGAAAACCCGCTTATGCACCCGCGCGCCGGCAGAAAGATCAGCGAAGGCCTGGTCCAGGGCCTCCTCCGAGGCCATGCCGGCGGGCGCATGATAGACCTTGCGCCCCTGAAGCTTCTCCATCCGGTAATCCGTGCGCGCATCGAGCCGGATGATGTCGAGCCGGTTCTGGATCAGGTTCACGAAGGGCAGGAAGAGCGCGCGGTTGAGGCCGTTTTCGTAAAGCCGCGAGGGCTCCACGTTGGAGGTCGCGACGAGCACCACGCCGCGCGCGAACAAGGCCTCGAACAGACGCCCGAGGATCATCGCATCGGCGATATCCGTGACGGAGAACTCATCGAAGCAGAGCACCCAGCTTTCTTCGGCCAGCTGCTCGGCCACGGGAATGATGGGGTCGCCTCCCTTCACCTCGCCCGTCTTCAGCTTCTGGCGATAGGCATGGATGCGCGCATGCACATCCGCCATGAAGGCATGGAAATGCGCGCGCCTTTTGCGCCGCACGCTGAGATTCTCGTGGAAGAGATCCATCAGCATGGTCTTGCCACGCCCGACGGAACCCCAGAGATAGAGGCCCTTCAGCGGCTCCGGTTTCTGCTTCCGCCCGAACAACCAGCCCAGCGCCGACCCCTTACGCGCGAGGCGATGCGCCTCCAGCCGTTCGGTGAGTTGGTCGAGCGTCGCGACAATCCGGGCCTGCGCGGGGTCGGCATCAAGACGGCCTTCCGCGACAAGGGCCTGATAGCGCGTTTGGATGGGACCGGGCATGGCAATTCCTGAACATTCCGCCTTTAGGGCAGAAAGTCCGGCCTGCAAAGGGACGAAACGCCCCCTCGTCGAAGGGATTACTTCGACATCGTGACCGGCGCGCCGGAACGCGTGGAGACGCCAGCGAAGCCGCCATCGCCCGATTGCCGCAGCCGCGCGACCACCGCGCCACCGGATTCATAAAGGATCACTTCCGATCCGCTGAGTTCCCAGGCGTTCACGCGCTGCAATTCGGTCGCCTTGCAGCCATTGGTGCCCGCGCCGTAAAGATCGAGCTTTGGCGCGCTGGAGAGCGTGATGCGGCAGCGATTTCCGGCGGATTCCATCAGGGACCAGTTGCCGGTGACGCTCGTGCGGCTGGGGGCAGCGGCGGGAACCGAAGGCGTAGCGGGCGCAGTCGCGACGCGCGGCAGGTTGCCCGGCGCGGTTGCCACACCGCCGGGCGCAGGCGCCGCCGTGCCTGGTGCCGGCGGCAAGCCGGTCGTGAGGCTCGGTGAGGGCGGCGGCGAAAGCGGGGCAGTGCCGACGACCGCGCCGGAGCCCGGAGGAGGCGGCAGGGTCTGCGTATCGGCGTCATCGACACTCGGTGCAGCCGTGAGCGGCGGGGGCGGTGAAGCGGGTGCTGTGCGCGTCATCTGGCCGCCGCCCGGCATGTATCCGCCGAAGCGCTGGCTGGAATCGCAAGCGACGAGAAAGGTCAGCGGAACTGTCAGCGCAGCAGCGCGAAACAGGAAAGGGGCCTTGGCCGGCATCGAACCCTCCGGAAAATCTCCGCTCCGGTGCGGGAGCATCGCGAGAAGACCGTCATCTCCGGCGTTTTCGGATGAAAACGCTCTTCGTGTCTGGTTGGGCGCATATTTGTTGGCGCGAACCGGAATTCAAGTCGCCCGAAAATGCTCCAATCTGGATACCAAATCGTAAAACCAAGAAATCGAGGACAAAAAATGGCTTTTTCATTCTGGATGTTGCTGGTGGCCGGGCTCCTGCCCTATGCTACGGTGGGCTTCGCCAAGTTTTCAGCCCGCGGATACGACAACAATCACCCGCGCCAATGGGCAGCCGGGCTTCAGGGCTTTCAGGCCAGGGCCTATGCCGCGCACCAAAACCATTTTGAATTCTTTCCCTTCTTCGCTGCCGCGGTGATCATTGCCGAGATGCGCAGCGGCGGCAACGCGACGGTGAACCTTCTCGCCATTGCCGCGATTGCCGCGCGCATCGCCTATACCGCCTGCTATCTCACGGACCGCGCGACGCTGCGCTCGCTCTGCTGGATAGTAGGCATCCTCTGCATCATCGGCTTGTTCGGCACGGCGGCGGCGGGCAAATAAAAAAAAGCCGCCCGGAGGCGGCTTTTTGAGAACTGAGGAGCGCGCACCCATCAGAACTGACGCGCCACCATCATCTTCTTGATCTCCGCAATCGCCTTGGCCGGATTGAGGCCCTTGGGGCAAGCGTTGGAGCAATTCATGATCGTGTGGCAGCGATAAAGCCGGAAGGGGTCTTCCAGATTGTCGAGCCGCTCGCCGGTCGCTTCATCGCGGCTGTCGATCAGCCAGCGATAGGCCTGCAGCAGGGCCGCCGGGCCGAGATAGCGATCGCCATTCCACCAATAGCTGGGGCAAGAGGTGGAGCAGCAGGCGCAGAGAATGCACTCATAGAGACCGTCGAGCTTCTCGCGGTCCACCGGGGCCTGCTTCCACTCATTCTCCGGCGCAGGCGTCGAGGTCTTGAGCCACGGCTCGATGGAGGCGTGCTGGGCGTAAAAGCGGGTGAGATCCGGCACGAGATCTTTCACCACCGGCATATGCGGCAGCGGATAGATGCGAACCGGACCGTCGATCTCCTCCATGCCCTTGGTGCAGGCGAGGGTGTTGGCCCCGTCGATATTCATCGCGCAGGAGCCGCAAATGCCCTCGCGGCAGGAGCGACGGAAGGTCAGCGTGGGATCGATCTTGTTCTTGATCCAGATGATCGCGTCGAGAATCATCGGGCCACAATCGTCGAGATCGACGAAATAGGTATCGACGCGCGGATTGCTCTCGCCATCCGGATCCCAGCGATAGATGCGGAATTCGCGCAGGTTGTTGGCACCCGCAGGCTTCGGCCAGGTCTTGCCTTCGGTCAGGCGGGAATTCTTGGGGAGTTGAAACTGGGCCATTGCAGGTTCCTCAATAAACGCGCTGCTTCGGCGGAATGGTCTGTACGTCGTTCGACATGGTGTAGGAATGCACCGGGCGATAATCGATCGTCACCGAGCGCTTGTTCTCATCCATCCAGGCGAGCGTGTGCTTCATCCAGGTCTTGTCGTCGCGATCCGGGAAATCCTCGCGGGCATGCGCGCCACGCGATTCCGTGCGGTTCACGGCGGAATCCATCGTCACCACCGCCTGAACGATGAGGTTGTCGAATTCGAGCGTTTCCAGCAGGTCGGAATTCCAGACGAGGCTGCGATCCGTGACCTTGATGTCCTCGATGCCCTTCCACACCTCGTGGATGAGCTTCGAGCCTTCTTCCAGCGTCTCGCCCGTGCGATAGACCGCGCAGTTCGCCTGCATGGTCTTCTGCATGCGCAACCGAAGCTCGGCGGTGGAGGTGCCACCATTCGCATAGCGGTAATGGTCAAGGCGACCGAGCGAGAGATCCGCCGAATCGGCCGGCAGTTCCGGCTGCTTCGCACCGGCGGTCACCAGTTCGGCGGCGCGCAGGCCAGCCGCGCGACCGAACACCACGAGGTCGATCAGCGAGTTCGAGCCGAGGCGGTTCGCGCCATGCACGGACACGCAGGCCGCTTCGCCCACGGCCATCAGACCCGGGACGATGGTATCCGGGTTACCGCCCTTCATGGTGACGACTTCGCCGTGATAGTTCGTCTGGATGCCGCCCATGTTGTAATGCACGGTCGGCAGAACCGGGATCGGCTCCTTCGTCACGTCCACGCCCGCGAAGATCTTCGCGCTTTCCGAAATGCCCGGCAGGCGGGCATGCAGGATCGCGGGGTCGAGATGCTCGAGATGCAGGTGGATGTGGTCGCCACTCTTGCCGACACCACGGCCCTCGCGGATTTCCATGGTCATCGCGCGCGAAACCATGTCACGCGGGGCGAGATCCTTCACGGAGGGCGCATAGCGCTCCATGAAGCGCTCGCCGCCGGCATTGGTGAGGTAACCGCCCTCGCCGCGCGCGCCCTCGGTGATGAGGCAGCCCGCGCCATAGATGCCGGTGGGGTGGAACTGCACGAATTCCATATCCTGAAGCGGCAAGCCGGCGCGCAAAACCATCGCATTGCCATCGCCCGTGCAGGTATGCGCCGAGGTGGCGGAGAAGTACGCGCGGCCATAACCACCCGTCGCGAGGATGCAGAGCTGCGAGCGGAAGCGGTGGATCGTGCCGTCATCCATCTTCATGGCGACGACGCCACGGCACACGCCTTCCTGATCCATGATCAGGTCGATGGCGAAATACTCGATGAAGAACTCGGTCGAGTTCCGCAGGGCCTGGCCATAGAGCGTGTGGAGAATGGCGTGTCCCGTGCGGTCAGCCGCCGCGCAGGTGCGCTGGGCCGGCGGGCCATTGCCGTAATCGGTGGTCATGCCGCCGAAGGGGCGCTGGTAGATCTTGCCCTCTTCGGTGCGCGAGAAGGGCACGCCCCAATGCTCGAGTTCGTAAACGGCGGCCGGCGCGTTCCGGCAGAGATATTCGATGGCATCCTGGTCGCCCAGCCAGTCCGACCCCTTCACGGTGTCGTACATGTGCCACTTCCACTCGTCCTGGCCCATATTGCCAAGCGCTGCGGCCACGCCGCCCTGCGCCGCCACCGTATGCGAGCGGGTGGGGAACACCTTGGTGATGCATGCCGTGCGCAGGCCGGCCTGCGAGCAGCCGACCGTGGCGCGCAGACCCGCACCGCCCGCACCCACCACCACCACGTCGAAAGTGTGATCGGTGACCGGATAGGCGCGTCCGTTGATCTCGAACGTGCCCTTCGCTTTCGCGTCCTTCGTTGCCATGAAACAGGTTCCCTGCCGAAATTCCGAAACGAACCGCTCAGCTGCCGAAGCCGATGCGGAGGATGGCGTAGATGGAGGCGAGCCCCATCAGCACCGCGAAAAAGGTGTTGAGGAGGATGAGCACGATCTTCTTCCCCTCCTCATGGACGTAATCCTCGATGATCACCTGCATGCCGAGGCGCATATGCAGCAGCGCCGAGACGAGGAAGGCGATGAGCAGGATGCCGACCAGCGGGTTCGCCACCAGCGCGCGGGCGCCGGCATAATCGAGCTTCGCGAGCATCACCACGATCACCACCATGGCGAAGGTCAGCGGGATATTCGCGACCGCCGTCAGGCGCTGCATCCAGAAATGGCCGGTGCCGGATTTCGCAGCACCAAGGCCACGAACGCGGGCGAGAGGGGTGCGAATGGAATTCGGATTATGTGACATGGTTCATCCCCCTCAGCGCATCAGAACCAGCGCCCAGACCAGCAGGGTGAGCCCCACCGAGCCGATGAGCGTCGCCCAGCCGAGCTTCATCCGCGCCTCGCGGTCGAACATCGCGCCGGTATCCCAGATGAGATGACGCAGGCCGCCGAACATGTGGTGGAACAGCGCCCAGGTGTAGCCGAACAGCACGAGCTTGCCGATCCACGATCCGTAGATCGCCTGCACCACGCCATAGGCATCCTTGCCGGCCGCAAGCGCGACGAGCATCGCCACCACCAGCAGGGTGCCGAAGAACAGGGCCGCACCCGTGACGCGATGCAGAACCGACATCACCATGGTAATCGTCGGTTTGTAGATCTGGAGGTGCGGAGAAAGCGGGCGCTGGGCCGGAGAGGTGCGCGGCATCGGGTTTTCCAAGTCTGGTCTTCGTGTCGTGACACAAAGACGTTGTGAAAACGGAACAATGGGGTCCGTTAGCGAAAACTCTGCCGCACTGCAATGTCTGAGCGGCACGACCTTGGTCGGACCTCAGCCTTGCGGCACCACGCCCCGGCGCGCCAGTTTTTTCTGCACATCCTGATACGCCTCATTGATGCGGATCGTCTTGAGGCGCGAGGTCGCACCCGCCACAATGCGAATCGCGCGGGCAGGAAGGCCCAATTCCTGTGCCAGAAGCTTCTCGATGGCGGCATTGGCGCGGCCATCCTCGGGCACGGCGCGCACGCGGGCCATGAGCACCGCACGGCCATCCGCGAGGGTTTCGACCCCCTCGAGCGCATCGCGACCGCCGCGCGGCGTCAGGCGAAGGAACACCAGCGTTCCCTCGCCATCGGCCCGGAGAAAACCCGCCCCGGCGGCGGGGTTCATTTCTTCAGATCGTAGATTTTCTGGCCCGAGAAGGTGAAATCCAGCCCCTTCTGCGGCAGGTGGCAGGCATAGCAATTGTCGAGCTTGATGGGGTTGGGCGCGCCATCCGCCTTGAAGGAGGCATATTCCCAATCGCCGTTATCCTTGTCGGTGGGGAAGAGATTGGTCTCGCCCCAGCCCGCGCGCTTTTCCATCACGGCGATGGCGCGCAGGCGCTGCGTGGGCTGCAACCGACCATCAGCCCCCTTGATCGGCGTGCCGCCCGCTTCCAGCGCGACATCGTGATCGGCCATCACCAGGATTGTGCCATCCGGGAAGGGCTCGCCCGGTTTCACGGCCGCCAGCGCCTGCGGATTGATGTAGAGATAGCGCACGATCTTGCGGTCGGGCTTGTCGACCTTGTCGTAAAGCTTGAAGCCCTTGGCGAAATCAGCCGGCAGCGCCACGCGCGTGAAGGTCGCATCACCCGCATTCTGCGCATGGCCCGGAACGGCCAGAATTCCCATGATGGCCGCAGCGAGCGCGACCCCTCCCCGACGCATCATCATCCGCTCCTCCCGTTGCAGCCGGAAGAGAGTGACCGAGGCACGCGCGCTTCGCAAGCCCCGGGCGGTTGCGCACTGGGCTCAGAACACCCAGTGCACGAGGCGCATCAGGAACAGCAGGCCGATGATGAGAACCATCGGCGAGATATCCACCGGGCCGAGATTCGGCATGCGCCGGCGAATGGGCGCCAAAGCCGGCTCGGTAACGCGATAGAGAAACTCCCCGATCGACGAGACAAGCGGCTGGCGGGCATTCACGATGCCAAAGCCAATCAGCAGGCTCAGCACGGCCTGTCCGACCACCATCCAGATGTAGAGCGAGACGACGGTATCGAAGAGCCAGAGCAGCGGATTCATCGAGAAGGTCCCAAACAGATTTCCGAAACGGAATTCATTTCCCGGAGGAAACGGCGGCGCGACGCGAGCATTGCGGCTTCACCTCTATCCGAGCGAGGCCGCGGGGGGCAAGGCCGGCTCGCGACATCAACTTGTACATCGCCGCGAATTGCCCGTTGACTTCGCCGAGAAGTTCCGCAATGAACCTGCCACCCGTTTCCGGGGCTGTAGCTCAGCTGGGAGAGCGCTGCAATCGCACTGCAGAGGTCAGCGGTTCGATCCCGCTCAGCTCCACCATTTTCTTCTCCGTCCCAGCCCGTTCATCCATCAGAACGACACCATCATTCACCCGCCTGAAGCGCGGCGAACGCACGCCTGCTTGGAGCAGGCGCGCCTTGATGTCACGGGCTCAGGCTGCGCGCACGGCGGCCAGGAAGTCCTGCACGCGCCGGCGCATGCGCTCAGCCTGTTCGGCCAGCTCGGAGGCCGAGGCCATCACCTGCGTCGCCGCACTGCCGGTGGAAGCTGCCGCCTGATTGACCTGCGCGATGTTGGAGGACACCTCCTCCGTGCCGCGCGCGGCCTGCTGGACATTGAGCGCGATGTTGTGAGTCGCGCGGTCCTGCTCCACGATCGAGGCCTCGATCATCTTCGAGATGCCGTCGATCGCGCCGATCGCCTCGCCAATGCCCTGGATGGCACTGATGGTGCCATCCGTCACCGATTGCATAGCCTGCACACTCTCGGCGATCTGTTCCGTGGCCAGACGCGTCTGGTTCGCGAGTTCCTTGACCTCATTCGCGACCACCGCGAAACCACGCCCCGCCTCGCCCGCCCGCGCGGCCTCGATGGTCGCGTTGAGCGCGAGCAGGTTCGTCTGCGACGCAATCGAGTGGATGAGTGAAACAACCTCGCTGATGCGCTGCGCCGACAGTGCGAGCTGCTGCACCTGCTGATCGGTTTCGGAGGCTCGCGCCACAGCTTTCGCGGCGATCTCGGTGGAGCGGCGTACCTGCTCACCGATCTCGCCAATAGAATGCGCGAGTTCATCGCCCGCACTGGCCAGCCCCTGCACATTGACCGAGGCTTCATCGGCCGCACTGGCAACCGAGGTCGCCTGCATCGAGGTCTCCTCGGCCGTTGCGGAAAGGCTCGTGGCTGCAGCCTGCAATTGCGTGGAGGCAGAGGCGAGCGTGGTCACGATCTCCGCCGCACCGACCTCGAACGACCCGATGGCGGCCTCGATGGCAGCATTGCGCCGCTCGCGATCCCGCTGTCCCTCGAGTTCGGCCCCGCGCATGCGCTCGGCCTCAAGCCCGGTTTCGCGGAACACCAGCACCGCGCGGGCCATGTCACCCACTTCGTCGGCGCGCGATTCACCGGGCACGTCGGTGGCATAATCCTTGTTGGCGAGCCGTCGCATGGCCACCGTCAGCCCGGTGATCGGGCCGGTGAGCGAACGGCTGATCGCGAAACCGAGGATGATCGCCAGCAGGGTGGCAAGCGTGATGACCGCAAGTGTCACCATGGAGCTTAACGCAAGGATTTGCTGCGAACCTTCAGCGCGTTGCACCACATCGGCCTTCTGGCGATCTCCGAGGCCAGCGGTCTTCTCGCCGAACTGGTTGATCTCGCCTTCGAGCAGCGCGGTGATCTTGCTCACGACGGGTGCCGCTTCTTCCGCAACGATCTGGTGCACGCGGTTCCAGCTCGGCAGCTTGCGGCGATCGACGATCTCGTTCGCACCCTTCATCCAGTTGGGAAGCGTTTCCTTCAGCACCGTCAGATCGGTATTGTAATCCTGGCCGAAGCCCACGGCGCGGCGATCCAGCTGCGTGATGCGGAACGACAGTACGCCTACAAGGTCGTTGTAGACCGAAAGATCCTCCTCTGTGCCGGAATAGGCATAGAGGCGAAGCGCCGCGATGGCCCGGAGGAACATGTCGCGCACATCCCGCGCCATGAACTGGAAGGCGCGAACATCATCGACATCGAAATTGCCCTTGGGGCGGCGCTCGACGAGGTTGTTGAGCAGCTCCACCAGCGCCATGCCGTCCGGCACAAGCTGGGTTTCCAGTCGCGTCATCCCCGGCAGGGCGCTGGGGCCACCGGTCATCGAGGCGATGCGGGTCTGAACGCGCTGGAGCGCAAGGACTGATTCCTTCACCTCGCGCAAGGTGGCGACGATCTCGCTGTTGGCTTCGGTTGCGAGTCGCTCATCCACCGCCTTCATGTGCCTCAGGAGGTCGATCCAGTCCTGATCGAAGGCACGACGGGCTTTGTCGTCATTGGTCAGCACGAAACTTCCGAGATTGGCGGTTGCGGCATGAACAGTTGCCATCACCTCGGCTGTAAGGCGCGCGGCCTGCGATCGATCGAGCATCGCTTCCACATTGCCGCGGGCCTTGTCGACAAACCAGTAGGAGGCCGCACCGCCCAGAATGAATGGCATCACCACAAGAGCAAAGCCCAGAGCCAGCCGTCGACCGATGGAGAGGCGCATTGCCTTGCCGGTCGCGGGACGTGTTGCGCCCGATTGCTTCTTCAACTTCCCGAACATGCAAAGCTCCCGCTCGATTTCTGGGGCGGTCCTGAATGCGGGAAGCTCAACGGAAGCTGGTAAAGAAATGGAAAATCCCGATCCTTGTTACGCTAAAAAACATAAGGAATGGAGAGGTTTGCATAAATATTGTGCGCCAATTGCAATCGAGAATTGAGTTTCCCTCACAATTGCTCGGCCACGAAGGCATGTAATCTTCTCCGCTCGGTTATAAGTAACGTCACAGGCTTGTCGCCAAGGCGCAGCGCCTCAGTCAACACATGCCGCTTTACTTCGCCGGCAAAAAGCAGCGCGGCTTCCTGCGCGCCGCGCAGGACGCTGGCCGAGAGCGAGAGGCGCGGCTCGAGGCCCGCCGGAAAGGCCGGAACAATCGCCTGCCCTTCACCCTGATCGGCATTCGCCGCCGCGTCGCCCGGAAAGAGGGAAGCGATATGCCCGTCCTCGCCCATGCCGCAAACCACGACGGAGAGCGGCAGCACCGGCAAGACACGCCCTGCGAGGTGGCGCGCGAAATCCTCCAGCGACTGCCTCGGTTCTTCGCTGGCGAATGAGAGCCATTCCGCGCCCGCCAGCAAAGCCGGCTGAAGTGCTGCGCGCATCATCCGCTCGTTGGAACGGGGGTGGTCCGCCGGCACGAAGCGCTCATCGGTGGGCAGCAATGTGATGCGCTTCCACGGCAGATCCTGCTTCGCCAGGGCCGCGAGAAACAGCCCCGGCGTCGAGCCACCGGGCAGCGCGACGCTCGCGCGCTCCTGCTGCTCCAGCACCGTGCGAATGCATGCGGCAACCCAATCCGCGAGGGCCTGCGAAGCACCGGCGAGATCGGCATGGAGATGCAGCACGGGATCGCGGTTCATGGCTGCCGCTCAAACCCGCAATTCCGGGTCACTCCAACTTCGCCCTTCCCGCTCGATGAGGGCCACCGCCTGCGCCGGGCCGGAAGTACCGGCGACATAACGATGCGGCGTGGCGTAATGCTCCTTCCAGCCCTCGACGATGGGATCGATGAAGGACCAGGCGGTTTCCACCTCATCGCGCCGCATGAACAGCGTCTGGTCGCCACGGATGACATCGGTCAGCAGGCGCTCATAGGCGTCGGGTGTGCGCTCGTCGAAGGCGGTGTCGTAACGCAGGTCGAGCACGCGCGGCACAAGCTTCAGGCGTCCCGAGCCCGGCACCTTCATCATCATCTGCAATTGCAGGCCGTCATTCGGTTGCAGGCGGATGACCAGCCGGTTCGCTTCTACCGCAGCCCCGGCCTGCCCCGGAAAGATGAGATGCGGCAGCTTGCGGAAGGTGACGACGATCTCCGAATAGCGCGAGCCCATGCGCTTGCCCGTGCGCAGGAAGATCGGCACGCCCGCCCAACGCCAGGTTTCCAGTTCGCAGCGCAGGGAAACGAAGGTTTCCGTGCCGCTCTCGCGCCCGAGTTCCTCGGCATAGCCCGGCACCGGCGAGCCATCGAGCGACCCGCGGATATATTGCCCGCGCACGGTTTTCTGCAGCACATCAAGGCCGGAAATCGGCTTCAACGCGCGCAGGACACGCACTTTCTCATCACGGATCGCATCAGCCGTGAGCGTATTCGGCGGCTCGATCGCGAAGAGGCAGAGAAGTTGCAGCACGTGGTTCTGTACCATGTCGCGCAAGGCGCCGATCTTGTCGTAATAGCCCGCACGGGCCTCAAGCCCCACCGTCTCGGCCACGGTGATCTGCACATGATCGATGTCGCGTTCGGACCATGAGCGCTCGAAAAGCGTGTTCGCGAAGCGCAGGACGAGCAGGTTCTGCACCGTCTCCTTCCCGAGGTAATGGTCGATGCGATAGGTCTGGCTTTCAGGCAGCACGGCCGCCACGGCCTCGTTGATGGCGCGGGCCGAGGCGAGATCCTGCCCCAGCGGCTTTTCGAGCACGAGGCGCGTGCCGCCTTCGAGCAGGCCCGCCGATTTCAGCGCGCGGCTCGCGGGAATGAACCGGTCTGGCGGCGTCGCGAGATAGAAGGCCCGCACGCGATTCGGGTCATCCAGCCGCTCGGCAAGGCCGGAAAGGCTCGCGGCATCCGCGATATCCGCCTTCACGAATTCGACGATCGGCAGCAGGCGGCGCACATCCTCATCGGCCACGCCATGCTCGCGCAGTTTCGTGCCGAGATGCTCCTTCAGCGCCTCGGGGCTGTCGCCGCTGCGGACAACACCGGTGATGCGGCTGCCATCCGGCAACACGCCCTCCGCCGCACGCCGGGCAAGGGCCGGGAACAGCTTCCGCAAGGCGAGATCGCCCGTCGCACCCACGAGAACGAGATCGAAAAGCGGCACCGGCGTGCGCTCGGGCATCACGGGGAGGCGACGTTCAACCATGCGGGCATTTCCTTCAGCGGCAGGCGCGGCGCGGCCGTTTCCGGCCATTCCAGTTCTTATAACCCGACCGCATTACAAGTGTGAAGCTTTACTACGAAAAAAGGTAATTTTCTTACAATTAAAGCGTGAACTGCGGCTTTATCCCGCCGTGCGCTTCTCCCGCACGCTCTTCTTGGCCCGCGCGAGGCTGGTGACACCCGCATCGCCCCGTTCCAGAGCCGTCAGCACACTCAGCACATCGATGATCGCGAGATGCACATGCCGCGAGAGCATGGGCGAATAGACATCCGTATCTTCCTCCACATCCGTGGTGATCGCGACATCGCAGAGCTTGGTCAGCGGCGAGCCACGCGTGGTGAGCCCGATCACGGTCGCGCCGACATTCCGCGCGATCTCCACCGAGCGGATGAGATCCAGCGTGCGGCCCGAAGCAGAAATGGCGATCACCACATCCTTCGGGCCGAGCAGAGCGGCGGACATCGCATGCACATGCGGATCGGAATAAGCCGCCGTGGGAATGCCGAGGCGGAAGAATTTGTGCTGGGCATCCATCGCCACGATGCCGGAATTGCCCTGCCCGTAGAATTCCAGCCGCGGCGCCTCGGCCATGGCCTTCGCGGCCCGAGCCAGCAGGCCGGAATCGAGATCCTCCGAGAGACGCGCCAACGCGGTCGAGGCCCGGTCGAGCATCTTACGGATCACGGAGGATGCGTCATCGCCCGGCTTCACATCCTGATGCACGAAGGGCGTGCCCGCACCGAGGCTGCGGGCGAGGCGCAGCTTGAATTCCTTGAGGCCGGAAAAGCCGAGGGATTTGCAGAACCGCGCCACGGTGGGCTCACTGACATCCGCAGCCTCGGAGATCGCGGCAATCGACATCTCCACCGCGCGGTTGGGGTCGCGCAGGATGATATCCGCCACGCGCGCCTCGGACCGCGAGAGATGGTCGCGCGCGGCCTCGATGCTCACAAGCAGGGTCTTGCCTGTTTCAGTTTTCCCGGCTTCGCTCATGCTGTTTCCCCCGCATCGCTTTGACGCGAGATTACGGGGGGAAACTTTCGCCGCCAAGCGGATTTCCGTGGTTTTCCTACATGCCCTCGGGCACGCCGATCACCATTGCGGCTCAGGCGTGGAGGGGTCAAAGCGCCGCTTCAACCCCGACCAGCAGCCGAGATAGCTCTGGTCAATGGGCGCGTCCTTGCTGGCAAACTTCGTGAGCCGCTGGGGCAAACGCGTCTCCCACATGAAAGCCATGGTGCCGGTCAGCTTCTTCGGCAGCATCGGCTCGTTGGAGGCCTGCTCGAAAGCGGGCGTATCGGGCCCGTGCGGCAGCATCATGTTATGCAGGCTCGCGCCACCGGGCACGAAGCCCTCGGGCTTCGCGTCATAAACCCCGTAAATCAGCCCCATGAACTCGCTCATGATGTTCCGGTGATACCAGGGCGGACGGAAGGTGTTTTCCGCCACCATCCAGCGCTCGGGGAAGATCACGAAATCGATATTCGCCGTGCCGACTTCGCCCGAAGGCGAGGTGAGCACCGTGAAGATCGAGGGATCGGGGTGATCATAGGAAATCGCGCCAACAGGTGAGAAGCGGCGGAGATCATATTTGTAGGGGTAGTAATTTCCGTGCCACGCCACGACATCGAGTGGCGAGGCCTCGAGTTCGGTCGCGAACATCTCCCCGCACCACTTCACATGAAGCAGCGCCTTGCCGGGCTTGTCCTCATAGGATGCGGCGGGCGTGAGAAAATCGCGTGCATTGGCGAGGCAGTTCGCACCAATCGGCCCGCGCTCCGGCAGCGTGAAGGCGCCGCCATAGTTCTCGCAGACATAAGCGCGCGCCGGGCCATCCACGAGCTCGCAGCGGAAAATGATGCCGCGCGGAATGACGCAGATCTCGCCCGGCTCGATCTCGATCACACCGAATTCCGTGGCGAAGCGCAGGCGGCCCTGCTGGGCCACAATCATCAATTCGCCATCGGCGTTGAAGAAATACTCATCAGTCATCGAGGCGGTGACGAGCGCGATATGCGCGGCCATGCCCGCCTGCCCCTCGGCATCGCCGGCCGTCGTCATGGTGCGCAGGCCCGTGAGGAAGGTGAGCTTCTCGCCGGGGATCGGCACCGGCATCCAGCGCATCTGGCCGATGGGAAGCGTCGATTCCTCGCGGTTCGGCGCGGTGCGGATGAGGCCGCCGCTCACTTTGCGATAGCGTGCCTGATGCTTCACGCCGGGCTGGATGCGATAGAGCCAGGAGCGCTCGTTGGTGGAGCGCGGTGCGGTGAAGGGCGAGCCCGAGAGCTGCTCGGCATAAAGGCCGTAATTGCATTTCTGCGGCGAGTTGCGCCCCACCGGCAGGGCATTTGGCAGCGCCTCCGTCTCGAAGGAATTGCCGAAACCCGACATATAGGCGAGCGACCCCTCAACGGTGGTGCGCGCACCCGCGAGCGGTGAAAACTGCACTGGCCTGTTCATCGTGATCACTTCCGATGGCATGAAAATCCTGCACCGATCCATGCCAGAAACCGCATGGACCGGCAAGAATTAGTTTCATCTGAAACTATGTGCCATCAGCCGAGCGCCGGCGGCGCGCCAAGATGCTTCGCGAGGAAAGCGAGACTCCTGTCCCAGGCCAGTTTCGCCGCGTCCGGGTTGTAGCGGGCGCCGCCAGTATCATTGTTGAAGGCGTGATCGACGCCCTCATACATATGGAGTTCGTAGGCCTTGTTGTTGGCCTTCAAGGCCGCCTCATAGGCCGGAATGCCCGCATTGATGCGCTCATCCTTGCCCGCATAATGCAGCATCAGCGCACCCTTGATGGCCGGCACGCGCTCCGCCGGAATCTGCGAGCCGTAATAGGAAACACCGGCATTCAGCGCCGGCTCGATCGCGAGCACGCGATTGACCTGCCCGCCGCCCCAGCAGAAGCCCATCGCACCCACCTTGCCGGTTGATTGCGGATGGATGGCGAGGAAGCGCACCGCCGCGGCACAGCGCCGCGCCGCAACCTCCGGATCGAGCGTGCCGAACATACCGCGCGCCTGATCCTCGTTCGCGGGCGTGCCGCCCTCGGGCGAAAGTGCATCAATGCCCAGCGTGAGGTAGCCCGCGAGCGCACCGCGTCGGGTCATGTCGCGGATATGCGGATTGAGACCACGATTCTCGTGGATCATCAGCAAGGCCGGGCGCTTCATGCCACCCTTGGGCGCCACGAGATAACCCTTGAGCCCGGCATCCGAACCGGGGATCGCCACACCATCCTCAGAAACGAGGCGCGGATCATCCAGCTTCACGGTCTCGGCCACCGCATAATCGCTCTGGAGCAGCGGCAAGATCGCAGCCGCAGCGGCGGTGGAGCCGGCGATCTGCGTCAGCCGTTCCATGAAGGCGCGGCGATCCATACCGCCATGTGTGAAGCGATCATAGAGGCGGATCACATCCTCCGGCACATGGGTCTTGTCAGCAGCCATGGTTTCCTCCCGTTATCCGTCGCGCCGGAGGCTAACGCGGGGCGGCGGAAAACGGAAACCGAAGGAACATCACGTTTTCGGCAACAAAAAAGGCGGCCCGGAGGCCGCCTGAATGTTCTGCAAACCCGCGAGTGCCTCAGCCCTGGTTGCGGGGCTCGACGCGCTCGGCGATGCGGGCCGACTTGCCGCGGCGATCGCGCAGGTAATAGAGCTTCGCGCGGCGCACCTTACCCTTGCGAACCACCTTGATGCTGTCGATGTTAGGCGAATAGAGCGGGAACACGCGCTCCACACCTTCGCCATACGAAATCTTGCGGACCGTGAAGCTTTCCTGGAAGCCACCACCCGAACGGGCGATGCACACGCCTTCATAGGCCTGCACGCGGCTACGCTCGCCTTCCTTCACCTTCACATTCACGATGACGGTGTCGCCGGGGCGGAATTCGGGGATCTTCTTTTCGCCCAGAACGCGGGCGGCTTCTTCCTGGTCGAGTTGAGCGAGGATATCCATGGTCGGGAACCTTTTTCCGGTTTTGGCTCTGATGGCCAAGCGTTTCGGGACGCTGTTCTGAGTTGAGGTGCGGCGCATACAGGAACGCCGCTGCTTTGTCACCCCTTGGGCGGGAATTTTCGCGCAAAGAGATCAGGCCGGCGCGCTTTCGTCAGCATTTCGGCCTCGGCGCGCCGCCATTTGGCAATTGCGCCGTGATTGCCGGAGGTCAGCACCTCCGGAATGCCGCGCCCCTCGAAATCACGGGGCCGCGTATAATGCGGATATTCGAGCAGGCCGTCCTCATGGCTCTCCTCGATATCCGAACTCTCCCCGCCCATCACGCCGGGCATAAGGCGGATGATGGCATCGAGGACGACCTGTGCTGCCACTTCACCGCCGGAGAGCACGTAATCGCCGATGGACAATTCCATGAGCCCGCGCGCTTCAATCACGCGTTCATCGACGCCCTCGAACCGCCCGCAGACGAACACCGCGCCAGACCCGCTCGCAAGTTCACGCGCCAACGCCTGGTCGAACACGCGCCCGCGCGGCGAGAGCAGGAAACGCGGGCGCGGATCATCGGCGGGAACGACAGCATCGATGGCTTCCGCCAACACATCCGCGCGGATCACCATGCCGGGACCGCCGCCCGCCGGCGTATCATCCACCGCGCGGTGCTTCCCACGACCATGGTCGCGGATGTCCTTCACCTGAAGCGACCAAGTTCCTCTGGCCAAAGCCTCGCCCGCGAGCGAATGGCCGAGCGTGCCCGGGAACATCTCGGGCATCAGCGTCAGCACGGTCGCCGCGAAGGCCATGTCAGCCGAAAGCGAGTTCGAGGCTCGCGAAATCCGGCGCGAGCGCGATGACATGGTCGAAATGCGCGAAAGTCTCGGCGGGAGCAGTCGTCAGCAGAACCACGGCGCGCATGCCGGCACGGCGCGCGGCTTCCACGCCCAGCGGCGCATCCTCGAAGACAAGGCATTCCTCCGGCGCAACGCCCATCCGCTCCGCAGCGGCGAGGAACATGTCCGGATGCGGCTTGCCACGAAAGCCCTGCGAGGGCGAAACAATCGTGCGAAAACGCTCACGAAGCCCGAGGCCATCGAGCGTGAAATCGACATTGCCCGGCGGTGCCGCCGTGCCCACGGCCATCGGCAGGCCTTGCGCATCCGCGCGATCGAGCAGCGGCAGCAAGCCGGCGATGGGCGCGAGATGCGGCTTGTATAGCGCGCGGTAAATCACTTCCTTCGCATCTTCGAGCGCGATCAGTTCCTCGCGCGACTTGCCCGGGAAAAGTTCACCGATGATCTCCGGCCCGGAACGGCCCGCCGTCTTGTCGAAGAACCCTGCGCGATCAAACGGCAAACCGAGATCGGCATGCCATTTCTCCCATGAATCATCATGGAAGCGCATGTTGTCGACGAGCGTGCCATCCATATCGAAGATGAGGCCGCGAATGGGCTTGCTCATGCGTCCTGCTCCGGGTTGGCGGGCGGTTTTTCCGGTCCCGCGAGATAAGCCGGATCGATCACGACGCGCCGGCCGGGCACATCGAGCACCGGCACGGCGACTTTCGTGAAGGGCAGCAGCAGGGTCGCGCCACCGGCGACGGGGCGGATCACCAGCAGATCGCCGGCCCCGTGGTTATGCACCTCAAGGATCGAGCCGATGCCATTGCCCTCGGCATCTGTCACCGGAAGGCCCACGAGATCAGCATGGTAGAACTCGTCCTCCTCCTCGGGCGGGGGGAGGCTGTCGCGGTCGATCACGAGGTTCTGGCCGGTCAGCGCCTGCACCGCATCGCGATCCGCGAGGCCCCTGAAGCGCACGACGAGCATGTCGTCCTTCAGCGGACGGCCATCGACGATCTCCAGCGCCCGGCCATCGGGCAGGAAAAGCGGGCCGTAATCGCCGAGGCTCAGCGGGTCCGCCGTGTAGCTTTTCACGCGGCATTCGCCCCGCACGCCATGCGGCGCGCCGATGGTCGCAACCACGATCCGCCTTTCAGGCGGGGGCATCACGGGGGGTATCTTCGGCTTTTTCATTCGAGCCTCGAAAACGCGTCATGCCCGGGTTTAGCCCGGGCATCCACGACTTTGAACGAACGCGCGACAAGACGTGGATGGCCGGAACAAGTCCGGCCATGACGCCCTGCGGAAGAAGCCTTACGCGGCTTCGCCGGCCTTCTCGGCCTTCTTCGCGGCGCGTTCCTTGGCCTTGTCGCCGGGAACGGCCTTTTCCGGGTTGTTGCGGGCCGGGCGCTTCACGATGCCGGCAGCATCGAGGAAGCGGAGCACGCGATCGGTCGGCTGGGCGCCCTTGGCGATCCAGTTCTTCGCGGCTTCGAGATCGAGCACCACGCGCTCGGCCGAATCCTTGGCGAGCATCGGGTTGTAGGTGCCGATCTTCTCGATGAAGCGGCCATCGCGCGGGGAACGGGCATCAGCCACGACGATGCGGTAGACCGGGCGCTTCTTCGAGCCACCACGGGCGAGACGGATTTTGAGAGACATGGGTTACTCCTGTTTGTCTTGAGTTCGGATTGATTGCTGGATCGGTTATTTCTTGCGGAACGGGTTGAACCCGCCGAGGCCCGGCAGACCCGAGCCAAGGCCGGGCAGCTTGCCGCCACCCTGCATCTGTTCGAGTTTCTTCTGCGCCTCGGCGATCGCATCGGGCGAAACGCCAGCCGGCGGCTGCATCTTCGAAAGATCGGGTACGCCGCCGCCAAGGCCGAACATGTTGGCGAGGCCCGCCATCGGCCCGCGCTTGCCCTGCCCCACGGCCTTCATCATGTCGGCCATGCCGCGATGCATCTTGAGGAGCTTGTTGATCTCCTCGGCACTCGTACCGGAGCCCGCCGCGATGCGCTTCTTGCGGGAGTTCTTCAGCAGATCCGGGTTGCGGCGCTCTTCCGGCGTCATCGAATTGATGATGGCCACCTGCCGGGCGATCATCTTGTCGTTCACGCCGGCATTGGCCATCTGGTCCTTGGCCTTGGCGACGCCCGGCAGCATGCCCATGAGGCCGCCGAGGCCCCCGAGCTTTTCCATCTGCTTCAGCTGGTCGCGCAGGTCGGAAAGGTCGAACTTGCCCTTCCGCATGCGCTCGGCCATCGCCAGCGCCTTTTCCTGATCGATGTTCTGCGCCGCCTTCTCGACGAGGCTGACGATATCGCCCATGCCGAGAATGCGGTTGGCGATGCGCGCGGGGTGGAAATCCTCCAACGCATCCATCTTTTCGCCGACACCGATCAGCTTGATCGGCTTGCCGGTGACCGCACGCATGGAGAGCGCGGCACCGCCGCGGCCATCACCATCCACGCGCGTGAGCACGATGCCGGTGAGACCCACGCGGCTTTCGAAGGCGCGGGCGGTCACCACCGCATCCTGGCCGGTGAGGCTGTCGGCCACCAACAGCACTTCATGCGGCTGGATGGCGGCGCGAACCTGCACCACCTCGTCCATCAGCTCGTCATCAAGCGTCACGCGGCCGGCGGTGTCGTAGATCACGGCATCGAAGCCGCCGAGACGGGCCGCCGCTTCCGCGCGCCTGGCGATCTGGATTGCATTCTCGCCGGCCACGATGGGCAGCACGTCGAGACCGTTATCGCGCCCGAGCACCGCGAGCTGTTCCATCGCGGCGGGGCGGCGCGTATCGAGCGAGGCGAGCAGAACCTTCTTCTTCTCGCGTTCCTTCAGGCGCTTGGCGATCTTCGCGGTGGTCGTGGTCTTGCCCGAGCCTTGCAGGCCGACCATCAGGATGCCGACCGGCGGAACGGCCTGAAGATCGATCGGCTGGGCATCCGAACCCAGCATGGCGACGAGTTCGTCATTGACGATCTTCACCACCATCTGGCCGGGCGTCACCGATTTGATGACATCCACGCCAACGGCGCGTGCCCGCACCTTCTCGGTGAAGTCGCGCACCACATCGAGCGCCACGTCGGCTTCCAGCAACGCACGGCGCACTTCGCGCATCGCTTCGGCCACATCCGCCTCACTCAGCGCGCCACGACGCGTGAGCTTGTCGAGAATGCCGGAGAGACGACCCGAAAGGCCTTCGAACATGTGTCACCCGCGTTGTGCCGCTCGCGCGGCAAAATCCGTTGTTCCAAACGAAAACGCGTCTGGCAGAAGGGGTGGGCTTGCCCGCTCCCGTCAAACCAAACACTTTCGCGCCCGGGGGCGCCTCGCGCTGCCGGACGTGAACCTCCGGGGCCATGCCCCGGTCAGCCGATCCAGAGATCACGCTGATTGGATGCCCGCCTCATAGGGGAAACGGGAAAAGCGGTCAAGTTTCGCCGTAAAATGCCTATTTCAGGAAGACCACGATGTTCAGCTTCAACGCCGGATCGTCGCTCTTCTCGGGCCAGAAGAGATATTCCTCGAGGTAGGTGCCGGTGGAAGTGAGGCCCTTTTCATCGAGAAAAGCCGTAATCGCCTCATAGGCCGCGTCGATATCGTCGTAAGGTCCCTCATGGGTGAAGATCATCGCGCGGCCCGCCGGCGATTGCGCGAGTTCGAAGCCCGCGCGGGCCTGCGTGCCCGGCGCGGCGGGGCCGGCGAGCGGCAGCATCGCCTCGAAGGTGAAGCCGAGATCATCGCTCGTCACGAAATGCACCATGGGCGGCGTGCCGGTGAGCAGGCCGAGGCGACGCGCCTCCTCCCCGAGCAGCAGCATCGCCTTCTTGATTTCGGCGAAACCATCATCCCAGGTGCTGGTGGCGCGGCTGCGTAAAACGGGCCGGGCGGCATACTCCACAAGCTGGCCGGTGGAGGCATCCGCCGAGGGGCGATCCATGCCGGGGGCTGCGGGCGCAGGCGCAGGTGCCGGCACGGGAGCGGGCGTCTGTACCGGGGCTTGCGAGGGCGCGGGCGTCGTCTGCGCGACCGCGCTCGCGACCACGAGAAACACCCCGAAAATCCCGCACAAAACGCTGACGGAAAGCGATTTCCGGCGCATCGCTCGCCTCTCCTTCGACTGCCAGCCGCGAAAAGCCTATCGAATCAGCGGCTGGGGAAGAGTGACACGGAACATCTGCGTGCGCACGCCATCCACGCCGAAATCATTGTCGTTGATGATGATGAGTTCATTCGGCCCGGTGATCGCCATGCCCTCGATCTTAGAAGGCAGGCCCGTGACCATCTCGCTGTCGAGCACGAGGGATTTCGACACGGGCAGCACCCCGCGAATGCCCAGCTGCGACGGCTCCATCCATTCAAGGCCGGGGCCATATTCCGGATTGTCGAGCAGGCGCGGCACGCGATTCTCATCCGTGAGCTGGATGGTGTAGAAACGCGTATGGCGGTCCACGCGCTCCAGCACCAGAAGCTGGTCCTCAGCGATGGCGGCCATCTCGCTCACCAGCACACGCGATTGCACACGCTCACGGCCATCGGCATCGCCGGTGTAGCTCTTTATATCGTCGCTTTGGTAGAAATACTGGCCGACGACTTCACCGGTCTCGCGCGCGAGCTTGAAGAGCCGCACATTCCGGGAGCGTCGCCCGGTCTCGACGTCCGGATTGGCCAGAGGCCCCTGGAGCATCAGGTAGAGAAACTTCTCGTCCGGCGAGAGCGCCAGCGCCTCGAACCCACGATTCTGCGCGCGATAGCGCAGAATGGGCGGCAGCGACGGCACGATTTCGTAGTCGGCATCCTTGAAGTCGTTCTGCAGGCCCTGCGGCACGAAGCGTTTCAGCACAGTGCCGTCCGCCGCCACCTGCAGCAGCGAGGGGCCCAGCTCCTCCGCGATCCAGAAGGTCCCATCCGAGAGGCGCACGAGGCCTTCCGGATCAACACCGGACGGATCGGGCGGGAGCGGCTTGCCATCCAGCGCATAGGCGCTTTCATAGCGCCCGTTGCCCTGCGGCGGCCGACCCGAGAGCGGCTTGCCGGATTTGCCCTTGAGCGGCAGGAAAACGTTGATGCGCGCCACATTATCCGCGCCGATATCCGCACCGTAGATCGAAGGCACGAACCCCGGCAGAGGCATGATCCGCCCGTTGCGATTGCCCGCGCAGGCCTGTTCGGCCTCCAGACCGAGAATGCGGCGCGCCTCACCACATTCGATGTTCGGGCCACGATCGGTCAGCAGCCACACACGGCCGGGAATGTCATTCGCGGTGCGATAGGCGCTCGACCCCGTGCCCACGGAGAGGTTGATCGCCTTGCCATTGGGGAAGATCACCACGCCGAGCGAGAGGTTCGGAATCTGGATGGGGGTGATTACCGGCTTGGGGCGCGGGTCACTTGCAACCTCGCCCTGCGCGCCCGACGGGGGCGAAAACAGCAGTGAAACACCGAGAATCACGCCGGCAACAATGCCACCCCCCGGCCGAAGCGCAGAGGCGAAAGCAAGGGGGGCAAACTGCCGTTGCATTCGATCCGATAATCCTGTTCTGAGGCTCGGGAGGCCAAGCGTTTTGCCCTTATCCGAAAACCCGTTATAGCGCCAATGGATTGTAGGGCCGAAGCCCGCTGAGCCAACGGGTTCACCGGACATTGGTTTCCGTTTCTGATCGATGCCTTCCGGATCGTCTTCGATGACAATATCGCCCATGCCCGCGCCCGCGCCCGCCGCCTTGCCCTTCCGCAAGATGCATGGCCTCGGCAATGATTTCGTTGTGCTGGACGCACGCCATGCGCCGCTTGCGCTTGCGCAGCAGCAACTGGAGCGCATTGCCGATCGCCGCTTCGGCATCGGCTGCGACCAGCTCATCCTGCTCGAACCCTCCACGAGGGGTGACGCACGCATGCGGATCTTCAACCCGGATGGCGGCGAGGTGGAGGCCTGTGGAAATGCCACGCGCTGCATCGCATCGCTTCTGACTGAGGAAAGCGGCCAGAGCGAGGCACGCATCGAAACGGTGGCCGGTCTGCTCGTGGGCCGCCTGGAAGGCACGGAGGTCGCGGTCGATATGGGCTTGCCCGTGCTCGATTGGGCGCGCATTCCGCTGGCCGGCGAACCGCGCGACACCGCGCGCATTCCGCTCGACACTGCCGCACTCTCGCCCGATCTCCCCGGCTGGTTCTCGGCGGTGAACATGGGTAATCCGCATGGCATCTTCTTCGTGACGGATGCCCGCGCGATCGACCTTGCCCGCATCGGCCCGGTGCTCGAAACGCACCCGATCTTCCCGGAAAAGGCGAACATCTCGTTCGCCGAATTGCGACCCGATGGCGAGATCACCTTGCGCGTCTGGGAGCGTGCGGCCGGCGCGACGCTTGCTTGCGGCACAGCCGCCTGCGCTACGGCCGTCGCCGCACATCGCCTCGGTTTCACGGGCGAAACCGTGCGGCTGCACCTGCCGGGCGGGCCGCTCGCCATCCGCCGCTCGCCGGAAGGGCGGGTGATCATGATCGGCCCAGTGGCGGAAAGTTTCTCCGGCACGATCCACCCCTCGCTGCTCGCGGGCTGAGCATGGGCGCTGCCGCCTCGCCCGAAATCGTCACGCTCGGCTGCCGCCTCAATACGGTGGAGAGCGAAGCCATGCGCCAAGCCGCTCTGGCGGCGGGCCATTCCGATCTCGTGATTGTGAATACCTGCGCGGTGACTGGCGAAGCGGTCCGGCAGGCTCGCCAGACCATCCGCCGCCTCGCGCGCGAGAACCCCGCGCGCCGCATTGTCGTGACAGGCTGCGCTGCGCAAACCGAGCCGGAAACCTTCGCCGGTATGGCGGGAGTCAGCCAGATCATCGGCAATGACGTGAAGCTGAAACCCGAGACCTGGCAGGACACCGTCCGCCCTCACCCCGATTTCGGCATCGGGAAAACCGAGCGCGTGATCATCAACGACATCATGAGCCTGCGCGAAACTGCCGGTCATCTCATCGACGGGCTGGAGGGCCGCACGCGCGCTTTCGTGCAGGTGCAGAATGGCTGCGACCATCGCTGCACCTTCTGCATCATCCCCTATGGTCGCGGAAATTCCCGCTCCGTGCCCATGGGCGAAGTGGTGAGCCAGATCGAGCGTCTGGTCGATGCAGGCTCGCCTGAAATCGTGCTGACAGGGGTCGATCTCACCTCCTACGGGCCCGATCTGCCGGGTCAGCCGAAGCTCGGCACGCTGGTCGCGGCCATTCTGCGGAACGTGCCGAAACTCAACCGCCTGCGGCTCTCCTCGCTCGATTGCATCGAGGCCGATCCGCTGCTGATGGAGCTGCTGAAAGGCGAACCACGCCTGCTGCCGCATCTGCATCTCTCGTTGCAGGCTGGGGATGATCTCACCCTGAAGCGCATGAAACGGCGGCACGGGCGCGCGGATGCCATCCGCTTCTGCACGGAATTGCGGAAATCGCGTCCGGATTACGCCTTCGGGGCCGATTTCATCGCCGGTTTTCCCACGGAAACCGATGCAATGTTCGAGAACACCCTGCGATTGGTGGAGGAATGCGGCCTCGCCTTCCTGCATGTCTTCCCCTATTCGCCGCGCAAGGGCACGCCGGCCGCGCGCATGCCGCAGGTGGCAGGCCCGGTCATCAAGGCGCGGGCGGCGCGCCTGCGCGAGGCGGGAGATGCCGCACTTCAGCGCCATCTCGCGCAATATCCGGGACGAATGGTCGCCATTCTGGCAGAGCGGGGGAGCATGGCGCGGCTCGATGATTTTACGCCCATCCGCCTCAGCCAGCCCGGCATTCCGGGCCAGTTGGCCATGGCCAGAGTGACGGGCATCGCCGGTTCGATGCTGACGGGAGACATTTCCGCATGACAACCCCTCCCGAAGACAAGAAACCCGGTTTCTTCTCGCGCCTGTTCGGCGGCGGCAAGGCCCCGGGAACGGCAGCGTTGGCGGAACAGCCAGCCCAACCTGCACCCGCTGATCAAACCCCTGCTTCCGTTGAGCCACCCGCGCCGAAGCTGTCCTGGTGGAAGCGCCTGTCGCAGGGGCTGTCCCGCACGGCCTCGTCGCTCGGCTCGGGCATCACGGCGATCTTCACGCAGCGCAAGCTCGATGCGGATACCCTTCAGGATCTGGAGGACATCCTCATCCAGGCCGATCTCGGCGTGGAGGTGTCGGGCCGCATCGTCGAGACCATCGGCAAGGACCGTTTCGACAAGACCATCTCGCCGGAGGAGATCAAGGCCGCGCTCGCGACCGAGGTGGAGAAGGTGCTGGCTCCGGTGGCCAAGCCTCTGGTGATCGAGCCTGCAAAGAAGCCCTTCATCCTGCTGATGGTGGGCGTGAACGGCTCCGGCAAGACCACGACCATCGGCAAGCTTGCCGCGAAATTCCGCGCCGAGGGAAAATCGGTGCTGATGGCTGCAGGCGATACCTTCCGTGCGGCAGCCATCGACCAGCTTAAGATCTGGGCCGAGCGCACCGGCGCGGGTTTCGTCTCGCGTGAGCCGGGGGCCGATGCCTCGGGCCTCGCCTATGACGCGATCGAGCAGGCGCGCGCGGAGGGGCGTGACATCCTGCTGATCGACACCGCCGGCCGCCTTCAGAACAAGCAGGGGCTGATGGACGAACTCGGCAAGATCGTGCGCGTGATCAAGAAGCTTGATCCTGAAGCGCCGCATGCGACGCTGCTCGTGCTCGATGCTACCGTGGGCCAAAATGCGGTGTCGCAAGTCGAGATCTTCAAGCAGGTAGCGGGCGTCACCGGCCTTGTGATGACCAAGCTCGACGGCACAGCGCGCGGCGGCATTCTCGTGGCGCTCGCGGCGAAATTCGGCCTGCCCGTCCATTTCATCGGCGTGGGCGAGGGCGTCGAGGATCTCGAGCCCTTCGCCGCGAAGGATTTTGCCCGCGCAATCGCCGGGCTGGATGAAGGTTAAAGCGTTTGACGCATTTTCTTCATGCGAACCGGAAACCACTTCGCTTGAAAATGCTTTTCACACCACCTTCAGCCGGATGGGCGTGAGGCCTTCCACCTCACCCACCATCACCTGCCCGCGCGTCACCGCACTCACGCCTTCCGGTGTGCCCGTGAAGATGAGATCGCCGGCCTTCAGCTCGAAAAACTGCGAGAGAATCGCGATCTGCTCGGGGATCGACCAGATCATCGCGGCCATGTTGGCATCCTGTTTCATCACGCCATCGGTCGCGAGCGTGATACGTCCCTTCAGCGAGAAGCCCGGCGCATTGGCGCGCGTGATCGGGCCGACCGGGCCGGAGGCATCCGCGCTCTTGCCGATCTCCCACGGGCGTCCCAGCTTCTTCGCCTCGCCCTGCAGGTCACGGCGGGTCATGTCGAGGCCCACGGCATAGCCGAAGACATGCTCCATCGCCTTGTCTTCGGGGATGTTCCGGCCGCCCTTGCCAAGCACCACCACGAGTTCCACCTCATGATGATAATCAGACGTGCTGGATGGATAGGGCAGCGGCGTCTCCACACCCGCTTCCACGGGGAGAATCGCCTCGGCCGTCTTCATGAAGAAGAACGGTGGCTCGCGATCCGGATCAAATCCCATCTCGCGCGCATGGGCCGCATAATTCCGCCCGATGCAGAAACCGCGCCGCACGGGAAAGCGCTCTGCCTCACCCACGATGGCAAGGCTCACGCGGGGTTCGAGAACGGGGATGGGCATGGACATGGGAGAAACCTTCTGCAACGGGCTCGGCCTTTTCGGCGTGCCTCCAGAGGTGTAAGGGCAGGGACAACGAGGGTCCAGCCCCTCCCTTCCGTGGAACGACCATGACCGAACAGAACACGACGCATCGCGCCGAGAATGGCATCACGAAACTGCTGCTCGAAATGGGGCCGCTGTTGCTGTTCTTCGCGGCGAATTCAAAGCCGGACTGGTTCAGGCCCATCGTCGGGGCCGTGTTCGGACAGGGCGTGGTCACGGGCGACAAGGCACCGATCCTCATTGCCACCGCCGTTTTCATGGTGGGGATGGCTGCGTCGCTCATTGCGACCTGGGCGCTCTATCGCCGCCTGCCGATCATGCCGCTCGTTTCCGGTGCGGTGGTGCTGGTCTTCGGCGGCCTCACGCTGGCCTTGCACAACGACCTCTTCATCAAGCTGAAGCCGACCATCGTGAATTCGCTGTTTGGCGCGGTGCTGCTCGGTGGCCTCGCCTTCGGCAAGCCGCTTCTGCCCTACGTGCTCGACAGCGTGTTCCAGCTCGATCGCGAGGGCTGGAAGAAGCTCACCTTCCGCTGGGGTGTGTTCTTTTTCGTGCTCGCGGCCATCAACGAGGTGGTGTGGCGCACGCAGACCACCGATTTCTGGGTGGCCTTCAAGGTCTGGGGCGTGATGCCGCTCACCATGGCCTTCGCGCTGGCGCAAACGCCGATGATGATGCGCCACGGGTTCGACCCGGGGAAGTGAGCATCGGCTTTCTGCGTAGTCGCATGGCGGGCCGGAAAACCGGTTCCCACTTTTCCCTGCCATGCTCCGGGTGATGATGCGCCACGGGTTCGGCCCGGGGAAGTGATCAGCCGCCCGCTGCCTTGATCGCAGGCTCCAGCCGGTCGCGGATGATCTCCGGCGTGAGCGGCCCGACATGCTTGAAAACGATGATGCCCTTGCCATCCACGAGGAAGGTCTCCGGCACGCCATAGACGCCCCACTCGATGGCGTTGCGGCCATCGGGATCAGCGCCCACGCGGGAATAGGGATTGCCAAGCCGGCCGAGGAAGCGGCGCGCGTTCTCCGGCTTGTCCTTGTAATTCAAGCCGATCATCCCGATGCGGCCCGCCTTGGCGAGATCCATCAGAAACGGATGCTCCTGATGGCAGGGCGCACACCAGCTTGCGAAGACATTCACGAGAACCGGCTTGCCGGTGGCGAGATCGGCCGGGCCGAAGCCCGGCATCGGCTTGCCCTCATCCATCAGGCCTTCCACAGGCTGCAAGGTCAGCGCCGGGGCAGGCTTGCCGATGAGCGCCGAAGGCAATTTCGACGGATCGCCCGCGAAAAGCCGGAACAGGAAGAGCAGGGTCAACGCCGCGAAAACGGCGAGCGGCAGGAACCAGACCCAGCGACGGGCGGGCGGGCGCGCAGCCTCGCTCATCACGAGGCCTTCCCGCCATCGCGCAAGGCTTCGGCGCGGGCGAGCCGCGTTTTCGCGCCACGATAGCTGAGGATCGCGCCAACGATCATCGCGCCGAGCACAAGGATCGCCGCTGCGTAGGAGCCCGCAATGAAGCCAAAATACTGTCCCGACATCAATCCGCCTCGGCCGCGAGAAGTTCGAGCCGTTCCGCGCGGCGGTTCATCACCTCGGCGCGCATAAAGAGCATCAGCAGCGTGATGTAGAGCATCAGGAAGGCGATCCCCATGATGAAAAGCGGGCCGAGCATGGAGCCGTGGATCGTCGGCCCATCCATTCGGAACACCGAAGCGGGCTGGTGGAGGGTGGACCACCAATCGACCGAGAACTTGATGATCGGCAGGTTCACCGCCCCCACCAGCGTGAGGATCGCCACGGCGCGCGCCGCGCGATTGGGCTCCTCGATCGCCTGCTGGAGCGCGATCACGCCGATATAGATCAGGAACATCACCAGCACGGAGGTCATCCGCGCATCCCATTCCCACCATGTCCCCCACATCGGCTTGCCCCAGAGCGAGCCCGTCACAAGGCAAAGCAGGGTGAAGCCCGCGCCGAGCGGCGCCGCGCATTTCTGCGCCACATCCGCCATCGGGTGTCGCCAGATGAGCGTGCCCAAAGCCGAAAGGCTCATGCCCGCATAAACGAACATCGCCATCCACGCCGAAGGCACATGGATGAACATGATGCGGATGGTCTCGCCCTGCTGGTAATCCGGCGGGGAGACGAAGAACGCACCGTAGAGTCCCCAGACGAACAGCAGCAGCGTCAGCACCGCGAAAGGCGCGATCAGCCGATCCGCAAGCCGGTTGAACACGGCCGGATTGGCAAGGCGCAGCAGGGAACCGGAGGTCTGGTCGGTCATGGTTCTCCCATATCTGCCGGAGCGATCACACGCAATTCACGTCATCCACGCGCTTGACGGAGCGCAAGAGCGGCGGCGATGGGCGATATCGCCAGCGCGAAGAGTGTGGTGCCGCACAAAACCGTCAAGGGCATGGCAAAATCGCGGCCCTCTGCCGCAGCCTTCGCCACGGCCACGCCAAAAATCAGCGTGGGGATGGCCGTCGGCACCACGAGCAGCGAGAGCAGCAATCCGCCGCGATTAAGGCTGACAGTGAGCGCCGCTCCCACGAGGCCGATGAGCGTGAGCGCCGGCGTTCCGACAAGAAGCGACAGCGACAGGGGCAGCATGGCCTGCGGTTCGATCGCGAGCATCAGGCCGAGCACGGGCGCGGCGAGGCTGAGCGGCAAACCCGTGACCAGCCAATGCGCCAAAGCCTTCGCGAGCACGAGCATGGTGAGCGAACCGCCGGAGAGCAGGAACTGATCGAGCGCGCCATCCTCCTCATCGGCCTGAAAGAGCCGGTCGAGGCCGAGAAGCGTCGCGAGCAAGGCCGCGATCCAGAGCAAAGCCGGCGCGAGGCGCGAGATCAGCTTCTGGTCCGCACCAATCGCGAATGGCACGATGGCGATCAGCACGAGGAAGAACATCAGCCCGAGGCTGGCTCCGGCACCCGCACGGCGGGCGAGGCGCAGGTCACGCTTGAGGACAGCCGAGAACGCGCTCATGCCGCAGCCTCGCGTCGTCCGGAAAGGTCCAACGTCGCGTTGGTGGCGGCGAGCGGCTGATGCGTGGCCACCAGCGCCATGCCGCCAGCCTTCGCGTGCTCCGCGACAAGGCCGGAAACGGTCGCGATGGCCTCGACATCGAGCGAAGCGAGTGGCTCATCCAGCAGCCAGATCGGGCGATCCACCACCAGTAACCGCGCGAGCGCCACGCGTCGCCGCTGGCCTTCGGAAAGCACCCGGACGGGAAGATCGAGCAGGCGCGCCACACCAAGCTTGCCGAGGGCGTCGGGGATGCGCGCCTCATCCCCGCCAAGGAGTCCCGCAAGAAAGGCGAGGTTCTCGCGCGCTGTCAGCGCCGGCCTGAGGCCTTCGCGATGGCCGAAATAGTGCAGGAACGCACCGGGATGCTCCTCGCCCGCGCCTTCAAGCCGCACCGTGCCGGCATCGGGCGGCGAGAAGCCCGCGAGCAGGCGGATCAGCGTGGATTTCCCGCTGCCATTAGGGCCGGTGAGCTGCATCACCTGCCCGCTGGCAAGGCTCATGTCGAGCCCGCGAAACAGGAAACGAGGCCCGCGCCGCACGGCGAGGCCCAATGCAACCAGACGGAGGCTGGAAAAGGTGGTCAAAAATCCCCCCGGAAGGCCCGCGATGTTGATATGCGGCAAAGCAGACCCGTCTCAAACCATCGTCCGTGTAGCGGTCTTTTTGGAAATGATCTATAGAGCGCCCCGGTTGCGCCGCGCGTCCGGTCAAAGACGCGGGGTCCGGGCACTCCCGGAGCGGCGCACGCGGTGCCGGCTCGCCGGTCTGCCGCGCTCGGCCCGGTGGTCCAATCCCGCCGATTCGAGGCTGTAACGGCTCCCCCGGCCACCCCGCATGCGTCCGTTCACGGACTTTTTGACCCGGATTCTGACCTCTAAGGACTCCCGATGTCGCTCGACAGCTTCAAGTGCCGCAAAGAACTCACGGTCGATGGCAAGACCTATGTCTATTTCTCCCTCCCCGAGGCCGAAAAGAACGGCCTTTCGGGCGTCTCGCAGCTTCCCTATTCGATGAAGGTGCTGCTCGAGAACCTGCTCCGCCACGAGGATAACCGCACGGTCACCAAGCAGGACATCGAGAATGTCTCGAAGTGGCTCGTGAACAAGGGCAAGGACGAGGCTGAGATCGGCTTCCGCCCGGCCCGCGTGCTGATGCAGGACTTCACCGGCGTTCCCGCCGTGGTGGACCTCGCCGCGATGCGCGACGGCATGGTGCAGCTTGGCGGCGATCCGAACAAGATCAACCCGCTGGTGCCGGTCGATCTCGTGATCGACCACTCGGTCATCGTCGATGAATTCGGCTCGCCCAAGGCTTTCGACCGCAACGTCGAGCTGGAATATGAGCGCAACCAGGAGCGCTACAACTTCCTCAAATGGGGCCAGGGCGCGTTCGCCAATTTCCGCGTCGTGCCGCCGGGCACCGGCATCTGCCACCAGGTGAACACCGAATATCTGGCCCAGACCGTCTGGACCGCGCGCCAGCCCGATGGCTCGACCTATGCCTATCCGGATACGCTCGTCGGCACCGACAGCCACACCACGATGGTGAATGGCCTCGCGGTTCTAGGCTGGGGCGTGGGCGGCATCGAGGCGGAAGCCGCGATGCTCGGCCAGCCGCAATCCATGCTGCTGCCGGAAGTCATCGGCTTCGAACTGACGGGCAAGCTCAATGAGGGCGTCACCGCGACCGACCTCGTGCTCACCGTCACGCAGATGCTGCGCAAGAAGGGCGTGGTGAACAAGTTCGTCGAATTCTTCGGCCCCGGCCTCGACAATCTCAGCCTCGCCGATCGCGCGACCATCGCAAATATGGGCCCGGAATATGGCGCGACCTGCGGGTTCTTCCCCTGCGATGGCGAGACCATCAACTACCTGAACATGACGGGCCGCGAGAAGCATCGCATTGCCCTCACGGAAGCCTATTGCAAGGCGCAGGGCCTTTTCCGCGAGAAGGGCGCTGCCGCCCCGGTCTTCACCGACACGCTCAGCCTCGACCTCTCGACCGTGCTCCCCTCGCTCGCCGGCCCGAAGCGCCCGGAAGGTCGCATCGCTCTCTCGGATGTCGCGACCGGTTTCTCGGCCGCGCTCGTCAGCGAGTACAAGAAGGGCGGCGATGAGGGCCGCAAGGCCCCGGTGGAAGGCCGCAACTTCTCGCTTTCCCACGGTGACGTGGTGATCGCGGCGATCACCTCCTGCACCAACACCTCGAACCCGAGCGTGCTGATTGCGGCAGGTCTGCTCGCTCGCAATGCGCTGGCCAAGGGCCTCTCCACGAAGCCGTGGGTGAAGACCTCGCTGGCCCCGGGCAGCCAAGTTGTGGCCGAATATCTCGACAAGGCCGGCCTGCAAAAGGATCTCGATGCCCTCGGCTTCAACCTCGTGGGCTTTGGCTGCACCACCTGCATCGGCAATTCGGGCCCGCTGCCGGCGGATATCTCAAAGGCGATCAACGACAACAACATGATCGCGGCGGCCGTGCTTTCGGGCAATCGCAACTTCGAGGGCCGCGTCTCGCCGGATGTGCAGGCGAACTACCTCGCCTCGCCCCCGCTGGTGGTGGCCTATGCGCTTGCCGGTTCGGTGACAAAGGACCTCACGAAGGAGCCGCTCGGCGAGGGTTCGGACGGTAAGCCCGTCTACCTCAAGGATATCTGGCCCTCCTCGAAGGAGATCCAGGAATTCATCGCCAAGTATGTGACGCGCGACCTGTTCTCGTCGAAATATGCCGACGTGTTCAAGGGCGACAAGCGCTGGCAGGGTGTGAAGACCTCGACGGGCCTCACCTACACTTGGAATTCGGGCTCGACCTACGTGCAGAACCCGCCCTATTTCACGGGCATTTCCAAGACGCCGAAGCCCATCACCGACATCAAGGGCGCGCGCATCCTCGCGCTCTTCGGCGACAAGATCACGACCGACCACATCTCCCCGGCCGGTTCGATCAAGGCGGCCTCGCCCGCGGGTTCGTATCTGCTCGAGCGCCAGGTGCGCCCGGCGGATTTCAACCAGTACGGCACGCGCCGCGGCAACCATGAAGTGATGATGCGCGGCACCTTCGCCAATATCCGCATCAAGAACTTCGCGGTGAAGGATGAGGCCGGCAACACGCCGGAAGGTGGCTATGCCATCCATCAGCCCTCGGGCGAGAAGATGTTCATCTACGATGCCGCGATGCGTTACGAGGCGGAAGGCGTTCCGCTGGTGGTCTTCGCGGGCGTGGAATATGGCAACGGCTCCTCGCGTGACTGGGCGGCCAAGGGCACGGCACTGCTCGGCGTGAAGGCCGTGGTGGCGCAGTCCTTCGAGCGCATCCATCGCTCGAACCTTGTGGGCATGGGCATCGTGCCCTTCACCTTCGAGGACGGCACGACCTGGCAGAGCTTGGGCCTGAAGGGCGACGAGACCGTGGATATCCCCGGCCTCGCGAGCATCCAGCCGCGCCAGAAGGTTATGGCCAAGGTGACGCGGGCCGATGGCACCAGCTTCGACCTGCCGCTCGATTGCCGCATCAACACGCTCGACGAGGTCGAGTATTATCGCAACGGCGGCATCCTGCATTACGTGCTGCGCCAGCTGGCGGCATAAGCGGCTCCTGCCGATTCAAGAACCAGCCGCCGGGGCCCTCTCCGGCGGCTTTTTGATGAGCAAGCGCTTTTGTGGGAGCGCACGGAAAATACACCGGCTTGTGATTCGCATGTGGCAGGCAGACCTGCTTTAGGTTTTTGCATGATGACGTCCGACCGCCCCTTCTGCCTCAGCCGCCGTGCCTTTGGTCGCGGAATGGCTGCGGCTTGCCTGCTGCCGGGCCTTGCCCGTGCGCAAGGAGCGGCCCCGGCGCGCGTGACGCTCATCGAACTCTTCACCTCGCAGGGTTGCTCCTCATGCCCGGCAGCGGATGCCCTGATGCTGAAACTTGCCAGCGAACCGAACGTGCTCCCGCTGACCTTCGCCACCGAAATCTGGGATTATCTCGGCTGGAAGGACACGCTCGCGAAGCCCGCCTTCACGCGGCGCCACAAGGCCTATGCGGCGGGCATTGCGAACAAGCGTGTCTACACCCCGCAGGCCATTGTGAATGGCCGCGCGCATTGCGTGGGCTCGGATCTCTCGGCCCTCACCCGCCTGCAGCGCTACCCCGGCAACAGCGCCGAACTCGCGAGTGTGACGCTCACGAAGGCTGATGCTGGCTGGAAGGCCACTATTGCCCGCGCCGGCTCTCTGCCCGCGCGTGTCATTCTCATGCCCGTTAGCCTGCGCCAGTCAGTGGAAATCCGCCGCGGCGAGAACATGGGCAAGACCATCACCTATGCCAACGTGGTGCGCGATCTCGTCGATCTCGGTCCGGCCCCCACCGGGAATGCGACGGTTGCGATTGCCCCGGAGATGCTCGCCCGCGTGGAGGCTGATGCCTTCGCGCTGGTCGTGCAGGCCGGCAGCCTCGAAGCCCCCGGCGAGGTGCTGGGCGCCGCGTTCTCGGCCAGCGCCCAGAGCTGACTTTCCTCTTCAGTAGCCGATCGCAGCCGTGCCGCGCTGGCGCGGATCAGCCGCGCCTTGCAGCCATCCGCCCTGCAACAGGATGGAATTCGCCGAACCCGAGGTCGCACCGGGGCGCACGGTCTGTCCGCGCTCCGCGAGCAGCTTCAGGGTATCGGGTGAGAGGCCCGGCTCCACCAGCAATGCGTCTGGCTTCCACTGGTGGTGGATGCGCGGTGCCGCCACCGCTTCCGCGAGGTTCATGTCGAAATCGATCACGTTGGTGATGACCTGCAGGGTCGTCGAGATGATGCGGCTGCCGCCGGGCGAACCCGTGACCATGAAGAGCTTACCATCCTTGAAGAGAATGGTCGGCGTCATCGAGGAGAGCGGGCGCGCGCCGGGATGCACCGAATTCGCATCCGACCCCACGAGGCCATATGCGTTCTGCGCGCCGGGTTTCGCGGAGAAATCATCCATTTCGTTGTTCAGAAGCACGCCCGTTCCGGCGGCAACCAACCCCATGCCGTAGGAGAAATTGAGCGTATAGGTATTCGCAACCGCATTCCCCTCGGCATCGACCACCGAATAATGCGTAGTCTGGTCGCTCTCATGCGGCATCGGATCGCCCGACTTGATGTCATCCGCCTTGGTGGCCTTTGCGAGATCGATCTTCGCGCGCTGCTTCTCGGCATAGGCCTTGGAGGTGAGGCCCTTCACCGGCACCTTCACGCGATCGGGATCGCCGAGGAAGGTCGCGCGGTCGGCATAGGCCGGCTTCATCGCCTCCGCGAGGGCATGCAGGCTCGCGGCCGAGCCCGCGCCCATGGCCTTGAGATCATAGTCTTCGAGAATGTTGAGGATCTGCACCAGATGCACCCCACCCGAGGAGGGCGGCGGCATGGAGGCAAGCGTATAGCCGCGATAGCTGCCCTTCACCGCTGGGCGGATCACAGCCTTGTAATTCGCCATGTCCTCGGCGGTCATGATGCCGCCGGTTTCACGCACGGCAGCGACGATCTGCTCGGCGATACGCCCCTTGTAGAAGGCATCTGGCCCCTGCTGGCGAATCGCCTCCAGCGTGTTGGCGAGCTCGGCTTGCACCAGCATGGAACCACGCGGGAGGGCTTTGCCATCCTTCGCGAAAATCGCCATGGAAGACGGGAACTTGCTCATCCGGCCCATGGCGCCCGGCAGCGAATCCGCGAGATCCTCCTCCACCGGAATGCCTTCGCGGGCGAGCTTCACGGAGGGCTCAATCAGCTGCGCCAACGTGAACTTGCCGGAACCGTATTTCTCGACCGCGAGCGCCATGCCGCGCACCGTGCCCGGAACGCCGACCGAGAGGCCGGAATCGCGCGATTTCTGCGGGTCAGGCTCGCCATTCGCGCCGAGGAACATGGTCGGCGTGGAAGCCGCCGGCGCGATCTCGCGGTAATCAATCGCGACCGTCTCGCCGGTCTTCGCAAGATGCACGAGCATGAAGCCGCCGCCGCCAAGATTGCCGGCGCGCGGCAAGGTGACGGCCAAAGCGAAGCCCACGGCCACGGCGGCATCCACCGCATTGCCGCCACGCTTCAGGATATCCACGCCCACGGCGCTCGCGAGGCGCTCCTGCGAGGCGACCATGCCCTTCTGCGCGAGAACCGGCAGCAGCCGCGCATTCTGCGCGATGATCGGCGGGGCGGCGGGTGGTGCGGTTTGCGCTGCCGCTACGCTGATGGCGCTGAGCCCCGCAAAGAAGCTCAGAAGAAACGGTTTGGCGCGCATGGAATTCCCCCTCCGATGATGCGGAAGGGAAGGCTAGACCCGCAAGGGCGGGCTTGTCGATTGCCTTCGGCGCAAAACCTGCGGGCGAGACCGCCTCAACGCGGGGCGGCGGGAACCCAATCCACGGCAGAAGCGCCAGCACCGGCACCGGCCTTGCGCGGCTCATCCGACGCGCGCGGCTGGGCGCGCGTCGGCACAACCGCGAAGCTCTTCGTCCATTTCAGCGCCTTGTAGTCGAACCCCGCCTCGATGGTCGGCTTCACGACCGCAAAATAGGGCGAGATATCGAAATCGCGCGGCGTGTAGAGCGAATGATGGCGAATGTGCAGGATTTCACGCCGGGCATAGCGCGATTTCACCTTGCGACGGCCATCGACAGATTCCACCCTCGGCAGGATCGGGTAACGCACGGAATGGAAGGCCTCGGCGATCAGTGTCGAGCAGATCGCGCGGCTAGGATCACCCGAGCCGAGCGCCAGCATGCGCCGCCGCCAGCGGGTGGGAATCGGCAGCGGAATGAGGAAGCGCATCAGGTCCACGACGTTCTTGATATCGTAGCCATAGCCGAGCCGGTCCTTCAGGAAGTCGATCACACGGTGGAGATCATCCTCCTTCAGCGCGACAGGGCGGCAGATGCGCAGATGCGTGTTGCGGTATTTCGAGAGCGGCGAGGAAATCACGCCCTCGCTCATCTCGGCTTCAATCAGCACATGCGGCTCGCCATCAGGTTCGCGGCGGCCAAGGCAATCGCCGACATAGATCGCCGAATGCGACCAGGTGGATTGCGTGAGATACTTGATGACCGAGGAGACCCGGATATTGCCCTCGACGAGCACCACGTCGCCCGGCTTCAGCACAGCATTGAGCACCTCGAAATCCGGCGAGACCGCCGGCTCATAGCCCCGGATGGGCTTTTCGAGAAAACGCGCGATGGCGCGGCCGATGACATTCATGACGCATTCCCCTCGAGTGTCCCCTCGATGAATGCGCCGAGGCTAGGCCCGGTTCCCTTACGAAAGCGCTGCCATTAGCGACACGAACCCGGCATTTCCATGCTGAATTCGAATTAAGTTTACACGAATCTGAACGGCTTCCCGTTCAATCCGCGCCGAGCGCCAGTTGCTCTTCCAGCATCAGGCGCGCGCGGGCGCGCATCTTCTCGGTATCGCTCTTCAATTGCCCGCAGGCCGCGAGAATATCGCGCCCGCGCGGCGTGCGGATCGGCGAGGAATAGCCGGCAGCGAAGATGAGATCGGAGAACTTCTCGATCTGCTCCCAATCCGAGCATTCATAGATCGAACCCGGCCATGGATTGAAAGGGATGAGATTGATCTTCGCTGGAATGCCCTTCAGCAGCTTCACCAGCGCGCGCGCCTCGGCGAGGCTGTCATTCACGCCCTTGAGCATCACGTATTCGAAGGTGATGCGCCGCGCATTGGAAACACCGGGATAATCCCGGCAGGCCTGCAACAATTCGGCGATGTTGTATTTCTTGTTGATCGGCACGAGCACGTCGCGCAGCGGATCATTTGTGGCATGCAGCGAGATCGCGAGCATCGTGCCCGTATCCGCACCGAGCCGCGCGATTTCCGGCACCACGCCGGAGGTGGACACCGTGATGCGGCGCTTGGAGAGCTGCAGACCCTCGGGATCCGTCAAAACGCCGATGGCATCGCGCACATTCTCGTAATTGTAGAGCGGCTCGCCCATGCCCATGAAGACGATGTTCGAGATGAAGCGCCCGCCATCGCGGGGCACGAAAGCGCCTTCGGGCGGGGTCTTGCCAGGATAATCGCCAAGCCTGTCCCGCGCGACCAGCACCTGCCCCACGATCTCGCTCACCTCGAGATTCCGCACGAGCTTCTGCGTGCCAGTATGGCAGAAGGAGCAGTTGAGTGTGCAGCCGACCTGGCTGGACACGCAGAGCGTGCCGCGATCCTTCTCGGGGATGTAGACGCATTCGACTTCCGCGCCCTTGTCATAGGCCGTGCGCGAGGGGAGCCGCAAAACCCATTTGCGCGTGCCATCGGCCGAAACCTGCTCGCGCACGATTTCCGGGCGCTGGAGCGTCGCATTCGCGTCGAGAAGAGCGCGAAGGGTTTTGGCGACATTGGTCATGTCATCGAAAGAAGTCGCGCCACGCACATAGAGCCAGTGCCAGATCTGGCCAACCCGCATGCGGATTTCCTTCTCCGGCACGCCTTGCGCGATCAGGAAATCCGCGAGAGCAGCGCGCGTAAGGCCCGCCAGGGTCGGCTTCGCCGGCATGAGCGAGGCGACGGGTGCGGCCGGCGCGGGAGCGGGAGCGAGATCAGGCGTCACGGACATGTCCTTGCGCGGTTTCCATCATGCATCCGGTGAATCAGCCCGGACATTCCTTGGCCATGCGTTCCACGGCCTGCGCGAAACCCTTGAGGCTGTAGCGATCCGTCAGCGCGTTGCCGCGCGCCGAGGTCACCTTGATCTGCACGGCCTGCCCCTTGCGCATGGCGTCGAGCAACTGGGCTTCCTGCGCCGGGTTCTTCAGGAAGGCGTTCTCGCCCTCCGTCACCAGCGCGAAATTGGTGGTGCCGATGGTCAGGGTGCCATCTTCCTTCGGCTTGGCGCTGAAACCGAGACGGATCGCCACCTCGTTCTTCGCACCATCGCCGATGCGGGTGGAAACGAAAATCGAGGCCGGATCGCGCTTCAGGCCCTTGGGCAGGCGATCATTCGGCGATGCCAGCGCATAGCAGACCTTTGCGCGGCCCTGCCCGGAAATCGCGGCCTTCCAGTCGCCGAACGTGCCGAGTTCAAACGTGCCGTTCGGATTGGCGCGCTGCGCGGTCGCCGCAGGGGCTGCCGCCGGCGGGCGCTGCTGCGCCATGGCGGTTCCGGCAAGGCCCAGCACCAGACCCGTCGCCAGTGCGAAACGGGACATGCTCCAACCGAAGGCGCCCTGATGCGCCGCGATGCCACGACCGATCATCGTTTCTCCTGCTGACCTCTTACCGCAGCGCCTGATTTGGCGCAGTTCCGCCCTTCGGACCTTGCGTTAGCTCATCCCGCTTGATGGGGGAAGCGTCGCGCCCCATTTCCGCATGCGAACTTCGGCAGAATTGCGGTGTGAGAACAATTGTCCTGCGAAAATCAAGAAGACATATCGTCGCGAAATTCTTCGTGCCCTTTGGCCTTGCCGTGTTACAGTGCAGCGCAATCCGATGAGACATCGTGATTTGCCACGACTTCGATATTTCCGCTGAGCCTTAATTGCGACGGAGTTGCTCCCGATAAGGTCGGGAGATCAAGCCATGGACAAGGTTGACCCCCCGACATCCGCACCCGCGGGCGGCTCGCGAGCCGCGGATTGGGCGCGCCTTGTGGCCCGCGTGGCGCAGGACCGGGACAAGGAAGCCTTCACGACACTGTTCGACCATTTCGCGCCGCGCATCGAGGCCCATCTCCAGCGGCTCGGGCTGGATGCGGCGCAGGCCGAGGAAATCGCGCAGGACGTGATGATCACGCTCTGGCGCAAGGCCTCGCTGTTCGACCCCTCGAAATCGGCGCTCTCCACCTGGCTTTATCGCATCGCGCGCAACCGCCGCATCGATCTCTCGCGCCGCGACCGTACGGATTATGTCGATCCGCAATCGCCCGCGATTCTCGAGATTGCCTCGGAAGGCCGGATCGACCAGGCCTTCGACGGCCAGCAGCGCGACGATATCGTGCGCGGGCTCGTCACCGAACTCCCGAACGAACAGCAGAGCCTCGTGAAGCTCGCCTTCTACGAGGGGCTCTCGCATTCGCAGATCGCCGACCGCACGGGGATTCCGCTAGGCACGGTGAAGTCACGCCTGCGTCTTGCCTTCACGCGCTTGAGACGTGGGTTGGAAGCGGCAGGCGTGGAAGAATCGCGCTAGGTTAATCCGCGTATTGCGTTTCATCCAGCAGGTTGCGGGCCTCTTCGCGATGTTCGGGCGTGATCGCGCCGCGCACCGCAGCGATCGCTGTGGCGATCATCGCGGCATCATCCGTGAAACCGAGGAGCGGCAGGACATCCGGGATGCCGTCGAGCGGCATGACGAGATAAGCCAGGGCCGCAAGCAGGATGAACTTCACGCGCTTGCTGGTGGCAGGATCGCGCACGCAGACATAGGCCGCGAGCACATCTTCCGAAAACGGCAGAGCCCGGGCGAGCCGGCGCATCATCGCCAGAACCTCGGCCAGAATGCCGGCCTCATCGCGCGCGGCGCGGCGCAGCGCCTGCATTTCGGCCTTGCTCATCGGTTCACGCCATTCGACGCTCATTCTCGAAATCCTCCGGGATAGCGGCAGCGGATTTTGCGCGCGATTGCGGCAAGTTCAAGTCCAACGTGCCGTTCTCAGACCTCTGGCGGGGTTGCGTGGTATACCACGAGCCGCTACCGCTGGCAGAGACCATCTGGGGAGATACGACGATGAAGCTCGATTCCACGATTGCAGCCGTAGTCACCGGCGGCGCTTCCGGCCTTGGCGAGGCCACGGCGCGGCACCTCGCGAGCTTCGGCGTGAAGGTGACGCTGCTCGATCTCAATGCCGAGCGCGGCAACCGCGTGGCCGGCGAGATCGGCGGATTCTTCCACCTCTGTGATGTCACAAGCGATGAATCAGTCGATGCTGCTCTCGCGGCGGCGCGCGCAACGCATGGCGTGGAGCGCATTCTCGTGAATTGCGCGGGCATTGTCGCCGGGCAGCGCACGGTCTCGAAAGATCGCGAAACGGGCGCACTGAAGGCGCACGACCTCGGCGCCTTCACGAAAGTGCTCGGCATCAACCTCATCGGTTCCTACCGGATGATCGCGAAATGCTCGGTCGCCATGGCGGGGCTGGAGCCGATCACGCCCGATGGCGGGCGCGGGGTGATCGTGAACACCTCTTCGGTGGCCGCCGAGGATGGCCAGATCGGGCAGGCCGCCTATTCGGCCTCGAAGGGCGGCATTCTCGCGCTCACTTTACCGGTCGCGCGCGATCTCTCGGGCCATGGCATCCGTGTGGTCAGCATCCTGCCGGGCATCTTCCACACGCCGATGTTCGATCAGATCTCCGAGGAATACCGCAAGACGCTCGCGGCAGCAGTGCCGTTCCCGCAGCGTTTGGGCAACCCGGCGGAATATGCCGCGCTGGTCGAGACGATCTGCCGGAACGACATGCTCAACGGCACGGGCATTCGCCTCGACGGCGCGATCCGCATGGCGCCGAAATAAAGGCAAAGCATTTTCAAGCGAAGTGGTTTCCGGTTCGCGTGAAGAAAATGCGTCCACGAAAAAGCGAGAATCACCCCGCCCGGCGGGCGGCGATGCGCTCGATCGCGCGGGCCAAGGCGAGATCCAACTCGGTCAGCCCGCCGGCATCATGCGTGGTCAGGCGAATATCGACGTGGCGATAGACATTCGTCCATTCCGGATGATGGTTCATCTTCTCGGCCTCAAGCGCGACCTCGCTCATGAAGCCGAAGGCCTCGACGAAATCGCCGAAGCTGAAGCGACGGGCGATCGCGTCGCGCGCTTCATCGAAGTTCCAGTCCGGCAGGGTTTCGAGCGCAGCCTTGCGGGCAGCGGGAGCAAGTGTCTTCGACATGGAAATCCCTCAATGGAGCGGGTAGGCCGCCTCCACGATATAGGGCCCGCCACCCACCATGTCGCGGGCCGAGAAGAGCGCGAACTGGTCGGCGATAAATTCCACACCGCCCATCAAACTATAAGCAGAGAGGTAATCCGCGAGATCCAGCGTGGAGGCCCCGCGCAATCGCGCCAGCGTGACATGCGGCACGAATTTCCGCGGTTCCGGCGGCAGGCCGAGACGCCTCAGGCGCCGCTCGCTATCGGCCTGCAAACCGACCAGCGGCCGGGAGGGATCAATCGCGGCATAAAGCGTATGCGGCTTGTCACCCCCGAACACCCCGAGCCCGGTGATGCGCACGCGAACCGGCTCGGCATAGAGATCCGCCAGCTCCTCATCCACCTCATTGGCGAGGCGGCGATCGATATCGCCGATGAAGCGCAGGGTGACATGGTAATCGGATGGATCGACCCATCGCGCACCAGGCAAACCGGCCCGGAGCAGGGACAGGCGCGTGGCAATCGCCTCCGGCACTTCGAGACCGATGAAGAGCCGTGGCATGGCACCCTCCCCCGAATCACGCTGATGCATTCAGGCTATCAAGAGCGTGCGAAAATTCCGCACTGTTTTTGCGCCGTCATCCACAAGGCTTCATGCCTTGCGGAACACCCGGAGGGTTTCGAAACGTGGCTCTTCCACAAGGTCGGCGCGCGCGGCAATCGCGGGGATGAGCCGCTCTGCCACGTCATAGGCGAAGGAGCCGGTATAGATGAACAGCCGCCCACCCTTGGCGAGCTTGCCGGCCATGCCCTCGATGAGCCCGGCATCATCCACGCTCGCGAAGGGCGCGTTGTTCGCCGACCAGAACTCTCCGACATGGAAGAGCGTCACGATGTCGAATTCCGGTAGCAGCGCGAGATTGGTCTGGTAGATATCCGAGAAAAGCACCTTGTAGTGCTTTCCCAACGCCGGATTCTCCACCACGAGGCGGATATAGCTCGAATACTCGGCTTCCGTTGCCGTGATGCCCAGCACGGAATGCCCCGCCCCCGGCGCCTGCAGGCCGACATGATGATGATCGCCCGTGCCGAAATGGAAGATCCGCTGGTTTTTGAGCCCATTCGTCGTGAGATAGCGCGTGAAATGCACGTCGCACGGGCACTGCTTCTCATCGAGAGGCCAGGGGTCTTTCCAAAGATCGAGTTTCGCCACGCGCGTATCCTTTCCTTTCTGATGGTCTTTTCCTGCTTGTGGCTGCCTGAATGGCGGCTGACAAGCGGTCAGCCCTTGGCAAGCGATTTCAGGAAAGCCTCGACCGTGGGCAATATGCGCTCGACAATCACGCGTACCCCGGCCGGATTGGGGTGAATGCCATCCGCGAGATTAAGCTTCGCATCACCGGCAATGCCATCGAGGAAGAAGGGGTAGAGCATCGCGCCGTGCTTCTGGGCGAGGCGCGGATAAATGGCGTCGAAAGCCTTCGCATAGGCCTCGCCATTGTTGCGCGGCGCATACATGCCCGCGATGAGCACGCGAATGTTGCGCGCCTTCAGCTTCGTGAGGATCTGGTCGAGCGCCTTCTCGGGGATCGAGGGGTCGAGCCCGCGCAGCGCATCATTCGCGCCGAGTTCGAGGATCACGCCATCGGTGCCGTCGGGCACGGACCAATCGAGCCGTTCGAGCCCGCCCGTGGTCGTATCGCCGGAGACGCCGGCATTCTCTATCACCACATCATGGCCCTTGGCCTTCAGCGCTGCTTCGAGCACGGCGGGGAAAGCATCCTTGCCCGCAAGCTGGTAACCCGCCGTGAGGCTGTCGCCCAACGCAACCAACCGGATGGTGCGCGCCTCGGCCATCGTTGCGGTCAGTGTGCCTGCCATCAGAAAGCCCCAGAGAACCGCGAGAGCCGGGAGAAGGGACCGGACTTTTTCAGCACCGGGAAATCGAAATTGCATGACCGGGAAACCCTTTCTCGGTTCGCTTTCTTGGAATTCACACGCAAGCCACCATCTGGAGGCCTGCACAAACGTATAACGCACGAGATGGGCCGCGAGCGGCTCGCCCGCAAGCGGGGATGGACATGAACGTGATGACGAAAATCGTCGAGACCAAGGCTGAACCTGCGATCCGGATGCACGAGATCGATCTGAGCCTCGGTTCGGGTGCATCCCGCGTGCATATCCTGAAGAAGCTCTCGCTGGATATTCCGCGTGGGCTCGCGGTAGGTCTCGTCGGTCCTTCCGGCTCCGGCAAGACAACCCTGCTGATGACCGCGGCAGGCCTCGAACGGCCGGATACGGGCGAAATCCACATCGCAGGCGAGAACATCACGCATTATTCCGAGGACAAGCTCGCGCAGTTTCGGGGGCGGAATATCGGCATCGTCTTCCAGTCCTTCCACCTCATTCCCACGCTCACGGCGCGGGAAAACGTGGCGATCCCCATGGAACTCGCCGGCGCGGATGACGCCTTCCAGCGCGCCGAGGCCGAATTGCAGGCTGTGGGCCTTGGGCATCGGCTCAACCATTATCCCGGCCAGCTCTCCGGCGGCGAGCAGCAGCGCGTGGCCATTGCCCGTGCACTGGCCCCGCGCCCGGCCATCGTGGTGGCGGATGAACCCACCGGCAACCTCGATGAAGCTACGGGTCGCGAGATCATTTCCCTTCTGTTCCGCCTCAAGCGCGAGCGCGGCACCACCCTGCTGCTGATCACGCATGATATGGGCCTCGCGGAATCCTGCGATCGCGTCGTGCGCATCCGCGCCGGGCAGATCGTGGAGCAGCGCGACCTTCTGGGGGCGGCGGAATGAACGGCCTCCCTCTCATCGGGCGGCTGGTGAAGCGCGAGTTGCGCGCCTCCATCGGCCAGTTCGGCATTCTCATCGCCTGCATCGCACTGGGTGTCGCGGCGATTGTCGCGGTCGTCAGCCTGTCGCGCGCACTGACTGACGGCCTCAGCCGCGAGGGCAAGCTGATCCTCGGCGCGGATGCGGCCTTCACGCTCATCCAGCGGGAGGCGACGCCGGCGGAACGCGCGGTTCTGGAACGCGAAGGCCGCGTTTCCGTGCAGATTCTCAGCCGCGCCATGGCGCGTGCCACGAATGATGAAAGCACGCTGGTCGAGATCAAGGCGGTCGAGACCGCCTACCCGGTGGCCGGAACCGTGGGCCTTGAAGGGCCGAACGGCACCAAGCCAACCGATCTTCACGCGCTTTTTGCGCCCGATGCCAGCGGCCTCTCCGGCCTCGTGGTCGATCCGCTGCTGACGGGCCGGCTGGGCATCGGCATCGGCGACCGTTTGCGCATCGGTGAAGCGGAATTCCGCGTCGCCGCCCATCTCACCAGCGAGCCGGACAAGCTCTCCGGCGGCTTCGGCTTCGGCCCGCGCGTGCTGATGAGCACGGATTCCATGCGCCGCACCGGGCTGATCCAGCCGGGATCGCTGACGCGCTTCTCCTACCGGCTCGATCTCGGGCCGCAGGCGAGCGAGACGCGGCTGGCCGCAGCGCTCGACACGATTGCCAAGGCCGCACCCGATGCCGGCTGGCAGGTGGTAACGCGCCTGCGCGCCTCGCCTGGCCTTGAGCGGCAGATCGGCCGCTTCACGCAATTTCTCTCGCTCGTGGGCCTTACCAGCCTCCTGATTGGCGGCGTGGGCGTGGCGAATGCCACTCGCGCCTTTGCCGACAAGCAGATCCCCCGCATCGCTACCCTGAAAAGCCTCGGCGCCTCCAGCCGCTTCGTGTTCTTCTCGGCGCTGGCGCAGGTGCTCGCCTTCGCGCTGATCGGCATCGTGATCGGCCTCGCGCTGGGCACCCTGCTCCCGCAGGCGGCGCTGATGGGCTTCGGCGATCTTCTTCCCTTCCCGCTGCAAATCGGCATTTATCCGCGCGAATTGCTGCTAGGCCTCGGCTATGGCGTGGTGACGGCTACTGCTTTCGCGCTCTGGCCGCTGTTGCGCGCCCGCGCGGTACCGCCCACCGTGCTCTTCCGCGATGAAATTGCCGCCCCGCGCTGGCGCCCGAGCTTTATAGATATCGCGATCGTCGTGCTGGCCATCGGGGCTTTTGGGGCGCTGGTGATCGAAACTGCGACCGAAAAGCGGATCGCGACGATCTATCTCGTCTCGGCCGGCGGCGCTCTGCTGACCCTGCGGCTCGTTTCGGCGCTGGTGATGCGCCTCGCTGCGAAGCTGCCGCGCCCGAGGAACCCCATCGTGCGCGTGGCGATTGCCAACCTGCATCGCCCCGGCAGCCTGACGCCCTCGGTGATCCTCTCGCTGGGCCTGGGCCTCACGCTGATCGTCGCGCTGATGCTGATCGATACCAACCTCGTGCGGCAATTCCGCGGAACCCTGCCGGGCCTCGCACCGAGCTTCTTCTTCATCGACATCCCCTCCCGCGAGATGGACCGCTTCGAATCCTTCCTGAAGGCCGAAGCCCCCGGCGGCACGGTGGCGCGCACGCCGCAACTCAGGGGGCGCATCGTGGAAATTCGCGGCCTCGGTGCCGGCGAATTCCGCCGCTCGGAAGATGCCTGGATTTTCGACGGCGATCGCGGCATCACCTATGCGGCGACCCCGCCTGAAGGCTCGCGCGTGGTCGAAGGCCAGTGGTGGCCGGCGGATTATCGCGGCACGCCGCAGGTCTCTTTCGCGAAGGACATCGCCGACAATCTCGGCCTCAAGGTGGGTGATACGGTCACGGTCAACGTGCTGGGCCGGCGCATCACCGCGACCATCGCCAATCTGCGCGAGATCCGCTGGCAGCAGATCGGCATCAACTTCATCATGGTCTTCTCGCCGAACACTTTCGCCGGCGCGCCGCACAGCTTCCTCGCGACTGTGAGCCTGCCGCCGGGAACATCCGCGCAGGCGGAAATCGCGCTGGCCCGGAAGATCGCGCGGGAATTCCCCTCGATCAGCTCCGTGCGCGTGAAGGAAGCACTCGCTGCGGCAGATAGCCTCGTCTCGCAACTGGTCTTCGCGATCCGCGCCGCGAGCGCCATCGCCCTGGTCGCGAGCATCCTTGTTCTGGGCGGCGCGCTGGCCGCATCAGCCCGCACAAGGCAGCGCGAAAGCGTGATTCTGAAAACGCTGGGCGCCACACGCTCGACGCTTTTGGGCGCGATGATCGTTGAATACTCGGCACTCGGGGCGATTGCTGTGATATTCGGGATTGTCTGCGGAGTAGCCGGAGCGTCACTCGTGGTGTCCGGCATCATGCGGCTGGAATTTGTTTTGCCCGTGGCGTCAACACTCTCGATGGCTTTTTCTGCCTTTGTTGTCACGATTATTCTTGGGTTGATTGGGACATGGCACATACTGGGGCAAAAACCTGCCCCATACTTGCGCCATGCTTGAAGAGTTATCCAGTTTAGTTTCGCCGATATTCTGACACAATTGTTGACGGCGGCGACGCTGGCCGCCGCCTAGCCTTGAAAGGGAGTTCGCTACACTCCCCCCTCTTGAGATTTTCCACGAAGAACGTAATATATAGCGAAACCAAGGACGGCACGGTTGCCGCCCTGGCAGGAGAGAGGCTCCAATGGCTGATTACGATCGCAACGCTTATGCCCCCTATGCCGCGGGCATGGGCCGTTCCATGAGCGCCGCCCAGTATGATGCTGGCCTGCGCTCGTACATGCTCGGCATCTACAACCACATGTCCATCGCGCTGGCCATTTCCGGTCTGGTGGCGATTGGCGCGTTCATGCTCGGCACCACCACGGGTGTGAATGGCCGTCTGGCGCTCACCCCGTTCGGCCAGGCCATCTGGCTCAGCCCGCTGAAGTGGGTGGTGATGCTCGCCCCGCTCGGCTTCGTGCTGCTGCTCTCGTTCCGCTGGGAACGGATGAGCTATGGCGCGCTGCTAGGCACGTTCTACAGCTTCGCGGCCATTATGGGCCTGTCGCTGTCGAGCGTCTTTGTCATCTACAAGCTGGGCTCTATCGCGCAGGTGTTCTTCATCACCGCCGCCGCTTTCGGTGCGCTGTCGCTCTTCGGCTACACGACGAAGAAGGACCTCAGCGGCATGGGCAAGTTCATGCTCATGGGCCTGTTCGGCCTCATCATCGCCGGCCTCGTGAACATCTTCATGAAGTCGTCGGCGCTTCAGTTCGCGATCAACGTGATCGGCGTGCTGGTCTTCGCGGGTCTGACCGCCTGGGACACCCAGCGCCTGAAGGAAGAGTATGACGTGGTGGCCGGTGACCAGACCCTCATGCAGAAGTGGTCGCTGATGGGCGCGCTGACGCTGTACCTGAACTTCGTCAACATGTTCCAGATGCTGCTGCAACTCTTCGGTGTCCGTAACGAAGAATAAGCGCAGCCCGCTTCGAGAAACGCGAAAGCCCCGGGAAACCGGGGCTTTTTTCATGCGCGGTGACGGCAGTCGCCCGTCGAGAAAAGATGGGGAGGACAACAGTCAGCGCAGCGAGCCCCCCCTAAAAAGCCGAAAGGTGCTCAGCCAATCACGCGTTTCGGCTTGTCCAGCACCTTCAGCACACGCGCGAGATCCGACCCGCGCTTCAGCACCATCCCGCCCTGCGCGATGACGGCATAGGCCCCCTGCTTGGCCGCGCGCTTCGGATCTTTCTCGATGCGGTAGAGCGGCGTTTCGCCCGTATGGCGCAGGATGGCGAAGACCGCACGCTCGCGCCCGAAGGCGATGGCATAATCGCGCCATTCGCCCGTTGCGACATGGCGGCCATAGACGTTGAGGATTTCGCCGAGTTCGCGCCTGTCGAAGCGGACATCCTCGGCCACCCGCCGCGTGACCAGCGGAATGACGGTCGCGCCGTCTGACATGTTCTGATCGGGTGCTTCCATGCCGAACTCCGAGGTCAGTGTGGCAGAATGCCCGAGGCTGGCAACCCTCTTTTGCCCGCGCATCATCCTGCGCCCGGTTTCTTGCCAAGGCGTTTCGAGCTCGGCCTGACGAAAACCCTCACGCAGACGTCAGGTACGCCACAGTTTGGCCCGAATTCGACCATGCGCGCGCCCGACGCGCACGCGAATCTCCATTCAATGCCACGGTGATGGTGCCAGCGAGACCCTACGCCCCCCAGCCCCCTCGCTCGCATCCCGGATCTGCCGATCCACCCGCACATGGCAGGGCGGCCCGCGATAACCTCGCGAGGCCGCCTATTTTTTTGCGCTGGCGGGATCGCGAGCCTGCGCATGATATTCCGGATTGGGCTGCATGCCCGTGGCCGAGGCCATGCGGTTCGACATCGCGAAGAAGCTGGAGACGGCAGCGATATCCCAGATGTCCCGCTCGCTGAACCCTGCCTCACGCAGACGGTTGCGGTCTGCCTCCTCAATCTCGGCGGAGGCGCGCGCGACCTTCAGCGCGAAATCCAGCATGGCCCGCTGCTTCGGCGTCACCTTCGCCTGCCGGTAGTTGAGCGCCAAAGCTTCACCCAAGGCGGGATCACCCGAGAGCTGGCGCACGGCAGCACCATGCGCCACGAGGCAATACCAGCAGCGATTCTCAGCCGAAACGACTACCGCGATCATCTCGCGCTCCAGCTTCGTGAGGCCGGAGGGCGCGAGCATGAGATCGTTGTAGAAATTCGCGAAGGCCTCGAGTTTCGCCATGTCGTGCGAATAGGCGATCAGCACATTCGGCACATACCCGATCTTGTCCTGGCATTTCGCGAAATAGGCAGCCATGGCAGGAGACAATTCGGCCGCTTCAAGCGCCAGAGCTGTCACGTCTTTCGGGCTCCCAATCGAATTATTGCATGGAAGAGCGGTTTCGGACGGGTTCACCCTTGCCTCCTTTTTGAGCCGAGCGCAGACTTTGCTCCGCAGGCCTACGACGAAAGGAGAATAATCCCTTCGCCGGTGCTGCCGAGGACACCCATTCAAGCACAACGACGCGCGGAAGAAGAGCCCCGCTGGCGCTCTCCGCGGCCCCGGAGACCTTTCACCCATGCCGAATGATCTGAGCCGCGTGGTCGATCTTCCCGCGAATGCCCCCGGCCTTGGCGAAGCCCTGGCAAGGCTCGTTTTCTCCGGCGTGGACCACGAGGATGCGAGCGTCTTCCCGGACGCGGCGCGGCTCGCCATCGGGAAGCGCGCGGCCGAACATCTCGCGAAGCGTGAGCCCGGATTGGCGAAGGTTTCGGTGCTCGATTCCGTCAACGGGGCCGGCACGGTCATCGAAGTTGTGAACGATGACATGCCCTTCCTGCTCGATTCAACCCTCGCAGAACTCGGCGAGCGCGGCGTCTCCCTGCGGCTTGTCGCCCACCCGATCCTCGCGGTGGAACGCAGCGGCGATGGCACGCTGAAGCGCCTGCTCGGCGCGGCCACGGGCCGCGAGATGTCACCCGTGCAGCGCGAAAGCTACCTGCATATCGAGATTGCCGAGAAACTCGGCTCCGGCGAGCGGAAGAGCCTGACCGAAGCGCTGGAGCGCATCTATCGCGAGATTCGCGCCGCCGTGGCCGATTGGCTGCCGATGCGCGGCCGCCTCGCGGAGATCGCGACGCGCTATCGCGCCAATCCGCCCATGCTGCCGGCGGATGAAATCGCCGAGGCCGTGCAGTTCCTCGATTGGCTGCTCGCCGACAACTTCACCTTCCTCGGCATGCGCGAATACCGGTTCGAGACGCATGACATCTCGACCGATCCGATCCCCGGCGACGGCCTCGGAATCTTGCGGGATCCGGATGTGAAAGTGCTGCGGCGCGGGCACCAGCTGGTGATCATGACGCCGGAGATCCGCGCCTTCCTGCAGGAGCCGACGCCGCTCTTCGTGCAGAAGGCGAATGTGAAATCGCTCATCCATCGCCGCGTCTATCTCGATTATGTCGGCGTGAAGATCCTGAACGCGCGCGGCGAACTCGAAGGCGAATTGCGTGTCATCGGCCTCTTCACCTCGTCGGCCTACAACAACGCCGCGCGCACGGTGCCGTATCTGCGCCACAAGGTGGCGCGCGTGGTGGAGCGCGCGGGCTTCGATCCAGCCAGCCATTCCGGCAAGGCCCTGCTGAACGTGCTGGAGAATTACCCGCGCGACGAACTCTTCCAGGTCGATATCGAGACGCTCTACAACTTCTCTATGGATGTGCTGGCGCTGACCGAGCGCCCCCGCCTGCGGGCCCTGGCCCGCGTGGACCGTTTTGATCGCTTCGTCTCGGTCATGGTCTATGTGCCGAAGGACCGCTACGACACCAGCGTGCGCCTACGCATCGGCGAATTCCTCGCGAAAATCTATGACGGGCGCGTCTCCGCAGCCTATCCGGCCTATCCGGAAGGGCCGCTCTCGCGCACGCATTACATCATCGGGCGCACCCATTCGCCCACCCCGAAGATCGACCGGACGGAGCTGGAAGCGGGCATTCTCGCCATCGTGCGCACCTGGGCGGATGGCCTGCGCGAAGCTTTGGACGAAACGGCACCGAACGAGGCGCGCGACTGGTTCCCGCGTTTCGGCGCAGGTTTCAACGCGGCCTATCGCGAGGCTTTCGGCGCGCATGAGGCCATCGAGGATATCCGTATTCTGGACCGGCTCTCGCCCGAAAAGCCCTATGCCTTCGCTCTGGCACGCAAGGCCGGCGAGCCGGAAACCCGCGCGAGCCTCAAGGTCTTCTCCTTCGGCAAGCCGGTGACGCTGTCGCAGCGCGTGCCGATCCTTGAAAATCTCGGGTTCACGGTCATCAACGAGCGCTCCTACCCGGTGGACCCCACGGGCGGCACGGGCGAGACGCTCTGGCTGCATGACATGACCCTGGAGCGCGCAAAGGGCGGGGCCATCGACATAACTGCGCTGGAACAGCCGCTGGAAACCGCGCTGGATGCCATTTTCGCCGGCCGGATGGAGGCGGATCGCTTCAACATCCTCATCACTGAGGCCGGCCTTGCGCCATGTGAGGCAGATATCCTGCGCGCCTATGCGCGCTATATGCGGCAGATCGGCGTGCCTTACGGGCAGGTCTACATCGCCGATGCGCTCGCGCGCTACCCCGCCGCTGCGCGCGGCTTGATGCGGGCCTTCGACGTGCGCTTCAACCCGGATATGCCGCAGAAGGCGGGCGACCGCGCCCATGTCGCGGCCGCCGTGCGGGAGACTTTGCTCGCGGAAATCGATCGCATCACCAGCCTTGATGATGACCGCATCTTCCGCCGCGTGCTGAACCTCATCGAGGCGAGCCTGCGCACGAACGTCTACCAGCGCGTGGATGGGCAGACGCGGCCGACCATCGCGTTCAAGCTGCAATGCTCGGCGGTGGAAAACCTGCCTTTGCCGCGCCCGCTCTACGAGATCTTCGTCTCCTCGCCGGATGTCGAGGGGCTCCACTTGCGCTTCGGGCAGGTCGCGCGCGGCGGCCTGCGCTGGTCGGACCGCCCCATGGATTTCCGCACGGAGATCCTCGGCCTCGTGAAGGCGCAGCAGGTGAAGAACACCGTCATCGTGCCGGTGGGCGCGAAGGGGGGCTTTGTTCCGAAGCTGCTGTCCCCGGCCTCTGATCGCGACGCGTGGTTCGCGGAAGGCACGCGAGCCTACAAGATCTTCATCAACGCGCTGCTGGATATCACCGACACGATCCGCGACGGCAAGATCATCCCGCCGGCAGAAACCGTGCGCCATGATGGCGATGATCCCTATCTCGTGGTCGCCGCCGACAAGGGCACCGCGACCTTCTCGGATACCGCGAACGCCATTTCCGAAGCGCGCGGACACTGGCTGGGCGATGCCTTCGCCTCAGGCGGCTCGGCGGGCTACGACCACAAAAAGATGGCGATCACCGCGCGCGGCGGCTGGGAAGCCGTGAAGCGCCATTTCCGCGAGATGGATACTGATATCCAGACGACGCCTTTCACCGTGGCGGGCGTGGGCGACATGTCCGGCGACGTGTTCGGCAATGGCATGCTGCTCTCGCCGGCCATCAAGCTGGTGGCGGCCTTTGACCATCGCGACATCTTCATTGATCCGAATCCGGACCCGAAATCCTCCTTCAACGAGCGCCAGCGCCTGTTCGAAAAGCCGCGTTCGAGCTGGCAGGATTACGATGCAAAGCTTATCTCCAAGGGTGGCGGTGTCTTCTCGCGGTCCTTGAAGAAAATCCCGCTCAGTCCGGAAATCCGCATTGCGATTGGGCTCGACGTGGCAGAGGCCACGCCGCAGCAGGTGATGACCGCTATCCTCAAATCGAAGGTCGATCTCCTCTGGTTCGGCGGCATCGGCACCTATATTCGCGCCTCGTCCGAAACCGACGCCGAAGCAGGTGACCGTGCGAACGATGCCATCCGCATCACCGGCTCGGAGGTGAATGCCCGCGTGATCGGCGAAGGCGCCAATCTCGGCATGACCCAGAAGGGCCGCATCGAGGCCGCGCAGAAGGGCGTGAAGCTCAACACCGACGCGATTGATAACTCCGCTGGCGTGAATTCGTCCGACGTCGAGGTGAACCTCAAGATCGCGCTCGCCATTCCCGAGGCCGATGGCCGCCTGAAGCGCGAGGCCCGCAACACCTTGCTTGCAGAGATGACCGACGAGGTGGCCCGCCTCGTTTTGCGCAACAACTACCTGCAAAGCCTCGCATTGTCGCTGGCCGAACGGCAGGGCGCGGCGCTGAATGCCGAGATGGTCGATCTCATGCGCGCCATGGAGGCCGAGGGCCGGCTCGACCGCGCGGTGGAATATCTGCCTTCGAACCGTGAAGTCGCGGAGCGCACAGCGAAGGGCCAAGGCCTCACGCGGCCGGAACTCGCGGTACTCCTCGCCTATGCGAAGCTCTCGCTCTACGACCACCTGCTCGCAAGTGATGTGCCGGATGATCCCTATCTCGGCTTCGAACTGCGGCGTTACTTCCCCAAGCCGGTGCAGGAGCAATTCCCGGATGCCATCGAGAAGCATCGCCTGCGCCGCGAGATCGTCGCGACGCAACTGGCGAATGCCGTCATCAATCGCTGCGGGCCGGGCATTGTCGTGCGCCTGCAGGGCCGCACAGGCCGCTCCATCGCGGATATCGTGAGGGCCTATGCTCTCGCGCGCGATGTGTTCGGCATTCTCGAGATCAACAATGCCATCGACGCGCTGGATACGATGATCGGCGGCGCGCGCCAGCTCGATCTCTATGCCAGCGCGGCCGACCATGCGGCCGAGCGCATGCTCTGGTTCCTGCGAAATGTGGATTTCGCGCCGGGTCTCGAAGCCCTCGCGAAGCGCTTCGGCGGTGCCGTGAGCGGGGTTGCGAAAGATGCGAAAGCCCTTTTCGCGCCGGAGGCTCTGGCGATCAGGCAGGAGCGTCTGGAGGCCCTGAAGACGGATCTCGTGCCGGCATCACTGGCGGAACGCATCGCTGACATTCCCGCCCTCGGTATGGCGCTCGATGGCGCGCTCGTGGCCGAGCGCACCAAGGCCAGCGTGACGGATGCTGTGCGCACGCTCTTTGCGTTGGGCGACGAGTTCGATCTCGCGGGCCTGAAGGACGATGCCGCAAACCTGCGCGCGACGGACCCCTTCGAGCGCCTCGCGATTGACCGCGCGGCCGCCGCTTCCGAAGAGGCTTTGCGCCGCATTGCGGTAGAGGTTCTGAAGAACGGCAAGGGCGGTATTGCCGAATGGATGGCCGAGAAGGGTGCAGCCGTGGAAAGCGCCAAGCGCACGGTGCGCGATCTGCGCGCGGGCCAGCTCAATCAGGCGAAACTCACCGTGCTCGGTGGACTACTGGGCGACCTCGCGAGGGGGTGAATCTCCAGCCAGGAAAAAGCAAAAGGCCGGGTCACCCCGGCCTTTTTTGTTCCTGCCGTGCACGTCAGTGCCGGAAATGGCGGGTGCCGGTGAAGACCATGGCAAGGCCTGCCTTGTTCGCCGCGTCGATCACCTCCTGATCGCGCATGGAGCCGCCGGGCTGGATCACCGCCGTCGCACCGGCTGCCACCAGCGCCTCCAGGCCATCCGCGAAGGGGAAGAACGCGTCCGACGCGGCGACCGAACCCACGGTCAGCGGCTTCTCCGACCCGAGCGCCTTCGCGGCCTCGCCCGCCTTCCACGCGGCAATGCGGGCGGAATCGACGCGGCTCATCTGGCCCGCGCCGATGCCCACGGTCGCGCCCGCCTTGGCGTAGACGATGGCGTTCGATTTCACATGCTTCACCACGCGATAGGCGAAGCGCAGATCCGCCATTTCGGCCTCGGTTGGCGCGCGGTTGGTCACGACCTTCAGCGCCATGTCATCAACGACCGCATTGTCACGCGACTGAACGAGCGCGCCGCCCGCGATCGTGCGGGAAATGAAGCCGCCCGCGCGCGGATCGGGCAGGCCGCCGGTGAGCAGCAGCCGCAGGTTCTTCTTCGCGGCAATCAGCGCGATGGCTTCCTCGGTGGCATCCGGCGCGATGATCACCTCGGTGAAGATCTCGGTAATGGCCTTTGCGGCCTCGGCATCAAGCGTGCGGTTCGCCGCGACGATGCCCCCGAAAGCCGAGACCGGATCGCAGGCGAGTGCCGCGCGGTAGGCTTCCACAAGGCTGCCCGCTTCCGCCACGCCACACGGGTTCGCGTGCTTGATGATGGCGATGGCAGCGGTGCGGTTCGCAGCGAATTCCGCTACGCATTCAAACGCAGCGTCGGCATCGTTGAGGTTGTTGTAGGAGAGCGCCTTGCCCTGCACCTGCCGCGCGCTGGCGACCCCAATGCGGGGGCTTGCGGGATCGATCACGAGCTTCGCGCTCTGGTGCGGATTCTCGCCGTAGCGGAGTTCCGTGCCCTCATTGTTTTCCGCCGCGAGCTTCGGGCCATCCGCCGTCACGCCCGCAAACCAGGTGGAGACCGCGCGATCATAGGAGGCGGTATGGCCATAGGCCTTGGCCGCGAGGCTCTTGCGGAAGATGAAACGCGTCTCGCCCTTGTTGGCATCGAGTTCGGCGAGAACCGCATCGTAATCGCGCGGATCGACCACCACGCAGACCGCATCGTGGTTCTTCGCGCCCGAGCGGATCATGGCCGGGCCGCCAATGTCGATATTCTCGATCGTTGTGTCGTAATCGGCACCGCGCGCCACAGTCTCGCGGAAGGGGTAGAGGTTCACCACCACGAGGTCGATGGGCTGGATGGCGTGCGCGAGCAGCGAAGCCTCGTGCTCCGGGTTGCCGCGCACGGAGAGCAGCCCGCCATGCACCTTGGGATGCAGGGTCTTCACGCGGCCATCCATCATCTCGGGGAAGCCCGTGAGTTCGGAAATGTCCATCACCGGCAGGCCCGCTGCGGCAAGCGCCGCACGGGTTCCGCCCGTGGAGACCAGCGCGATTCCACGCGCCGCAAGCTCTCTCGCGAAAGGCACGAGGCCGGTCTTGTCGGAAACGGAGAGCAGCGCGCGCTGGATGGGGCGGGTATTCGTCGGCATCGGGTGAAATCCGGCTTTCAGGCGAGGGTTCGTGCTGGGCGGGCGCTTAGCACAGGCTTTCCCCCCGCGCCATCATCCCTTCCGCGCGCCAGCCATGCACGAAACCGCGCTCAGATGAATTCCGGCATATAGGGCAGGATGCGCCAGGCAATTTCGGTCGAGCCGGCGATCTCCACCTCGATGACGAGACAATGCGAGCGGTGATTGGCCGAGCCGGCCTCGAAGACGCGGCTTTCCTCGATGAGAACCTGGGTGCCTGGCGCCTCGAACACGAACTGGTCCTGCCCCGGCTTGCCATCCGGCAGGCGCAATACAACGGCATCGGCGCGGCTGAGCCGAACAGGAACGAGCCGCGGATTGAGGTGGAAAGCAAGGGTCACCACCCGGCTCGGCGCCTCACCGGTCATGTCATCGAAGCGATCCCGGCCGATCAGCCCCGGAAAGGCATCGACCAGCGTCAATTGCCGCTCCAGCGCATAGCCATGAATCTCGATGAAGCCGCGATGGCCGAGGGTCAGTGTTTCACCCGTCTCGCTGCGCGCCCGCAACGGCGCCACAGCGCCCGGAAGCGGCTTCAGGCGGGTTTCCACCTCGCCCGTCACGAGCGCGACATCATAGAGGCTCGCAAGCCCCTCACCTTCGATCTGCACCGTGGAATGCGCGGCTGCCGAGCGATAGACACGCGCAATGCCCACATCGGCACCCGGCGGCATACCGCACGACATGATGATGCGATCCGCGCGGGACGAGAATTCGAAAGCCAGCGCACTGGCCCCCGCGCGGCCCGAACAGGAGCGGCGCGGCGGTGTGCCGGCATCGGCGATGAGCACGGCATGGGCGTTCTCAAGCCGTTCGAAACCCGTTTCCACGGCGGAGGTGAGGAGCGTTGCCGGGCCGCGGCGCGAGCGCACCACCTCGCCCGCGAGATCACGCGCAATGCGCCCGCCGCCATTCATCAGCGTCAATCCGCCATCGGGATGCTGGAGAAGACGCAGGAAGGCGATCATATCCGACAGGGTCGATGCAATGGCCGGCGGCGGCGCAATCTGCCGGACGCGATAAAGCGCAAGCATCGCCACGAGATCGGCTGCAATCAGCGCGACGGTTCCGCAATCGCGATCATGCGTGGCGCCATCCGGAGCGACCAGCGCGGCAAGCGCGAGATCAAGCCATTGCTCGGCGCGGGCAATCGCCTTCCGGCCGCGTTCCAGCGCGAGCGCATGGAAGGCCAAAGCCACCGCCGCCTGCAGGCGCGCAGTGCCGATATCGGTGCGTCGCGCATAAACCGCGAGAAGCGCGCCATCCCGCGCGAGCTGATCGAGCAGGCTCTCATAGCCCGCGCGATCCTCCCCCTCGGCAAGCAGGCCTGAATGCGTGACCCAAGCGATGACGCGCCGCGCCAGCACGGCCGGATGATCCGCAAAAGCCGAGCGATCCTTGTCCGGCAGGGTCAGGAAATCCCGCACGAGCTTGCGAGCATGGGCCCGGACCTCAAGGCGCGGGCTCGCATCGCAATGCGCGAGCCAGCCGAAGCCATAGAGCGCGCGCACAAAACTTTCGGAAGGGGGCGCGACATGAAACGGCGAGCGCTCGCCGCACAGGAGGCTGCGGCCACCCAGAACCACATGGCCCATCGCGATATCCGCCGCGATGGACGGGTCAGCGAGGTGAATATGCGGCGCAAGATAGGCAAACTGGCGCGCCCTGTAGCGCCGGCCGAAAAGCGGGCTGGCAGCCAGCGCAAGGCGCAGCTTCAGCCATGCCCGCTTGACGCGAAGGCGCAAGCCCGGCCGCACCCTTCTTGCCGCATCCAACACATAACCCCGCTTCGACGCATTTACCCTGATTCCCTTGTGGCTGATCAGGCGCGGCGTTGCAACCGTGCGGCATAGAACCCGTCGGCACCACCCTCGCTTGCAAGATGAGAGGGCAGCACGCGCAGGTCGCCGGCAGGCGTGATCATCTCGGCGGGAATGGCATCCGCCTCGGCGAGCACAGGCCGTCGGCTGAATTCAGGATGAGCACCGAGGAAGGCGTCAACCTGCCTCTCGCCCTCCTCCGGCTCCAGCGAGCAGGTGGCATAAACGAGAATGCCGCCGGGCTTCAGGCACTTCGCCGCCGCTGCCAGCATCGCCGCCTGCTGGCGTGCCAGCGCGAGGATATCGGTGAGAGTCTTGGTCCAGGCGACTTCCGGATGCCGGCGAATGGTGCCGGTGGCCGAGCAGGGCGCATCGAGCAGGATAGCATCGAACATCCCGGCTTCCAGCGTCAGGACATCACCCACGATCACCTCGGCCGGGAGTTTCAGCCGGGCGAGATTCTCGTGGAGGCGCTCGGCACGCTGGGCGCTGCGCTCCACCGCGACCACCGTGGCACCGACGGCGGCGAGCTGCGCCGTTTTGCCGCCCGGCGCCGCGCAAAGATCGGCAATGCGCATGCCCGGCTTCGCGCCGACGAGACGCGCGGGCAAGGCAGCCGCCGCATCCTGCACCTGAAACGCTCCTTCCGCATAACCTGGCAGGGCGGAAATCGCGGCTTCGGTGCCGAGGCGGAACGATCCCGTGGAGAGCATGCGACCCGCAATCTCGGGCGAAAGGCTCTCGAAAACAGTGAGATCGACCGGCGGTTCCTGCTGGTGAATCCGTGCGATGGCGCTGGCCTGCTCCGGCCCATAGGCGCGTTTCCAACGCTCGAACAGCCATTCCGGCGCATCCACGCCATCCGGCATCCCTACGAGGATCTCCGCCTTTTCAGCCGTGATGCGCCGTAGAAGCGCATTCGCGAAAGCCGCGTAATGCTTCGCCTCGCTGTCGCGCTTGGCGATTTCCACCGCGCAATCCACGGCGGCATGGTCGGGCACATCCATGAACAGGATCTGCGCCAAGGCCGTTTCGAGCAAAGGCTGCAACGGCCCAGCCTCGGCGATTTCGCCCGTCGCCGCACGCGACGCCAGAGCCGCGCGGATGGTGCCGCGACGCCGGAAAGCGACAGTCAGTATCGCCCGCACGAGACCGAGATCAGCCGGAGGCAACGCAGCGGTTTTCGTCTCCAGCGCGATGGCCTCATCGATGGGCCGGCGCTCGCGCATCACGCGCCGATGGGCGCGGGCAGCAACGAGGCGGGCGCGAAAGCCCGGCGGCTCGGCGCGCGGGCCCTTCTCCTTGGGCGGACGCTTCGGACCTTGCCAGCGGCTCATGCATTCTCTCCTGGAACAGCCATGCGCAAGCTTTCCAGAAGCTGGCGGAAGGGATCGGGCAAGGGCGCCTCGATGTGAAGCGCTGGCTTGCCGGGATAAAACGGAATCTCGATGCGCGCAGCATGCAGCATCAAGCCCGGCGAAACAGCCATCGCACGGTCACCGCCATAGATGCGATCTCCCGCGATCGGCCAGCCCATCGCGGCACAGTGCACGCGAAGCTGATGCGTGCGGCCCGTTTCGGGCGACAGCGCCAGCAAGGCGAGACCATCGGCCTGCCCAAGGGTGCGATAGCGCGTGAGCGACGCATCCCCCGCCGGATCGACCTTCATCCACCAGGAGCGCTTGTCATGGCTGCGACGCGCGAGCGGCAGGTCGATCACACCCTCCGCTTCGGTCGGACGACCACAGACGAAGGCGTAGTAGGTTTTCTTCACGAGGCCATCGCGGAACAGCGCGCCGAGCCGCCTGAGCGCCTTCTGGTTGCGCCCGAACACAAGGCAGCCCGTGGTTTCGCGATCCAGCCGATGCGCGAGCTGCGGCTTCTCGGGCGCATAGAAGCGCAGATCGGGCAGGAAGACATCAAGCGTCACGCCGCCCTTCGGCCCGGCATGCACGGCAATGCCATAGGGCTTGTCGATGACCAGCACGGCGGCGTCGCGATAGAGCACGCGGCGGGCGAGATCGTCGGCGTTGAAGCGCATGAAGCGGCGGGGCCTTTGTCGAAAGCTCTGGTCAGGGGCGGAAGGCAAGCCCTATATCCTGCCCATCCAAGCCCTATAGCCGAGTGGATCGGGAGGCTCTACCCCATGTCGGAGAAACCGGAAACCGGTGAAATGCCTGTGCCGCCAGCAAAATCGCTCTCCCCCGCCGCCCAGCGCGCACTGGAGGAGGCAGCCGCACGCCGCGCCGCACTCGAAGCGCGCGAAGCGGAACTCGCGAAAAAGGCCGAGATCAATGGCCGCGGCGGGAAAGACCCGGTGCGCTACGACGATTGGGAAGTGAAGGGCATCGCCAGCGATTTCTGATCGCCCGGCATTCCTAGCCCACCACCGTCACCCGGCTCGGGATGCGCACCCGCGCCATGAGGTCGAGCACATCCTCGTCCAGCATGCGGATGCAGCCGAAGGAGGCATAGCGCCCGATCGAGGCCCGCATCGAGGGTGAAGTGCCGTGGATCGCGTATTCACCCGGGGCAATCGTCAGGGCGCCAGCACCCATTGGGTTGTTGGGCGCGCCGCCGGGAATGACATCGGGCAGCGAGGGCTTCGCGCGGCGCACCTCCGCCGGCGGTGACCAGGCCGGGCGGTAATGCTTGCCGTCAATCAGGCGCGTGCCGAACCATTGCCTGCCGGGCATGCCGACCGCGACCGGATAACGGATTGCCGTGCCGTCGCCCTGCACAAAAAACAGCACGCGCTGGCGCGTGGAGACCACCACCGAGCCCGGCTCGTAACCGTGCGGAAATTCCACGAGACCGCGTGCATGGGCCGCTGCGGGAAGCACGAGGCTGCCCAAAGTCATGGCGCCGAGCAAGGCGCGCCGGTCGATATTCGAATTCATCCCTTGTCCTCCGGATGCCGAGGGTCCCTGATGGGCACTCTCGGGTGCAGAGACTCGCGAAAGGGTTTCCGCACCCTCGCAACTTGTCGGAAGGGTTACCGGAGGGTGAAGGCCGTGGCCGCGGGCTTGCTCCAGCGCAAGGTGCAACCCGGAGAAAACGGGCACAAAGCGGCATCCTCGCCCGTGTCACGAAAGCGCCGCCCCATGTCCTCCCTCGGTTCCTCGCTTGCCGCCGATCTCGCTCACCTCGCCGCGAAACCGGTGCCGCGCTACACGAGCTACCCCACCGCGCCACATTTCCATGCGGGGCTCAACGCGAAAACCTACGGGGATTGGCTGGGGGCCTTCCCGGAAAAGGTTGATCTCTCGCTCTACATGCACATCCCCTTCTGCGACAGCCTGTGCTGGTTCTGCGGCTGCCATACGCGCATCACCCGGCGATACGAACCCGTGGGGCTCTATCTCGGCGGGCTCATCCGCGAGATCCGCATGGTGGGCGAGAAAGTGCCGGCGGGTGCGACAGTCTCGCATATCCATTGGGGCGGTGGGTCGCCCACCATGCTCAGCGCGGAGGATATCCTGCGCCTTGCCGATGCCACGCGCGAGGCTTTCCGCCTGCGCTCCGATTGCGATTTCGCGGTGGAGATCGATCCGCGTGGCCTTGATGACGAACGCATCGCGGCGCTGGCGAAAGGGGGTCTCACCCGCGTCAGCCTCGGCGTGCAGGATTTCGATCCGGAAGTGCAATGGGCAATCAACCGCGAGCAGAGCTTCGAGGAAACCAAGCGCGTGGCCGATGCCTTCCGCGAGAAGGGCGTGCGCTCGCTGAACATCGACGCGATCTATGGCCTACCCTACCAGACGGAAGCGCGCCTAATGGCAACGCTGGAAAAAGTGGTGGCGCTGGCACCGGATCGCATCGCGCTCTTCGGCTATGCCCATGTGCCGTGGATGAAGAAGCATCAGGAGATGATCCCGCCGGAATCGCTGCCCGGCGTGGAGGCGCGCTTCCTGCAGGCGGAGAATGCGGCGGCCTTCCTCGTGGCCAATGGCTATCGCCGCGTGGGCATCGACCATTTCGCCCGGCCCGGCGATGCGCTGGCGAAGGCGGCGTGGGATGGCTCGCTCCGGCGGAATTTCCAGGGCTACACGGTGGACCCGGCCGAGGCGCTGATCGGGTTCGGGGCCTCCGCGATCGGCTCGCTCCCCGGCGGCTACGTGCAGAACGAGCCGACCACGGGCCGCTATCTCGCGACCATCGCGGAAGGAAAGCTGCCGATTGCGCGCGGTCTCGCGGTGACTGCGGAGGATCGCATGCGCCGCGGCGTCATCGAGGCGCTGATGTGCCGGATGCGGCTGGAGGAGGCCGATTTCGCTTTCACCGATGCGCCGGATGAAGCGAAAGCCGCCATTCGGCAGACCATGCGCGAATTCACCGATGAAATCCGCCGCGGTTGGGTGAAGCGCGACGGCGATACGCTGCTGGTCACGGAAGCGGGCCGGCCCTTCCTGCGGCTCGTGGCCTCGCGCTTCGATGCCTATCTCGGCCAATCCGCCGGAAGGCACTCCGTCGCGGTCTAGGCGAACTGGGCTCAGTGATTTTCGTAATCTTGCAGCCCGGTCACCTCTGGCCGGGCTTTCTCATGGGCATGTTTGCAACAAGCGATAGCGACCATCCGGCTTTCGGCTGAGGCAGCGATGCAACAGCGGTTTTCCCGGCTTCCGGAGCTTGATTTGCATCAAGTTCAATGGGTTGGGCCGAGCGCACGGTCCCCCCGCCTCTTGGGGAAAAACTGGAACAGAGCCATGCGCAAAACAGCCATTCGCGGTCTGGGGGCCGCTCTTCTTCTCGCCACCACCAGCAGCCTCGCGCTCGCAGCCGATCTCGGCCCCGTGGCCAAGTCGCCGACCTTCGCGCCGGTTTCATTCAACCCGTGGATGATCCGCCTGCGCGGCATTGGTGTCATTCCCGGCGGCTCGAACCGCGTGACCGCCGGCGGCGCGCCGCTCGCAGGCGCGAAGGTGGATGTGACCGACTCGGTCGTGCCGGAACTCGACATCACCTATTTCTTCACGCCGAACATCGCTGCGGAACTCATCCTCGGCACGACACCGCATACCGCGAAGGGCAAAGGCGCAATCGCTGGCCTCGGCACGCTCGGCAAGGCCTGGCTGCTGCCGCCGACCCTGACCTTGCAATACCATTTCACGCAGTTCGGGGCCTTCAAGCCCTATATCGGCGCGGGCGTGAACCTCACGATCTTCTATGGCGAACAGCACGGCACGCTGAACCGCTTCAAGATTGACACGGCGGCAGGCCTCGCGGTGCAGGTCGGCTTTGATTACATGCTCGACAAGAACTGGGGCATCAACTTCGACGTGAAGAAGCTCTACCTGCGCACAGATGCCAAGGGCCTGCTTGGCGCGGTGCCGGTGAAGGCCAAGATGCATCTCGATCCGTGGATCATCGGTGCGGGCGTGACCTACAAGTTCTGAACCAGAGCCCGCGCGGCGAGCGTGTTCGCGCGGGAACGGGGAGAGGGCGCCGTCGGGAAACCGGCGGCGCTTTCGTTTGGATCGCCGAATCTGCAACAAAAAAGAGCGGCTTGCGCCGCTCTTCCAGTCCAGGCAGAAGCTTGAAACCGGTGGCTGAAGGGCCTCAGCCCTTCTTGTTCTGCCGGTTGGCGATGAGATCATCCACCACGCTCGGATCGGCGAGCGTCGAGGTGTCGCCCAGCGAACCGAAATCATCCTCGGCGATCTTGCGCAGAATGCGCCGCATGATCTTGCCCGAGCGGGTCTTTGGCAGCCCCGGCGCGAACTGGATCTTGTCCGGCGTCGCTATCGGACCGATCTCGTTGCGCACGGTGGTCACCAGCGCCTTGCGCAGATCCTCGGAGGGCTGGATGCCGTTCATCAGGGTGACATAGGCATAGATGCCCTGCCCCTTGATGTCGTGCGGATAGCCCACGACCGCCGCTTCCGACACCGCCTCATGCGCCACGAGCGCGCTTTCGACTTCCGCCGTGCCCATGCGATGGCCCGAGACGTTGATCACGTCATCCACGCGTCCCGTGATCCAGTAATAGCCATCCTTGTCGCGGCGGCAGCCATCACCCGTGAAATAGGCATTGGGATAGGTCGCGAAATAGGTCTCCTCGAAGCGCTTGTGGTCACCGTAAACGGTGCGCATCTGGCCGGGCCAGCTATCCGTGAGGATGAGGTTGCCCTCGCAGGCGCCCTTGAGCACGGTGCCATTGGCATCCACCACTTCCGGCTTCACGCCGAAGAAGGGCCGCGTGGCCGAACCCGGCTTCAGCGCGGTCGCACCGGGCAGCGGGGTGATGAGCACGCCGCCGGTTTCGGTCTGCCACCAGGTATCGACGATCGGGCAGCGGCCATCGCCGACCACCTTGTGATACCATTCCCAAGCTTCCGGATTGATGGGCTCGCCCACCGAACCGAGCAGGCGCAAGGACTTGCGCTTGGTCTTCTTCACCATCTCTTCGCCGGCACCCATCAGCGAGCGGATGGCCGTGGGGGCGGTGTAGAAGGTGTTGACCTTGTGCTTGTCGATCACCTCCCAGAAGCGGGACATGGTCGGGTAGTTCGGCACGCCCTCGAACATCAGGGTCGTGGCACCATTCGCGAGCGGGCCATAGATGATGTAGCTGTGGCCAGTCACCCAGCCCACATCGGCCGTGCACCAGTAGATGTCGCCATCCTTGTAATCGAAGACGTATTGATGCGTCATCGAGGCATAGACGAGATAGCCACCGGTGGTGTGCAGCACACCCTTCGGCTTGCCCGTGGAACCCGAGGTATAGAGGATGAAGAGCGGGTCTTCGGCCTTCATTTCCACCGGCGGGCAATGGGTGGAAACCTTGGCGGCTTCCTCGTGATACCAGACGTCACGGCCTTCCTGCATGGTCACATGGCCGCCGGTGTGCTTCACCACGATGACCTTGTCGACCGCCGGATGCACCTTGTTGCAGGCGACATCGACATTCTTCTTGAGATGCACAGCCTTGCCGCCGCGCAGGCCCTCATCGGCGGTGATCACCACCTTGGAATCGCAATCCTCGATGCGGCCGGCAATCGCATCCGGCGAGAAGCCGCCGAACACGATGGAATGCACCGCGCCGATGCGCGTGCAGGCGAGCATCGCATAGGCCGCCTCGACGATCATCGGCAGGTAGATCGTGACGCGATCGCCCTTCTTGACGCCGTTGGCCTTCAGCACATTCGCCATGCGGCACACTTCCTCGTGCAGCTTGGCATAGGTGATCTTCTTGGAATTCTTGGGGTCGTCGCCTTCCCAGATGATGGCAACCTGGTTTGCGCGCTTCGCAAGATGGCGATCGACGCAGTTATAGGAGACGTTGGTGGTGCCGTCCTCGAACCATTTGATCGAGACCTTGCCCGGCTTGTAGGAGACGTTCTTCACCTTGGTATAGGGCTTGAACCAGTCGATCCGCTTGCCATGCTCGCCCCAGAAGGCCTCGCTGTCCTTTACCGAGGCGGCATACATCTTCTTGTATTTGGCATCATTGACATAAGCGCGCTTTTTCCAAGCAGCGGAAACCTCGTATACCTTCTCCGACATCAGCGTTCTCCCGGACCGAAACAACGGAACTTCTGGCCGGACTGGCGCCGGCTTCTCTTCCTTGCAATCGGTCTTAACGGAAAGCCGGGAAGCACGGAAGGTGGTCTGATCTTGGCAATTCGGCCGATCAACTTTCCGGTAAGAAAAGAGGCAGCTTCGCCGCATTTCGGGCGGGCCAGCCACAATTGGCGCCACAAAACCTCCGCGAAATCTCCACGCCCGGGAACCACTCGCGCCATGATGCCCCGTCAGCAAGCAGAGGCCGCCATTGTTCGGCGAAGACTGTGAACCAAGGAGAATTGTAATGCGGAAACTGACGCCCTTCGTCGTCGGCGCGGGCTTGCTGGCTGCCGGTGTGGCCAGCGCGGCCGATCTTTCGGTGCGGCGCAGCCAGCCGGTCGCCCCTGCCTTCACCCCCACCCTCGGCTTCAACTGGACCGGTGGCTATGCCGGTGTGGATGCCGGCTACCAGTGGGGCAATGCGCGGCTGAGCCTGCCGGGGGTTCCCACCTCCGCCTCGACCGACCCCTCGGGCTTCTCGCTCGGCGGCCATCTCGGCTATCGCTACCAGTTCAACAACAACATGGTTGTCGGCGCTGAAGTGCGCGGCTTCGGCAATTTCGATACGCGTTCGGGCACCGGCTATGCGGCCGCTGTGAACACCACGCGCATCGAGAACACGTGGGGCGGCGACGCCCGGCTGAGCCTCGGCTACGCGGTCGGCCGCTTCCTGCCTTACATCGCGGGCGGTGTGGCTCTGGCCGATTACAACGGCAACACGACCTTCGTGGGCGGCTCCTCGGGCTTTTCCGATACCCGTGCCGGCTGGACCATCGGCGGTGGCCTTGCCTATGCCATCACCGACAACCTCGTGACGCGTCTCGATTACGCCTATTCGGATTTCGGCGCGAAGACCCACAGCACCCCGGGCGTTCCGGGCGGCGCGACTCGCGTTCGCCTCGATACGCATGCCGTGCGCGCGGGCCTGAGCTACAAGTTCTGATCGGACACGACAGAACGACAATCAACGCGCGGGGGAAACCTCGCGCGTTTTTTGTGACGCACGGAAAGAATTAGAGCCCGCCAAGCTTCGTGATGAGCGCCCATTCGTCATCGGTCACCGGCTGCACCGAGAGGCGCATGGAGGTGACGAGGCTCATCTTCGCAAGCGCCGGATTGGCCTTGATCTCTTTCAGCGAAATCGGCCTCGGCAGCGGCTTCACGGCGGCGAAATCCACCACCACCCAGGGCTCGCCCGGCTCGGCGGTGGGGTCCGGATAGGCCTCGCGGATCACCTCCACAATGCCCACGATCTCGAGCCCCTCGTTGGAATGGTAGAAGAAAACCTGCTCGCCCTTTTTCATGGCCATCAGGTTCAACTTGGCGGAATGGTTGCGCACACCGTCCCAGAAAGTGCCCTTGGCACCGGCTGCGACCTGCTGGTCCCAAGACCATTTGAAGGGTTCGGATTTCACGAGCCAATGCGCCATTCTCACTCCTCCCGGAAAGGCCGCGCCATCAGCGCCGCCACGGCATCCTTTACGCCGAGCCTGCCGTCAAGGATCGCGCGGACGCCCGCGGCAATCGGCATATCGATGCCGCGCGCGCGGGCCATGTCATCAAGCGCGGCTGCGGTGAAAGCGCCCTCGGCGAGCTTTCCGCCGGAGGCCTCATGCAGCGCTTTACCCTGCCCCAGAGCCAGCCCAAGCGAGAAATTCCGGCTCTGGGTGGAAGAAGCCGTGAGCAGCAGGTCGCCAAGGCCGGAAAGGCCCATCAGCGTCTCGGCCCGCGCGCCGAGCGAAGCCGCGAAACGCCGCAATTCAGCAAAACCGCGCGTAACGATGGCCGCGCGCGCACTTTCGCCCAAGCCCAGCCCCGCGACAATTCCCGCCGCGATGGCCAGCACATTTTTTGCTGCACCGCCAATCTCCACGCCGCGCACATCCGTCGCGTGGTAGATGCGAAAACCGGTCGAGCCGAGATGCGCCGCGAGCGCCTGCGCATCCATCGCTTCCGTCATCGCGAGGCTCACCGCCGTGGGCAGACCGCGCGCGATATCCTCCGCGAAGGAGGGGCCTGAAAGGACACCGAAGCGCTGGGGGCCGAGTTCATCCGCCATCACCTCGGTAACGAACTGGCCCGTGGCCTGCTCCATCCCCTTTGCGGCGGAAATCACGGCATGGCCGGGCGACAGCACGAACGCCAAAGCCTCGCAAACAGAGCGCAGGGCCTGTGTCGGCACAGCAAGCACCAGCACCGGCAATTCTGCCGCAGCGTTCAGATCGGAAACCGGCGTGATGCGCAGATCGAGCGGCAAGCCGGGCAGAGCTGCCTCGCAAAGCCGGCTCTTTGCCATCGCCTCCATGCGCTCAGCGTCACGTCCCCAAAGCGTGACATCGCGCCCGGCCCGCGCGAATGCGAGCGCCAGCGCCGTGCCGAACGCGCCAGCACCCAGAACCGCGACCCGGTTAGTATTCATGCACGAGCTTCTTTCATGCTCGCGCTCCGGGTTTCGCCGCCGCCTCATCCAGCGGCCAGCGCGGGCGCGCGGCGAAATCGAGACCATCGGTCATGCCCCGCCGCAAACGCTCGATTCCGGCCCAGGCGATCATCGCGCCGTTATCGGTGCAGAGCGCCGGCGGCGGCACGAGGCATTTGAGGCCGGCCTCCATCGCCACGCGCTGGAGGGCCATGCGGATCGCGCGGTTCGCGCCCACGCCACCGGCGATCACAAGCGCTGTGGGACTACCCACCTGCTGGCGGAACGCACGGATTCCCATCCGCGTGCGATCGACGATGCAATCGACAATCGCCGCCTGGAAGCTCGCGCAGAGATCGGCGCAATCCTGTTCGTTGAGCGGCTGCACCGCCTCAGCCGCGAGGCGCACGGCCGTTTTCAGGCCGGAGAGCGAGAAATTGGGCTCCGGTCGGCCCAGAAGCGGGCGTGGCAAGGCGAAGCGGCTGGCATCGCCCTTCTCGGCCGCGCGCTCCACGGCGGGACCGCCGGGGAAACCGAGCGAGAGCATCTTCGCAACCTTGTCGAAGGCCTCGCCAATCGCATCGTCAATCGTCGTGCCGATGCGGCGATATTTGCCGATATCTTCCACAGCCACGAGCTGCGTGTGCCCTCCTGAAACCAGCAACAGCAGGTAAGGGAACCCCACCTCTTCGGTAAGGCGCGGGGTGAGGGCATGCGCCTCGAGATGGTTCACCGCTACCAGCGGCTTGCCGAGCGCCAGCGCCAATGCCTTGCCGGTGGTGAGGCCCACGAGCACGCCGCCGATAAGGCCCGGACCGGCGGCGGCCGCGATGCCATCGAGGTTCGTCATGGTGATGCCCGCTTCCTTCAGGGCATCGTCGATCATCCGGTCGAGAATCTCGACATGGGCGCGCGCCGCAATCTCCGGCACCACGCCCCCGAAAGGCGCGTGTTCGGCAATCTGCGAGCGAATGCGGTTCGACAGGATGCGCCGCGTGCCATCCCGGGAGACCTCGACGATGGCCGCGGATGTCTCGTCGCAGGTAGTCTCCAACCCAAGAACGCGCAAGGACAACATGACTTCCCGTCTGATTTCCGAAACTTGCTCGGCTGCAACGAAATTCATCAGGCTTCTTGCCGAAGCCCGTCCGGCCGTTCTAGACGAAGAGTGGCCTTCGGGGGAAGGCTCGAACCGACAGGATCTGCCGTGACTGCTGTAGCGCCTCTTCTCACCTTGGGCACGCGCGGTTCACCGCTTGCACTCGCTCAGGCCCGCATGACCGCCGCTGCCCTGCGCGAGGCCCATGGCCTCGGCGAGGACGCGGTTGCGACCGAGATCATCCGCACCACGGGAGATGCGACGCAGGATCGCCCGCTCTCGGAAATCGGCGGCAAGGGGCTGTTCACGAAAGAAATCGACGCCGCACAGCTCGAGGGCCGCGTGGATCTCGCGGTGCATTCGGCGAAAGACCTGCCGACCACGCTGCCGGATGGCCTGGTTGTGGCGGGTTACTTGCCGCGCAACGACATTCGCGATGCACTCATCGCGCCACGCTGGAAGACGCTCGCCAATCTGCCGCAGGGCGCGAAGGTGGGCACGGTGTCGCTCCGTCGTCAGGCCCTTCTGAAGCGCCTGCGCCCTGATCTGACCATCGAGATGCTGCGCGGTAATGTGCAAACCCGCCTCGACAAGGTCGCGAACGGCACCTTTGATGCCATCGTGCTCGCCATGGCCGGCCTCAATCGCCTCGGCCTCGCCGAACACGCGACCGAAGCGCTCGACCCCGAGACCTTCACCCCCGCCGTGGGCCAGGGTGCGATTGCCCTGGTGGCGCGCGATGGTGATGCGCGCGTGCTGGCCCTGACCGACGCGATCGTGCATCGTGAGACCGGCCTCGCGCTCGCCGCCGAACGCGCCTTCCTCGGCGTACTCGATGGCTCCTGCCGCACGCCCATCGGCGGTTCGGCGCGGCTTGTGGATGGCGCCCTGCGCTTCGCCGGCATTGTGCTCGCGCCTGATGGCACCCGCGTCTGGACGCGTGAGGCTACGCTCCCTGCGCCGACGGATGCCAAGGCCGCCGAACTCGGCGCGTCCCTCGGTCGGGAACTCCGCGCGGAAATTCCCGCCGGGGTGGTGGGCTAGGCGATGAACCGCCCGCGCCTGCTGGTGACCCGCGCGGAGCCGGATGCCAGCGACACTGCGCGGCTTATTGCAGAACTCGGCGGCGAGGCGGTTCTGCTCACCACGCGGCGCGAGGTGGCGATCCTCGAGGCGGCGCCACCGAAGCCGGATCTCCTGATCGCGACCTCGCCGCGCGCCTTCCGGTTGGGCGAGCCCATCCCGCAGGATTGGCTCGGTCTGCCCTGCCTCACTGTGGGCGGGGTGACGGCCGAAGCCGCAGGGCTGGTCGGCTTCTCGGATATCCGCATCGCCGGGGGCGAGGCCGCAAGCCTGAAGCCATTGCTAGCTCCCTTTGCCGGTCGTCGGGCGATCTACCTCGCAGGCGAGCCCCGCCGGCCGGAACTCGAGGCGGACGCGACAGCATCCGGCCTCTCGCTCGATCTCTGGCGGCGATACCGCATGGAAGAAGGCGCTTCGGCCGAAGATATCGATGCAAAACTTAAGAATCCCGTCGATGCCGTGCTGCATTTCAGCCGCGAAAGTGCAGCGAGCCTCGCGCGGGCGATTCAGCATTCGCCGCATCGCGAGCACCTCTGGCGCACAGGGCAGGCCTGCCTCTCGCCCGCTGTCTCCGGCACCTTGCGCGCCGTGATGGGGCCGTTGCCCTTCGAGCCACGCATCGCGCTCGCCCCAGAACGGAACGCTGCAAGCCTCGTGAGAACCGCCCTCGCCCTTGCGCGAGAACAAACCGATACGCAATTCGATTGACGCCCCGCCGCGTTTTCGTTTGATGGGCGGCAGGCAAGCGAAGCATCGCAGGGAAGGACGGGGAGGTTCAGCCCATGGAAACCACGCCCAAGAACGGCGATGAGACCGAATCCGCCTCGACCAAGCCCGGCGAGAATGCCCGCCCGAAGAAATCACGCCCGCCGGTCGAGATCGATCTGCCGGCCGAATCGGTCAGCGAGGTGAGAACCGAGCCGGCTCCCGCCCCGGCAGATGAGCCTCGTGCCGAGGCCGCATCGCAGCCCGAACCGCCGGTCGCCGAAGCCCCGCCACCGCCACCTCCGGCCAAGCCTTCCATGGCCATGCCGCTGGCGCTCGCCCTCGTGGCAGGCGTCGTGGGGAGCCTCGGCGTGCAGGCGCTGCTCGGCGGGTCGGATATGAAGCTTGCGACAGCGCTTGACCAGCGCCTCGCGCGGCTGGAACAGGCGAAGCCACCGGCAGCCGCCATCCCCGCCGAACTTACGGAGCGCCTCGCCAAGGCCGAGAAGACCCTCGCGGAATTCGCGCCGCGCGAACAGGCGCTTCAGGCCGAAATCAGCCGCCTTTCCGGTGCCTTGAAAACCCTTTCGGAGCGCCCTGTGGCGTCGGGTTCACCCGCTACCGGCCCGACCCCGGACATGGCCGCCGAGATCGAGCGCCTGCGCAGCGCCGCTGAAGCAGCCACGAAGCAGGCCGAGGGGCAGGCCGCGCGCGTCACCGGCCTCAACGAGCAGGTCACTACGCTCGCAAAGGCCGTGGCCTCCGCCAATGGCGAACTCGCCCGCGCCTCTGCCGCTTCCGTGGTGAGCCAGAACCTTGCCGAGGGCTTCCAGCGCAATGAGTCCCTTGGCGGCGCAATCGAGGCCCTCAAGGCCTTGGGCGTGTCAGCCGAACGGCTCGCACCCCTCGCGGCTTTCGCGAAGGATGCGCCGCCCTCGCTCGCGAGCCTCGGCAACGAATTGCGCGACCTCGCCAAGGCCAGCGCCGAGGCAGCAACCGGCCAGCAGGCTGATTTCCTCACCCGCCTCAAGCACGGCGCGGCCTCGCTGGTGGAAGTGCGCCGCACCGGCGAGATCACCGGTACGGATGACGCCGCCCATCTCGCGCGCGCCGAACAGGCCGTGGGACGCGGCGATCTCGCAACTGCGATCACGCTCGTCAGCCGTCTTTCCGCCCCGCGCGCCGAGCGCTTCGCAGGCTGGAAGGCCAAGGCCGAAGCGCGCGCCAAGGCCGGCGATGCCATTCGCCAGATCCGGCAGGAAAGCCTCGCCGGGCTTGCCCGCGCCGCCGCGCCGGCGAAGCCGTGAGGATGCCCGCATGTTGAGATTGCTTGCGTTTTTTCTGCTGCTTCTGGCCATCGCCTTCGGCTTCGCGCAACTCGCCGACACACCCGGCCATGTGCTGCTGCAATGGGGCGAAACCGAATACCGCGTGAGCCTGCTGACCGGCATTGCCGGGCTTCTCGCGGGCTTTGTCGCGTTGATGATCCTCTGGTCGGTTCTCAGGCTGGTCTTTCGCCTGCCGAGCCTCATCGGCCTCGCGAACCGCATGCGCCGGCGCGAGAAGGGCCAACTCGCCGTCGCACGCGGCCTCGTGGCCGTGGGTGTGGGCGACCAGCGCCAGGCCGAGCGCCATGCGCGGGATTCCGAGCGCCTGCTCGGCAGCGAGCCGCTGGCGCTTCTGCTGAAGGCGCAAACCGCGCAACTCGCCGGCAACGAAAAGGGCGCCGAACTCGCCTTCAAGGCGATGCTCGACAACCCGGATACGCACGGCCTCGGCCTACGCGGGCTGTTCGTGGAGGCCGCGCGGCGTGGCGATGGCGAAGCAAGCCGCATGCTGGCCGAACAGGCTTATCGCACCAGCCCCGGAGCAAGTTGGGCCAATGATGCCATGCTGCGCATGAGAGCGCAGGCCGGCGATTGGCGCGGCGCCATCGAGGTGGTGGAGCAGGGCGTCTCCCGCCGGCTGATTGACAAGGCCGAGGGCAAGCGCCTGCGCTCCGTCCTGCTCACGGCTGCGGCGCTCGACAGCCAGGAGCGCAACCCCGACGAAGCCCTCGCGCTGGCGCAGGATGCCCTGCGGCTTGCACCGACGCTCGTGCCGGCGGCTGTGCTCGTCGCGCGCCGGCTCGCGGCGCGCGGGGATACCGGCAAGGCCGCGCGCGTGCTCGAAACCGCATGGAAGGCCGAGCCGCATCCCGATCTTGCCGAGGCGCATCTCGGCGCGCGTCCCGGTGATTCCGCGCTGGATCGCCTGAAACGCGCCCGCACGCTGGAGAAGCTCGCGCCCAATGCCCGCGAATCCCGCTTCATCGTGGCCCGCGCCGCGATTGACGCGCGCGAATTCGGCGAGGCGCGCGAGGCGCTCGAAGCCCTCGTGCTTCAGAAGCCGACGGCCCGCGCCTGCCTTCTGATGGCTGAACTCGAGGATGCCGAAAGCGGCAACCAGGGCCTTGTTCGCTCCTGGCTGGCGCGCGCCTCACGTGCGCCGCGCGACCCGGCCTGGGTGGCGGAGGATTCGGTCTCCGATCACTGGAAGCCGGTTTCGCCCTCGGGCATCATCGGTGCCTATCGCTGGCAGGAGCCGCCGCAGGCGCAGGATGCGGCCTTGCGCGCCCGCATCGACGCCGATCGCTTCGAAGCCCCTATTCCACTCGAAATCGCGCCGGCAGAACCTGTCGCACCAGCTCCGCCGCCGGTGGAGATCGCGAGCTTGGCAGAGTCCGAGCTGGCGCCCGCACCCCCCGCAACACCGGCCGCAACAAATGAAGCGCCCCGCCCCATCGAAGAGGTGATTCAGCCCTTCATTCCGGATGATCCGGGGCCGGATCCCAACGCGCCAAAGCCCGCCAAGCGCTTCCGCCTTTTCGGCTGAGCTGACGCGAGGCCTGACACCGGTTTGCGATATGCCGCGTTAAGCAACAGCGCTCCCGCCGGATGGCAATGGCCAGTGCGGACTGCTGGGAGAGATTGCAAGCCGAGCCCAGAAAGGACGCTTGCCTCCCGATCCGCTTGCGGCTAAAGCAACGGCCATTCGCCGCAATAGCTCGCACCACTTTCCCCTCCACAGACGTTCGCCCTTGTCCGTTTTCGTGCGCATACTTATCGCATTATGAAAATGACCATCGGCCATCTGGCCCGGATGTCGCGCAACGCGATGAATGTCCAGCCGCTGCGCGAACTGGCTTTACTTCGGGCGAAGGTCGCGGAAGCGATGCCAATTGACCACCGCGGGATCCGGCCAGGGAGAGCGGCAAGCAAGACGGTACGCGCAAAGCCCACCTTAAATTAGGGCCTTCATGCCGCGATTACCGGATCGGTCGACGCGCCTCGTCTGCCAGCCCGGCGAGAAGAGCCGTACCATCGGCGGTAACGCGAAAGATCCCGTAACGCGCACCGGCCCATTTGTCGGCCGTTCCTTCCGTGAAGAACCACGCATCGCTGCCCACGACGAAGTTGCCGTTCTTGATGTTCAGCGCAATGGCGACCGAATCCGACGCGAGTTGCGGGCGCTTCAGAACAATCTCGGTGAAGGTGACGACGTTGTCAGCGCCCACGCGCCCAATCGCGACCGGCTGCGGCCCTCCAAACGCAGATGCCGCCCTCGAGGGACGGCGCTGCGGCAATTCGAAGGCCAATGTCATATAGTCGCCCTGCACGAGCGAGCGCGGATCAACCGGCGCAATGCGCACCAGCACGGTGCGGCCCGTGCGCAGGATGTATTCCTTGGACAGGATGCTCCATCCGCAAAGCACCACGATGCAAGCCGCTCCGGCGGCGACCAGTCCCTGTGCCGAGCGGCCGGCCAGTCCGGATGAGGCTGTCGCGAGGGCAGGATCGAGGAGGCCGGGTTTGAGTGCCTTCCGGCCCAATCCGACCGCCAGACCGATCAGCACCGAACCAAGGCTGATCAGCACCAGCCCCTTCGTGACGAGCGGCCAAGCGAGGCTGTAATAGAAGGCACCAACGATCCAGAGACCAACGGCACCGGCCAGCAATGCAAGGTTTCGTCGCCCCTCGGCCAGCATGACCAGCCCGACAAAGACGGGGACTGCGAGAGCGGGGATGAGCGCGACCAGAACGATCAGCGCCAGCGCATGCGCCGTCAGCAACGGCGTGCGCCATTCGGATCGGCTTCTTGCCATCCAGATGAGGCCCAGTATCGCAATGCCGGTCAGGATGACCCGACCGATCAGCATCGGCGAGCCAGCCCTTTGGCCTCCACCCGGAAAGCCCGCGCCAAAGGCGCCAGCCAGCAGCGTCGGGCCACTCTCCAGAGCGACAACAATCAGCGCACCGACAATCCAGCCAACGAAAAACGATGACAGTCTCGAAAGCCGCGGAAGCGGCCGGACCATCAGCGCGACGAGCACAACGATCAGCAGGTTCTCGATCACCATGGGCATCGAGAGCGCGCCGGTGCGCAGGAGAACCTGCCAGATCGACATGGAATCCGGCAGCACCAAGCTGGTGATGGCGAGGCCCGCCAGCTTGCTCGCCGGAAGTCCCGCGAGCAGCCCGATCCAGCGTTGCGGCAAGATGAGCGCGAGGGCGATCAGCAGCGCCAGCATCGCCATGGCGGCCATGCCCGGCGGGAGATCGCGGAAGGCACCATAGCCAACCTGCATGGCGCCAACGAGCGCGAAGATCAGGGCAAGGACATCGGAAAAAAGGCCCGGCTTGCCGCTGCGCAGCAGAAAAACCGCTCCGCCCAGTGTCAACGCGCCGAGCACCGGCAGGAGCGGTCCCGACATCGCGCGGTCTCCAACCAGCTGAACAACCAGCAAGGCATAGAAAACCAGCAAGGGAATCGCCGCCATCACCGCGCCGAAAGCCGTCAGCGCCAGAATCGGCCAGGGTGGCGTCGCCTGTTCGGACGGTAGAGGCAACATCGCATCGGCTTGCGCCGGAGATGCGGCGCGATGGTGCCGCAACAGCCATGTCGCGGTCGTAGCCACAATGGCCGCCGCAGCAAGCCCCACCAGCAGGCTCCCGCCGATCATCTCATGTTCGGCATAGGAAAAGACGAAGCGGATCAGACCCGCAATCAGCAGCGTATCGATGGCGATGCCGAGCAAGGCGGCGACGACGAGATCGAACGGCCGACGCCACGCGACCAGAAACAGCATTCCGCCGCATAGGGCGAGCCCCAGCGGGAAAAGCAGCAGATAATCACGCGACCAGACAGCCCCTGTGGATGTGAACACGATCTGGGAGAGCGCGAGGACAATACCAATCTGCCAACTCCAGCGCGTTTTGCCCATCAGCCGTTGGACCGGCGACCACGGGGACAGCGGCAGGCAAAGCCCGATAATGATCGCCCAGGCCATCAACACCCCTGTGAAGCCCGCATGCATGCCGAAAAGCGCATGTCCCTGATTGCGAGACCACAAGGCGACGCCCGCCATCGCCACGATGATCCACGCGCTCCACACCGCATCCGAACGCGCCGCCAGAGCGAAGGGGAGAACGAGCCCCGCCCAGATCGCGAAGAGCGACCAGGGATCGGCACCGGTCTGGTAGGTCTGGCCGATCAGCGCCAGGAGCCCGCCGACAACCAGATGGGCCACAAGCAGGAAGGGCACCCGCAAACGCGGCAATAGCAGCGCTCCTGCCACAGCGCTCACCAGCGCGAGGCCCGTGACGGCAAAGCGACCGTAGCGCCCCAGCCCGTCCCAGTTGCCGGCGACCCACATGATGACGCCGAGGCCGACCAGCAGGGCGGCGGCCAGCAGCGCGATGCGCTCGAGATCAGGCGCTCGCAACCCTAGTGCGGGGGTCGGTGACAAGCCGCCTTGCTCCGGGCGGTCTGGCGTCACGGTTCCCTCGGCTGGTGACATATGGACCCCCGGCTCTCTGGCAGAGCTTGTATACAGGCTTGAATATAAGCGCGACCACTTACCCGCGCATTATCAGCGCATCGCCGGATCAGAACCGAGTGTAGCTGACCTGACACCTGAACGCTCCGATTTCGGCTGCAGCACCTGAGAGCGCGAAGCTGTCCGGAGAAAAACGTGGAGCTGGTTATTCTCTTGCAGGCAGGTCAATCCTCAGAACGTCAACGCGGTTGCTCTCCAACCTTTCCGTGATCAACTTGATCTGAAACGCCTCGTCCATGGCGGACGAAGCAATGACATCACCGACCAACCCATGCCGAACGAGCTTGCCCCCTTTTAGCAGAGCCACCTGATCGGCGAGCCGCGCCGCCATGGGGATGTCATGCAGCACGATGATCGTCGTGAGCTGACGCTCGCGCGTGAGGCGGGCGAGCAAATCGGCCACTTCCAGTTGATGGCGGATATCCAGCGCGCTGAACGGTTCATCGAGCAGCAGAACGCGGGGGTTGCTTGCCAGCGCCTGTGCGAGGAACACCAGCTGCCTCTGCCCGCCCGAAAGTGCACCGAG
>JALOTF010000024.1 GCA_025458025.1 Beijerinckiaceae bacterium | reverse complement strand
CGCCATCGAAACGCACCGCGCCGTCATATGGCAGGATGCCCGCGATGGCCTTCACCAGGGAGGATTTGCCCGAGCCATTCGGCCCAAGCACACCAAGGATCTCCCCCGGCATCGCCGTGAGGCTCACGCCCTCGAGCGCAACGTGGCGGCCATAGCGGATGGCCAGTTTGTCGATATCTACACTCACCAGAAGGCCCTCCGGTTGGCTATGATGAGCCAGACAAAGAACGGCACGCCGATCAGGGCGGTCACGATACCGATGGGGAAAATCGCGCCGGGCAAGATCATCTTGCTCGCGACCGAGGCGAGGGAAAGCGTGAGCGCTCCGACGAGCGCCGAACCCGGCAGCAAGGCGCGCTGGTCCTCGCCGAGAGAAATCCGCGCGATATGCGGCGCTACAAGCCCAATAAAGCCGATCGTGCCCACGAAAGCCACGGCGACACCGGTGAGGATCGAGATGACCACGAAAGCCCTGAGGCGCAGGGCTCCGACCTTCACGCCAAGGCCCGCCGCGCGTTCATCGCCGAGTTTCAGCGCGGTGAGCTGCCACAGGTCGTGCATCATCACGGGAAGGGTCGCGGCGAGTACGACTGCGATAACGATCGTCTTGGGCCACGTGGCTTTCTGCAGGCTGCCGAACAACCAGAAAACGATGGATTGCAGGGCTTCAGGCGAGGCCATGAATTGCAACAATGCGAGCAAAGCCTGAAAGAGAAAGAGCATTGCAATGCCGGCCAGAACCAGCATTTCCGGCGACGCCCCGCGCGCCTTCCCGATGAAATAGACGCCCGCACAGGCAATGCCCGCGAAGAGAAAGGCATTGAGCGGAATGGCATAGGCCTCTGACAACGGGATCGCCGAGCCCAGGAGGATCACGAGGCCGGCACCAAAGCCGGCCCCCGCCGAAACGCCCAGCGTGTAGGATGATGCCAGCGGGTTATTCAGGATCGTCTGCATGATGACGCCCGAGAGTCCCAGGCACGCTCCGACCAAAACCGCGATCACCGCCACGGGCAGGCGGATATTCCAGACGATCGCATCAATCGTGGAATCCTCCGCCAGCCGGAAAACCGAGGCCGCGACATGACCGAGCGGCAATTGCGCCGGGCCAGTCGCGACATCGAGAAGAAAGCTCAACACCAGCGCAAGCATGGCGACGGCCAAAACCATCAAGCGGCGCAACACAATCCGGCGATAGGCGGATGCGAGCGCATCCGCCTTCTCGCCCGCAGCAGGGGCAAGCATCGCCATGGTGTTACGGCTTCAGCGGCAGGAACCACGTGCCGGAAAATTCCACCGGCAGATATTTCGCGTGGTAATCGCGGAAGCTCTTTTCGGGGTCCACATCGGCGAAGGCCTCGGGATAGAGGCGCTTGGCGATGTATTGCATGGCCACGAAATCGAAGAGCGTGCGGCACAGGCCGTGCTCAATGGCGTTCACATTGCCGCTTTGCACCGCCTTCAGACCTGCCCAGCCGGGCCTGTTCGCATAGGCCTGAAGCGCTGCGCGGACGGCCTCGGGCGTCGCGTCATAACCTGTGCGAACAGCCTTTGGCCTGTTCACCCAGGAGGAACCCGCGAGCAGGATGACATCCGGGTTCTCAGCAATCACTGCTTCGGCATTGAGCGGTGCCCAGGCGCCGGGAATTCGCCCGGTCGCGAGGTTTTCCGCGCCAAGCGTGGTGATGATCTTGCCCCACATCGTGTTGTTGTAGGTGTTGCCGATCGTCTCCGCGCCGTCGCGCGCGAGTTCGACATAGACCTTCTTCTTCGCGCCCGTCTGCGCCTTGGTCACGCGGGCGAGAATGTCCTTGAACTGCGTCTCGTAGAGGGTCGCGAGCTCTTCCGCGCGGGCCTCCGTGCCCATCACCTTGCCGATCGCGCGGGTGGAGGCGAGGTGACGACCGAGATCCTGCGCGTTGTAATCGATCACGACGATGGGAATGCCCACGGCCGCGATCTGCTCCATCTGCGTCTTCATGGAGGAGAACCCCCACTCGGACATCAGCACCACATCAGGCTTGGCGGCGATCACCTTCTCGGCAGAGAAGGTGTTGTCCTCGACGTGGCCGACATCCGGCATAGCCTGCAAGTTGGGGATCACCTTCGCATAGCGCGCGAAGATGGCCGGGCGCCAGCCTGCCCAGGGCTCGCGCGACATGGCGACGACCTTCTTCCACCCGTCCACACCGGCAATGGCCGTGAATTCCTCATAATTGAAGGTGGCCAGCACGCGGTTGACCGGCGTGTTGATCGTCACCTTGCGTCCCAGGGCATCGGTGACTTCGAGAGGCGCCGCGAAGGCGGGCGCAAGTGAGAGGGCCGCAAAAGCAGCCAGAAACGTTCTTCTGAACATGATCAGGTTCCATCGTGAGACTGAGAGCGCGCTGGCATGAGGCCGGCACGGCGATTGATCCGCGGGTCAGGCGGATGGGCTCAGGCGATGGAAACGGGCGGCGCGCGCGGTTGGAGAACCGTTGTCAACGCGGGCGGCGGCGCGCGACTCTGCGGCAGCACATAATCGACATGCGATGAACAGCTTTCCGCCGGCTGTTCGAAAGTGACGGCTGATGTGATCAGTGCAGGCGCATCGAGTGCCGCGAAGCGCAATCCCGGAAGGCAGCAATCGAGGCCATGGCCATGCGGCATTTTCCGCTGGCCCGGCTCCTTATGCCCCGGTGCACCATCACTGAGGCAGAGGATCGCGAGGGCATCACGCGGTGCATGATCGGCAGCCTGCGCCCGGAGGAATGGGCTCGCGAGCGCCTGAATAAGGATCGCATAGGCAACGAACAGTCCCACGACAAAGCGTCGTGTCCTCCGCCATTCCCCGTTGCTGCACCCCGAAGCCGGCACGAAAACCTCCAGCTGCCTCTCTCTGCACTCATCATAACGGAGAAACAAACGCAAACACCGATCGGACGATTGCGATCCGGATGAGGCTTCCCAAGCGCTCCGTTCGTGCCTCTTGTTGCGCTTTTTACGCAGGAAACGACTGGCATCCGGGCCGGATGCCAGTCGCTCGCCCCTCTGCTTTCGTGAGAATCAGTCGTGCTTCAGCCCGGCGGACTGGATGAGCTGACCCCAGCGCTTGTGTTCTTCCACCATCATGCGGCGGAAATCCTCGGGGCTGTTACCGATAGCCGCCGCGCCCTCTTTCGAGAGGCGATCCTTCAGAAGCGGCGTGTTCAGCGCATCGAGCGTCGCCTGGCGCAGGCGCTCGACAATCGGCTGCGGCGTGCCGGCGGGCACCACGAAGCCATACCAGGCACTCGCCTCGTAATCGGGCCAGCCGAGTTCAGCCACGGAGGGCAATTGCGGGAACGCCGCCGTGCGCGCCTTCGAGGTAACCGCGATGGCACGCACCGTGCCGCCCTCGATCTGCCCGATGATCGAGGGGAAGGTGGTGACCATGAAGTCGGTCTTCGCTCCGATCAGATCATTGATGGCAGGCCCGGCGCCGCGATACGGGATGTGCAGCGACTGGAAGCCCGCGGCCTTTTCGAGCAGCAGGGTCGCGAGATGACTGGCCGAGCCATTGCCGGCCGAACCATAGCTCAGCTTGTCCGGATTCGCCTTGCCGAAAGCGACGAGGTCTTTCAGGTCCTTGAAACGCGACTCCTTCGGCACCACCAGCACCAGCGGGGCCGAGGCCAGCAAAGTGACGGGATCAAAGGCTTTGAGCGTATCCACGCGCATCGACTTGAAGAGATGCGGATTCACCACCATCGGGCCCTGATTGGCCATCAGCACGGTGTAGCCGTCCTTGTCGGCGGTCGCGGCCTGCTGAGTCGCGACATTGCCGCCCGCCGCGCCATTGTTCTCCACCACCATGGTCTGGCCGATGGCCTGGCTGATGCCCTGCGCGATGACACGGGCAATGGTGTCCGTGCCGCCGCCGGCCGCATAGGGCACGATGAGCTTGATGGGCTTGGTGGGGTAGCTGGGGCTGGCCAGAGCGGGCCGGAAACCCAGAGCGGTGGAAGCCAATGCCAGTGTGAAAAGTCGCCTGTCGAGCAACATGTTTCTCTCCCTCGGGTTGTTTTAAGCTGATTTTGCGAAGAGGACGACCTCTTCCGCCGCTGCTTTCGGCAGGCGGATGAAGACAGCACCATCGAAGATTTTCCGCGCGGTGCGCAGCACCGAGGCTTCTACCGGCGCGCCTGGTTGGCGCTGCGCCAGCGTGAGGTCGAGCGATCCCGAGGGATGCTCGATCCGGATCGGCGAGCCGATGCCCACCTCGGGCGCGAGACGATGCGCCACCGTTCCCGGCGTGGCGACCGCCATGGCGATGCCGACCGCCCCGGTCACAGCCAGCGCCTTGTGCGCAGAATGCGGCATGAAATAGCGGGCGGCGAGCGTGCCGCCCTGCGCCGGCGGCGCGAGCAGCACGGGCTTCGGCAGCACGAGATGGCGCACATCGCCGAGGCCCATGCGGCGCCCAGCCTCGAGCCGCAGCGCCTCGAGCCGCGCCATGAAATCACGATCGGCATCGAGTGCAGCGGGCGCTTCATGCCCCGTCTTGCCAAGATCGCTGGCCTTCACGAGCATGAGTGGTGTCGCTGCATCGATCAGCGTGCAGGCGATGCCGTCGATGAAATCAATCGCTTGGCCGGAGGGCAGCAGCTTGCCGGTCTTGGCACCGGCCGCATCAAGAAAGGTGAGTTGCACCGGCGCGGCAGAGCCCGGCACGCCATCGATATGGCAATCGCCATCATAGGTGACGCGGCCATTGGGGGTCTGCACCACGACTTCGATGCGCTTGCCGGTGTTGACGTTGAAAATACGCACGCGCGTCGTGCCCGTCTCGGCGTGGATCAGGCCGTGCTCGATGGCAAAAGGCGCGACGGCACTGAGCATGTTGCCGCAATTGGGCGATGTATCGACAACGCGTTCGGCGACTTTCACCTGCGCGAAGAGATAATCCACATCGCAATCCAGGCGGCTGGATCGCGAGACAATCGCCACCTTGCTGGTGAGCGGGTTGCCCCCGCCAAGACCATCGACCTGCAATTCATGCCCCGCGCCCATGGCGGAGATCAGCGCGGCATCACGCGCAGCGACATCACTTGGCAGGTCGGAAGCGAGGAAAAACGGCCCGCGTGACGTTCCGCCTCTCATCAGGGTGCAGGGGATTGCCCGCGTTTCCATGGCGATTCTTCCGGATCTTGCGGCTAATTGATCCGAAGTTCGGAACAGTCAGCCTTATTCATCTGATTTCCAGAAGAGTCCTAATCCTGAGCGGCTCCATTGTTAAATGCAAAGATTCAGGCTATTGATGCGCCATGCGCATCAATTTCGAACTTCTCGATCTCAGGGCCTTTCTCGCGGTTCTCGAAACCGGCAGCTTTCACAAAGCAGCAGAGCAGCTCAATCTCTCGCAGCCCGCCCTGAGCCGGCGCATCAAGCAGCTGGAAGAAACGCTTGGCGCACCACTTCTGGAGCGCACCACGCGCCGCGTGGCCGCAACCGTCGTGGGGCGCGAATTGCAGCCGCTGCTCGTGCGCCTGCTGGATGAGCTGGAATCCTCGGTCCTCTCGATGAGTGCGACCGGAAAACTCCAGCATGGACAGGTGACGATTGCCTGCGTGCCGACGGCGGCCTTCTACTTCCTGCCGCAGGTGATCCGGCAGTTTCACGCCGCTCACCCGAATATCCGCATCCGCATTCTCGACCTCTCCGCCAGCGAGGGCCTGAAAAGCGTGGCGCAAGGCGAGTGCGAATTCGGCATCAGCATGCTCGGCTCAGCCGACCCGGAACTCACCTTCACGCCGCTGATGGATGATCCCTTCGTGCTCGCCTGCCATCGCGACCACCCCCTCGCCGCGCGGAAAAGCGTGGAATGGGGCGATCTCAGCAACGAATTGCTGATCGGCGTGAGCCGGCATTCCGGCAACCGCACCATTCTCGACAATGCGCTGGCGAACGCGAATGTCCGCCTCAACTGGTTCTACGAAGTGAACCACCTCTCCACCTCCCTGGGCCTTGTGGAAACGGGCATCGGCATTTCCGTGCTGCCGCGCCTTGCCACCCCGCAGGATGATCATCCGACGATCGTGACGCTGCCGATTCTCGGGCCTGTGGTCTCGCGCACCATCGGAATCGTGGAGCGGCGGAATGGTCGCCTTTCACCCGCTGCCGCGCGTTTCAGGGCACTTCTCGCAGAGAGCCGCTCCACACCTCCCGGTTGCCCCTTGTCTACCCTTTCTTAACGACTGCACAAAACGGGTGCAGCGTTCGGCGCATTTGCAGCAGGCCTTAGGAAAGGCTTTGCTTTCTGGGTCTAAACCTGCGGACACGGTTGAAAACCATGTTCCAAGGGAAGAGAACCACCATGAAAGCCCATCCGGTTACCAGCGCGCAGCTTCGGAAGGATTGCCCCCCGGGGAAGTTCCGCCTGATCACCCGCAGCGACATGGATGGACTGGTCTGCGGCACGCTGCTCAAGGAACTGGATCTCGTCGGCGAAATCGAATTCGTCCATCCCAAGGATATGCAGGATGGCAAGATCGCGGTCTCCGCATCGGATATCTCGACCAACCTTCCTTACGTGCCGGGCATCTATGCCGCGTTCGACCACCATGCGAGCGAAGGCAAGCGCAATGCTGACAAGCCGCAAAACCACATCATCGATGTGGATGCCCCGTCTGCGGCCCGCGTGGTCTATGATTTCTTCGGCGGTCGCAGCGCCTTCCCGCGCATCAATGCGGATATGATGCTCGCGGTCGACAAGGCCGATGCCGCCCGCTTCACGCGGGATGACGTGCTGGATGCACGCGGCTGGGAATTGCTCTCGTTCCTGATGGATGCACGGACGGGCCTCGGCCGGTTCCGGGATTTCCGCATCTCGAACTATCAGCTGATGATGATGCTGATCGACGCCTGCCGGAACCACAGCTCGATCGAGACCATTCTCGAGCTTCCGGACATCAAGGAGCGGGTCGATCTCTACAAGCAGCACCAGACACTCTCGCGCGAGCAGATCAAGCGCTGCACCCGCGTCGAAGGCACGCTCGCGATCCTCGACCTGCGCGGCGAGGAGACGATCTATGCCTCGAACCGCTTCATGATCTATGCGCTTTTCCCGCAGGCCTCGGTCTCGGTCCATGTCATGTGGGGCCGCGCGAAGCAGAACACCGTGCTCGCTTTCGGCAAGTCGATCTTCGACCGTTCGAACCCGAGCAATATCGGCGAATTGATGCTGGAACAGGGCGGCGGCGGGCATCACGCGGCCGGAACCTGCCAGGTCGACAATGCCGAGGCGGAGCGGATTCTCGCGGCTCTCACCCGCCGGATCAATCAGGAATACCGTCCGGCTGCGGCCTGACACGAACCGTCCGCGCAGGCTGCATGCCAGCCGGTGGTGATATAGCGAAGGCCTCCTGTCGCAGGAGGCCCTCTCCGCTCGATTGTTGCTCAATATCGGACATCACCGCACCAACCGCTCACCTCCCGGGGTGAGCGGATGAACGCGTCTCGCTCGCGCAATCACGCCGCGAGGAACAAGGCGCGGGAATGGTCGAGATCCACCGCAATCGGTGCACCCGGCGGCAGAGGTGCATTGCCGGCCTGATGCGGCACATCGACCAGCACCTCGTTCGCACCGATCGCCACGCCATAGCGCAGGGAACGCGGGCATTCTGCGGCCGGAAGACCAGCTTCGCGCCGGGCTGCACATTCTCCTTGGGCGGAAAAGGCAGGCGTCCGCCGCCGGCAATCGCGAATTCCGCGCCCGCCGGTTCGGCCATCCCGTCGAGGATATTCGCGGTGCCAAGGAAGTTCGCGACGAAGAGGTTCGCAGGCCGATCATAAAGCGCCATGGGTGTTCCCACCTGCTGAACCACGCCGTCGCTCATCACGGCGATGCGATCGCAGAGTTCCTGCTGGAGATCGCGCAATTCGCGCCTGACCTGCACGCGCATCTTGGCATCGAGGTTCGAGAGCGGCTCATCGAGCAACAGCACCTTGGGGCGCACGGCGATGGTGCGCGCGAGCGCCACGCGCTGCTGCTGCCCGCCCGAGAGCTGTGAGGGCTTGCGATCCTTGAGGTGCTTCAGGTTCACGAGATCCAGCGCCTGATCAACGCGCATTTCGATCTCGTCCTTCGGGAGCTTGCGCTCCTCAAGGCCGAACGCGACATTCTTCGCGACACTCATATGTGGCCATAGCGCGTAGGACTGGAACACCATGCCCACATCGCGCTTCCACGGCGGAAGGCTGGAAATATCCATCCCGCCCACCATCACGCGGCCGGTCTGGGCGATGTTGAAGCCGGCGATCAGGCGCAGCAGCGTGGTCTTGCCGCAACCGGAAGGGCCGAGGAAGGCGAAGAACTCGCCCGGGTCGATCCGCAAGTTAACGTCCTTCAGCACATGGGTCGCGCCATAGGAGAGGTTGACGCCGACAACATCGATGCCCGCCGCACGCTGCCGGATTTCGGCGCGAAGTTCCGAGGTGGTGCTCATGAGAATTCCTCCCGAATTCAGGTGTTCAGCGCCCGGCCTTGGCGGAGCGATCACGCTCGGCCAGGGCATGGGACAGGTAGGTGGAGATGCCGACGATCAGCACCGCGATGATGCCCAGAGCCGCGCCCGCACCGCGCCCGGCGGGCGATTGCATGAAGACGTAAAGGCCATAGGCGAGAGGGGCGTCCGAGGTGTTCTGCACGAGCATCATTGTCGCGGAGAGTTCCACTGCGGCAGTCGCGAAGCTCGTGACGAAACCAGCGAGGATGCCGCCGGTCATCAGCGGAACCACGATCTTGCGAATGGTCGATGCCTTGTTCGCGCCGAGATTTTCGGCGGCCTCCTCCAGCGAGACGCTGATCTGCTGCATCGCGGCCATGCAGGCCCGGAGCGCATAAGGAAGGCGACGCACGGCCAGCGCGATCACGATGATGATCCACAGGCTCGCGACCGATTGGCCCGAGGGCAGGCTCACCCCGTAATAGGCGCGGAGATAGCCAATGCCGAGCACCACGCCGGGCACGGCGAGTGCCGCGCTCGCAAGGTAGTCCAGCCATTGGCGTCCCGGCACCTTGGTGCGCAAGACGATATAGGAGATCGCCGTGCCGATGGTGATGCCGATGAGCCCGGCCATCGTGGCATAGAGCAGCGTGTTCCAGATGTACTGGCCTGCCTCTGTCACCACCCGAGCATAATGCGCGGTCGTGTAAGCATCCGGCAGCACGCTGAAGGACCAGACGGTCGAGAACGACAACAGCAGCAGGCCGAAATGCGGCGCCAGCACGAGGGTCAGGATCAGCCCGATTGTGCCCCAGGCCATCACGAGATCGAGACCGCCGATGGGTCGCTTGGTGAGGCCACCGCCGCCGCGCTGCACGGTCGCGTAATCGCGGTTGCGCGTGGCCGAGGTCGCGATGAACAACGAGAGCACCGAGAAGACGATCAGCACGACCGAGATCACATAGCCCATCGGGTCTTTGAGCCCGATGGAGGTGATGCGCAGATAGGCCTGCGGCGCGAGCATGTCCTTCACGTTGAGCAGCAAGGGCGTCGCGAGGTCATCGAAGACCTTGATGAAGACAAGGCTCGCGCCCGCCACATAGCCGGGCATGGCGAGCGGGAACACGATGCGGCGGAAGAGCCGGCTGCCGGAGCAGCCAAGGTTCTGCGCGGCTTCCTCCATCGCGCGGTCGATGTTGCGCAAGGAGGCCGTGAGATTGATGAGGATGAACGGGAAATAGTGCACGCTCTGCACGAAGATCACGCCGTTCAGCCCCTCCATGAAGGGGATGTTGATGCCGAACCAGTCGCCCAGCAGCAGGTTCACCGAGCCGTTGCGCCCGAAGAAGAGCTGCATCGCGATCGCGCCGGCAAAGGGCGGCATGATCAGCGGAATAACGCCGAGCGTCTGGATGATCGCAGCACCCCGGAACTCGAAGCGCGTCGTGAAATAGGCGAGCGGCAGCGCGAAGATCGTCGCCCAGACCACGGACATGCCCGAGACATAGAGCGAGTTCGCAAAGGAGCGCAGGAACATCTCGTTGCGCGCAAAATCCCAGAAATTCACCAGCGTGAAAGCGCCAGTATTCGGGTCCTGGAAGGCGACGAGGATCACCATCGCCACGGGAATGACAAGGAACAGCGCGAGGAAGGCGACAATCGCGCCAATCGTCAGCCATTGGCCGGGCGTGGCAACGGCCTGTCGCGCGGCGGGCGCAGCTTTCGCGGAATAATCGGTAGCGGCCGACATGGGCGGGTCCACTTTTCATCAGGCGCGCGGCACCGGGCCTCACGCGGGGGAGACAAAGACGCGATCAAAAGAAGATGGGGGATGATGCCCCGGCGGCGAAAGGGAGTTCACCGCCGGGTTTCTCAACCGGAGAGGTGCGGGGGCCTCAGCGGGCGAGTTTCACGGCTTCCTCGGCCTTGGCTTTCGCCTTGGCGTAGTTCTCCTTGGAGAAGGCGGCCCAGCGACGCTCGAACTCCGCCTGGCGGGTCTTGGCATCTGCGCCGCCGCGGAATGCGCCGACGATTTCCGTGTCGCTGCCGGCCTGCGTCTCCGTCACCGGAACGGCGGAGACCAGCTTGCGTGCCTCATCCAGAGCCGCCTTGGCTTGCGGATTGGCCTTCTTCGCGAGCAGCCCCTCTGCCTCGTGCATCAGCTTCGTCACGGCCTTGAGATCCGCGAGCTGGAACGTGATCATCTGGTCGAAAAGGGTATCGACCACCGCCGTGCGGCGCTCCGACTTGTCCACGTCAAAGTGCAGCATCTTCTGGAAGTTCGCATCCTTGAACGGGTTGGGGAACCCGGCCGGGGCCTTCGCATAGGTCTCCGGGTTCACCGGCAGGCGACGAATGGTCGGCTCCAGCAGCACTTCCTGGCCCACAGGCGAGAGCAGGAACTCGATGAAGGCTTCCGCACCAGCGCGGTTCGGCGCTCCGGCGATGACGCCCACATTCGCCGGCACCACGGTCGTCACGCTGGGATAGGCGAACTTCACCGGGAAGCCCGCGCCCTGCGCCGAGAAGGCGAAGAAGTCGATGACGATGCCGATGCCGACCTGGCCCGAATTCACCGCATCCGGCACGCCGAACGAACGCTCGGCGATGTTGTTGAAGTTGCCGGCCATGGCCTTGATGGTGGCCCAGCCCTTCTCCCAGCCCTCACCCTGCAGGATGGTTTCCAGCGTGAGATGCGTCGTGCCCGAACGGGCAGGCGAGGCGATAGACACATGGTCATGATAGACTGGCTTGGCGAGATCCGCCCATTCCTTCGGCTCGGGGATGCGGTTCGCGCGCAGATAGCGCTCATTCCACATGATGCCGTAGCCCGAGGCCGCGAAGCCGAAATAGAAGCCATCCGGATCGTTGATCGGGTAGGAGCCCACGCGGGCCGGAATGCCCTTCACCTTGAGATCATATTTCTGAAGCAGCTTCTTGCTCTTCAGCACCTCGAAAGCATCGGGCGCCGAGGCCCAGAACAGGTCGCTCTGCGGATTGGAGCGGGTTTCCTCGACGAATTTCACGCCCGCATTGGTGTTGCGGTTCTGCACCTCGAGGGTGAGGCCGGGATTGGCCTTCTCGAAGGCCTTCTTGATCGGATCGGTCACGTCCTTCGAGAACGAGGTGACGACGGTGACCTTGCCGGATGCGCCTTGCGCAAGGGCAGGCCCGGCTCCGACGAGCAGCGCGCCGGCCGCAAGGGCATGGAGCCAATGGCGACGGTTCAACATGGATGTTTCTCCCGCTTTGTGACTAAACGTCTGCCGCCGGTTCGGTCCCGACGGTCGCCATGGAGTTTGCACCCGGCGTGCCAAGGTAGGGCAACGCGAAAAGCCGCGATAACGGAAGATCTTCCCGCATGTGCGAAGAAGACAGCATGTTACCGTTTTTACCCAAAGCCCTGTCCCGGATGGGTCGAAGGGGTAACGAAGGCCGGCTTTTCAGACCTCTGCGGCCTCATCCGGGCGGCTCAGGCCATGGGCGCGCAGCTTGAGATAAAGCGTTTTCCGGGTGATCTCGAGCCGCCGCGCGATTTCTTCATAGGTGCCGCCCTCTGCGAGTGCCGCCATGAGTTCGCGCTTCTCGTGGGCCGCCATGCGCGCGTCGAGGCTCGTGCCGTTCTCGCGGACGCTGGCCTGCGCCACCGGACCGGGGCCGAGGGGCGGGAAGCCCATGGCCGCGCGCTCGGCCGCGTTCCGCAATTCGCGGATATTGCCCGGCCAGTCATGCGCGAGCAGCGTCGCAAGATCGCCTTCGGGCGGCAGCGGGCGACGCAGGCGGCTGGCGGCTTCTGCCACGAAATGCCGGAAAAGCAGCAGCACATCCTCGCCACGTTGCCGCAAAGGAGGCGAATCGATGGGCAAAACAGCGAGGCGATAGACCAGATCCTCCCGGAACTGCCCGGTCTTCGCGAGCGCGGAAAGATCCGCCTTCGTCGCGGCGATCACACGGAGATCGACCGGGATTTCTTTCGTCCCGCCGAGGCGTTCGAGCCGGCGCTCCTGCAACACGCGCAACAGGCGCGTTTGCGCCTCCATCGGCATGCTCTCGATCTCGTCGAGGAAGAGCGTGCCCTGATGCGCTTGCTCGATCTTGCCGATGCGCCGTTCCTTCGCACCCGTGAAAGCACCGGGCTCATGGCCGAAAAGCTCGGATTCGATCAGCGTCGCGGGCAAGGCCGCGCAGTTGATGGCCACGAACGGCCCGCGCGCCCGTGGCCCGAAATCATGGAGCGAGCGCGCCACCAACTCCTTGCCCGTGCCCGTCTCGCCATGGATGAGCACTGTGCTGTCCACCTCCGCCAGCGCCAGCACGAGTTCGCGCATCCGTCGGATGGCTGCGGATTGCCCGAGGATGCGCTGCTCGATGGCCCGGTTCTGGATGTTCCCGGCCATGCGGCGATGATCGAGCACGAGGGCACGCAAGCTGCTCGCGCGGCGCAGGAGTTCGAGCAGATAGGCCGGGTCCGCCGGCTTCTCGACGAAATCATGCGCGCCCTGCCGCATGGCGGAAACCGCCATCGGCACATCGGCATGGCCGGAAATGAGGATCACCGGGATATCCGGATCGATGGCCTTCACCTCGGAAAGCACGGCGAAGCCATCACGGGCGGGCATGCGCACATCGGTGACCACGACGATGTTCGCTTCGCGCTTCAGGTGCTCGCGCGCAGCCATGAGCGACGAACAGGGCTTCACCGGATAACCACCGAGACGGAAGGTTTCCGCGAGCGCTTCCAGCACTTCCTCATCATCGTCGATCAGCACGATTGTGCTCGGCATAGGCTTCTCCGGGTCAATTCTCGGGCGCTAAGCGCAATTCCAGCGCGAAATGTGCCCCGCGTTCGGTCGGCAGCAGGCGCAGCGCGCCACCGAAATCGCGGATGATGCTGAAGGAAATCGTGAGGCCCAGACCCACGCCCTCGCCGGGCGGTTTCGAAGTCACGAAGGGGTCGAAAATCGAGGCGCGCACGGCTTCCGGCACACCGGGGCCGTTATCCAGAACCTCGATCCGCACGAGGTTGTGGCGCGGCTCCGCGCGGATGGTGATGACCGGTTCGGGCGTTCCCGCCAGCGCATCCAGCGCATTCGCGAGCAGGTTCACGAAGACCTGTTCGAGGCGGATATCCTCGGCCTCGACCATCAAACCCTCTGGGATGTCGCGTTCGAGGCGCGTATCGCTCTCGCGCAATCGGCTTTGCAGGATCAGCACCGCGCCCTCCACCACCTCGTTGAGGTTCACAGGGCGCAAAGTGAGGTCGGGCCGGCGGGCAAACCGCCTGAGATGCCCCACGACATGCGCCGCGCGCGCCGTAAGGTCCTGCACTTTCTTCAGCGCCCGCGTCACGCCCTCGGCGTCGCCACGCTCCTGCAGCAGGCTTGCGTTGAAGGCATGCGCGCGGATGGCATTCAGCGGCTGATTGAGTTCATGCGCTATGCCCGCCGAGAGGTGGCCCAAAGCGGCGAGCTTCGCGGATTGCACGAGGTCACTCTGTGCGCGCCGGAAACCCTCCATGGCGCGAGCCATGTCGCTCAGTTCATCGCGGCCCGAAATCTCGATCGGCGGGGGAATCCGCCCGTCACCCAGCATGCGCGCGGCATCCGCGAGGTGGCGGATGCGCCGGATGAGGTTCGAACGCACATAGAAAATCCCCACGCCCAGTGAAGCCACCACCGCCGCGATGCCCACGAGCAGCAACAGGTTCCGGCCCAGCGCAATGGCGGCTTCCGCGCTGCGCCGCGTTTCGCCCGCCTGCAACGAGGCGCGCGAGACCATGCCTGCGATTTCGCCATCGAAAGCGCCGACCAGCGTGCGGTTCTCGCCCAGGAGAAGCGCGAGCTTGCGCTGCTGTGCGAGTTCCAGCCGTCGCAGGGCAGGTAGCCCATTCTCGGCGGTGGAGAGCTCCACGAGCCGCTGCACGATCTGCCGCAAGGTGAGGGTATCCGGCGCCTCCTCCAGCGGCGGCACCTGCTGGCGGATGAGGTCCACGGCTTCCGCCAGAAAGTGGCTGTCGAGCGTCAGTTGTTCGAGGCTGTCCACTGCCGCGATGCGGCTGATGAGGCCGATCGCGAGGTTTGCATGCGAGGATAACTGTAAGATCGCCTCGGCCTTGCGGATCTGCCGCCGGATTTCCTCCACCGGCCGGGCATCGCCGCGCGCGCGGGTCTCCAGCTCTTCCAGCTGGCCCTGCACGATGACGCGCGCATCATCCACCAGCGGCTCGGCCTCTTCCACGAAATCGGAATGGAGGCTTCTCACCTCGCGCAGCAGGATCTCGTTCTGGCGGCGCATGCTGAGTGAGGCGAGCGTTTCCGCGCGGATCGCCTCGAGATTCTCCTCGAGGTCATCGATCAGGCGTCGCATGCCCTCCGGCGCAGTGGAGCGCTCGCGCGTCACGAGCTGACGCAACTGCGCCGCCCGGTCTCGCAGGCGGGTGCCGATCTCCTCCACTTCCGCACTGCTTTCGGCGCGCGAGAGCAATGGCGCACCGGCGGTGATGGCCCCACCGAGCTGCGCGAGCTGCCCGGCGGAAATCACCACCGGCAATTGCCCTTCGCCAATGGTACGGATGGAGCTGCTGACTCTCTCGAAAGCGAGCCAGGAAATCACGCCCGCGAGCACCGCGAACAGCGCGGAGAGGCCGAAGGCAAGGCCCAGCCTGCCGCCAATGCCGAGGCGCGTGCGCGGCGTTTCGGAGGATGCGCCATTGCTCATGGCCGCAACCCCACGCTTTCGGGGTTCAGCCGGCGCGCCAGAACGTCAAGCCGGGCTTCCGCATGGGCGAGGCTCGCTTCCGCATTCTGACGGATGCGCTCGACAAGGGCCGCCTGAACTGGTGGCAGAGGCACGCCGCGCGGCACGCGCTTCAGCTCGGTCGCGGCCGGGTCGTCCTCGATGGTGGCGAGCAGGCGGGGCAGGTTCGCGGCGAGTTCACCCACCACCTGCCATTCCCGCGCGAGATTGGCGTCGGCCTGCGCCTTCTCGCGAATTTCGGCGTGCAATCGCCAGAATTTCTGCAGGCGCACAAGACGTTCCGTGATGAGTTCGTCGAACAGGATGTTCACGAGTTCATAGCGCCGCCCGGAAAGCGCAGCATCGAACACAAACCCGGTCTGCGCCGAATCCGCCAGCGCGAAGAGATTTTCACGATCCGGCGCGGCCATGCCGGCAGCCACCGGATGCCGGTTGATCCGCGGCTCAGCCAGCAGCTTCTGCCCGGCCTCGGAGAGCACGAAAGCCGCGAAGCGCCGCGCGCCCTCGGGGTTTTGTGCGGTGGAGAGCACGGCAATGCTCGCGGGCAGGAAGACATTTTCCGCCGGATAGGCGAAGCCCAGTTCGCCCGTGCCGGAGCGCCCGAGAAAATCAATCGAGAGGCCGATGGCGAACCGCCCCTGCGCCACCCCGCTCGGCACCGAGAAAGAGCGGGCCGTCACCGTCGCGAGATTGCCCGCGAGCCGCAGCCAGATTTCCCAGCCCTTCCGCCAGCCATGCCGCTGGAGCACAGTTTCCACCATGAGATGCGTTGTGCCCGAGCGCGACGGCGCCGACATCGCGATCAGCCCGCGATAGCGCGGATCGGTGAGGTCCGCGATGGCTCGGGGCGGGGCGAGGCCAGCGCGCTCAAGGCTCGGCCGGTGCCACATCATGCCGTAGCCGGACACCGAGAAGCCGCGGAACGTGCCATCGCGGGCATCCACGGGAAAGCCGCCGATCCGGGGCGAAACCGGCGGAAGGCCGGGGGAAATCGGCAGAAGCTTGCCCGCCTCGCGCAGAACCTCGAAGGCATCGGGCGCCGAGGCCCAGAACACATCCGCCTCGAAGCGCCCGCCCGCCACCATGGCGATGGCCGCCGTGGTCTTGCGGTTCAGGATTCGCAAGCGGAGATCGGGCTCCCTCGCCTCGAAAGCCCGGCGGAAGGGCTCATAGAGCGACGCCGGAAACGAGGTAATGACCACGATCTCCTCGCGCGCCAGGGACGGTCGCCCGAATGCCAGCAGCAGGCCGGCCAGCAGCAGAATGCGCAGGAAAGATGCTCTCATGCGCGCGATTGAGGCGGATTTGGCGCAGCTGCGCAAGCACCCGCAGATGTTCCTGTCGAAACCGGCATCGATGATGCCGAGGCGCGCTCCCCTGCCGCGGCGGCCATCAACGAGCCGACATCGAACAGGAGGCGCACGAGGGTATTGTTTCCGCCCGCAATCTATAGCGTTATGCTGGCTAAACAGTGCAGGAGGGACAATCGTTTTGGGCGGAATTTCGATCGAGGACGTCTCCGTGTCCTATGCTGGCAACCGCGTGATCGAGCGGTTGTCCCTGACCATCCCGAACGGGTCATTTTTCACGCTGCTCGGTCCGTCGGGCTGCGGCAAGACCACCCTTTTGCGCATGCTCGCCGGCTTCCTTCCGGTAGAAAGCGGGCGCATCCGCTTCGGCGAAACCGATGTCACGGAAACACCCCCGCATCGCCGGGACATCGGCATGGTGTTTCAGGATTACGCGCTCTTCCCCGACAAGACCGTCTTCGACAATGTGGCCTATGGCTTGCGCGCCCGGAAACGCGACGAAGCCACGATTCGCCGCAAGACGGGCGAATATCTCGAACGGGTCGGGCTTTCCGGCTTCGAGGCGCGGCGGCCTGCCGAACTCTCGGGCGGGCAACGCCAACGCGTGGCGCTCGCCCGCGCCCTCGTCATCGCGCCGCGCTTGCTGCTGATGGATGAGCCGCTGTCCAATCTCGATGCCAAGTTGCGCGTGCAGGTGCGCGAGACTATCCACGACCTGCAACGCGAGTCGGCGATCACCACCGTGTTCGTCACGCATGACCAGGAGGAAGCGCTGGCACTCTCCGACGCGATCGGCCTGATGCGCGCAGGCAAGATCGAGCAGATGGGGCCTCCGGGCGAGATTTATGCGGCTCCGGTCTCGTCCTATGTCGCGGATTTCGTTGGCGCCGCGAATGTCGTGGCAATCCGGCTCGCAGGCGGTGTGGAAGCGGGGGGCCCGGCGCGTTTCCGCCTGGCGAATCAGGATATAGCCGCCCGCGCCGTTAGCTGGTTGAACGAAGGCGAGGCATGGCTTCTCGCGCGGCCCGAGGACATCCTGCTTCTACCAACCGGATCGGGGTCAGGCCTCGCTGCGACCATCCTGCGCCGGCAATATCTGGGCAGCCGCACGCATTACCGCGTGAGACTGGGCGATGATGGCCCGGTTCTCACCGTGGAATGCACGGGGGCCGATCATGCGCGCTTTGCTCCGGGCGAGAGCGTAGAGGCGGTTCTGGAGCCCGCGCGCACATTGGTGGCACCGCGATGAACAGCCGTGCCATCACCACGAATGTCTGGTTCTGGCTGTCGCTGGCAGCCCTGATCGTGCTGGGCGTTTTCATCCTTTACCCGCTCATCAATGTGTTGGCTTCGAGCTTCGGGGCGGCGCGTGCGGATGGACGCAGCGGCTGGCAGATCCTGCTGGCCGAGCCGAAATATCTCAGGGCCGTGAGCAATACCGTGCTGCTCGGCCTCGTCGTCACGCTCACGACCACGCTGATCGGTGTGCCGCTGGCCTATGTTACCGCGCGCTTCCGTTTTCCCGGCAAGGCGCTGATCGCCATCCTGCCGCTCACCACGCTAATCGTACCGGAGGTGATCGCGGCGCAGACCTGGCTGATGATGCTGGGCAATAACGGGCTGATCACCCGAACCCTGGGCGGATGGGGCATCCCGGTGCCCAGCTTCTATGGCTGGTCGGGCCTCATCATCGTGATGACCTTCATCTACTACACCTACATCTACATGGGCACGCTGGCGGCCATTCGCGGCTTTGACCAGCAACTGGAACAGGCCGCCCAGAGCCTAGGCGCAGCACCCGGCCGCGCACGGCTGGATGTGATGCTCCCTGTCGTGTTGCCGGCTATTCTTGCGAGCGCACTGCTGGTCTTCACGCTGGTGGTGGGGAACTTCGCGGTCGCGACCATTCTCGGCCACAAGGTCGAATTGCTCTCGGTCATCACCTACCAGACCTTCGTTTCGGAGATCGGAAACGACCCGGTGATGCAATCGACCCTTGCTTCCGTATCGATCGGCATCGTCGCCATCGCCTTGTTCGTCCAGCGTTTCGTGCTGTCGCGCGGGCGCTACGAGATCACCCTGGGGCGTGGCGCGAAGCCGGTGGACATCAAGGGCGCGCCCGCCTTTGCGCTGGCCGGTGCAGCAGCCGTGGTGGTGCTGATCTCCCTGCTGCCACTGGCGAGTGTCATCGCCGGAGCCTTCACCCGGGCGCGCGGCCCGGTGATGCGCTGGGGCGAATGGACCACGGCCAATCTCGAGCGGGTGCTGATCAACGCACCCGATCCCATCATCAACACGTTAATCTATGCCGGCATCGCCACGGCCCTGAGCCTGATCTTCTCCACGGGCGTGAGCTACCTGCTGGTGAAGAAGCGCAACGCGCTGACACCGGCCATCGACTATCTCGCGGCGTTGCCGCTCGCCTTGTCCGGAACGGTCATCGGCATCGGGCTTGTCATGTCCTTCAACCAGGGCTGGCTGTCGCTCACGGGAACGGCGGCGATCATCGTACTGGCCTATCTCATCCGGCGTCTGCCCTTCGGCGTGCGCAATGCCTCCTCGACGCTCTACAACATTCCGAATTCCATCGAGGAAGCCTCGATCAGCCTCGGTGTGCCGCCCCTGCGCAGTTTTGTGGCCGTCGTGTTGCCCCTGATGATCCCGGCCATTGCCGCAGCGGGCGTGCTCGTCTGGACCACGACGGTTGCCGAACTCTCGGCCTCCATCGTGGTCTATTCCGGCGGACGCGAAACGCTCCCGATCCAGATCTTCCGGCTGATTGATTCCGGGCTGATGGCGCAGGCCTCGGCCTATGGCCTCGTGCTGGTTTCGATCATCCTGATCCCGATCGTGGTTGCGACTACCGTATTCCGGCTCGATATTTTCGGGGCTAAATGATTGCGGCGCGGGACCAGATGTCTATTCTGGTCTCAAGAACAATCCGCCTCAGGGAGAGTGAACCTCATGAATCTCACGCGTCGAACCGTCCTTGCCACGCTGGCCAGCGCATCTGCCGCTCCCGCCTTCGCACAGCAGAGCCAGGTCTCGGGCAACGTGGTGATCTACACCTCGAACAACCAGCAAGCCGTGCAGGCTGTGACCGATACCGCTGCCACCTTGCTCCCGAAGGTGAAGATCAGCACCATCACGGGCGGAAGCGGGCAATTGCTGCGCCGCATCGAGGCGGAGGCCACGAAAACGCAGGCCGATATTTTCTGGAGTTCCAGCCCGAACACGCTTGGCGCTTTCAAGAGCCTCTACGAGCCCTACAAGTCACCGAATGCAGCCTCTGTTCCGGCGGACCTGATCGAGCCGGCCAATCTCTGGACCGCCGCGAACATCCATGTCGTCGTGGCGATGCTCAACACGAACCAGCTTGGCGGGAACCCGAAGCCAAAGACCTGGACAGACCTGCTCGACCCCCGCTGGAAGGGCAAGATCATCATCGCCGACCCCGCCAATTCCTCCACGGCCTATACCATCATCTGGGGCGTGAAGACTTTGTTCGGCTCCGAGGGGCTGAAGAAGCTTGCGGCGAATGTCACCGTCACCAGCGCCGCCGCCACCGTGCTGCGTGCCGTGGCGCAGGGTGAATACGCGATCGGCCTCACGTTTGAATCCAACGCCTATGCCTATGTCGCGGGCGGCCAGAAGGAGATCGAACTGCTCTATCCCGAGGACGGCACATTCACGAGCCCGGAGAGCCTTGTTCTCATCAAGAACGCACCGGCGGGCGAGGCCGCGCGCAAGGTGTATGACCTGTTGCTCGCCAAGGAGACGCAGATCGCACTGCTGGAAGCCGCCTTCCGGCGTCCCAGCCGCGCGGATATCGACGTGCCGAAATATGTGAAGCTGCCGAACCTCAACTCGATCAAGGTCGCGCCGATCGACGAGGCGGAAGCCGCAAAGCAGCGCACGGCCTTCCTTGCGGAATGGACGGCTTCGGCCGGCGCGCCGAAGTAAGCCATGGCAGAGCTGGATGATTGCCTCGCGGCGGCATCGGCCTTCGCCGATGTCAGCCGGACGATGCTCCATGCCGCCGCAACCGGGCGCAGCGCGACCGAACTCAAGCCCGATCGCACCTTCGTGACCGACACGGACAGGGCCATCGAGCAGCGCCTGCGCGAGCTGATCGCGGATCGCTTTCCACAGCATGGAATCTGGGGCGAGGAATTCGGTCGCGAGCGCCCCGGTGCCGAATGGCAATGGATTCTCGATCCCATTGACGGAACAGCGCAATTCATCGCCAGCATTCCCGTTTATGCCACGCTGATCGCACTCGCGCGCGGTGGCGTGCCGGTGCTCGGCCTCATGGATTTTCCGGCCATCGGGGAACGCTGGCTGGGTGCGGAGGGGCGGGCAACAACCCGCAATGGTGAAATCTGCCGCACCAGCGGCACAACCGATCTCGCCTCTGCCATGATGTCCACCAGCAGTCCGGATTTCTACTCCGAGGCCGAACGCCCGGTGCTCGATGCCCTGCGGCAGGCCACGCGCTGGCGTATCTATGGTGGCGCAGCCCTGAGCTATGCGCGCCTCGCCAGCGGCCGCACGGATCTCGCCTGCGATACCCGCTTTCAGGTCTATGATTTCGCCTGTTTCCGCCCGATCATCGAGGGCGCGGGCGGTGTCGTCACCGATTGGGAGGGCCGATCTCTGACGCTGGAGAGCGGCCCGCGCGTGCTTGCCGCCGCAACTCCGGAATTGCACGGAGCCGCGCTGAAACGGGGTTGCGCCGCAGAACACGGCCGCGTCTGAAAGCCTGCGCGAGGCCCTTCCGCACTAGAACGGCAGCCCGACATAGTTTTCCGCAAGGCTCGCCCGGGCATGGCGTGAGCTGACGAGATAGGCGAATTCCGCATCCTGCATGCGCCGCTCGAAAGGCGGCATCTGGTCGAACCGGTGCAGAAGGGTCGTCAGGGACCAGGAGAACCGCTCGGCTTTCCAGATCCGCGCGAGCGCCCGCCGGGAATAATCGTCGATTCCCGCCGTGGAATGTTCGCCGTAGAACTCGATCAGCGCTTCCGAGAGATAGTGAACATCGCTGGCCGCGAGATTGAGCCCCTTGGCGCCGGTGGGCGGCACGATATGCGCGGCATCCCCGACCAGAAAGAGCCGGCCAAACCGCAGCGGCTCCGCCACGAAGGAGCGCAAAGGCGCGATGGATTTCTCGATTGACGGCCCGGTGACCACCGCCTCCGCCGCAGCCGGATCGAGCCGCCGCCGCAATTCATCCCAGAAGGCCTGATCCGACCAGTTCTCGACCCGATCCTCGAGGCTGCACTGGATGTAATAGCGGCTGCGGACCAGCGAGCGCATGGAGCAGAGCGCGAAGCCGCGCTCGTGGCCGGCATAAATCAGCTCATGCGAACAGGGCGGCACATCGGCCAGAATGCCCAGCCAGCCGAAGGGATAGACGCGCTCGAAAATCGACAGCGCATGCCCCGGCACGCTGGCGCGACTCACGCCGTGGAAGCCATCGCATCCGGCAATGAAATCGCAGGCGATGTCATGCTGTTGCCCATCCTTGATGTATGAGACGCGGGGCGACGCACCATCAAACCCATGGAGGCGTACATCCCGTGCCTCATATACGGTCGCGGCCCCAACCGCGTCGCGATGCGCCATGAGGTCGCGTGTCACCTCCGTTTGGCCGTAGACGGTCACCGTCTTGCCGCCAGTGAGATCCGGAAGGTCGATCCTCAGGCTCTCGCCGTTGAAATTGAGCGCGAATCCCGCATGCACAAGGCCCTCGCGTTCGAGCCTTGCGCCTACACCAGCCTGTTGCAGCAGGCCAACCGTCCCCTGCTCCAGAACCCCGGCCCGGATGCGGGCCAGCACATAATCCTGCGACTGGCGCTCGAGAATGATCGCATCGATCCCGGCCCTGTGCAGCAAGGCACCGAGAAGCAGCCCGGAAGGGCCCGAGCCGATGATCGCGACCTGATATCTTCTCATGGTGAACCTGCAAGACCTGCGATTGGAAGACGCGAACAAGTCCGGGAGAGACCCGGCAGCGCCATCGGATGGATGGCAAGTTTGAGCCGGAAGCGATCCATGATCAACACCGGCATGGCGAAAGCGGTCGCCGGTTCCTTCATCGCTGCTTGCAGCACACAAGAACGAAAAAGGCACCGGCCGGCTGGCCGATGCCCGTTAAGCGTCAGCATGTGGGGCGCTCAGTAGATCGAGCGGCACACGCGGCGGTAGCCGATTACCTCGCCGAAGCGGTTCACGCGTTCCACGGTCTGGCAGCGGCGGGGCGCTTCTTCCTCGTCCACATAAACCGGGGCGCTGCGGGCGGAGGAGGCCGCGAGGACCGAGCCGAGGACGAGGCCGCCGGCGACAGCCGCCGCGCCATAGCCCCAGTAGTGGCGGGGACGGGCTTCGGCGCCGCTGATGAGGGCCGCCGAACCGAGGGTGGCGAGGGCAAGGGCGAGAGCGGCGGATTTCCGGGTGAGGATCTTGGCCATGGTGTCTTCTCCTGATTGAGGGGCTGAACATTCAGCCTCCATGCTCCTTGGTCGCGGCGACTTCGATTTGGGTTCACGCGGGTTGAAAAATTTTTTGGCTGATCGCCACTTTTTTCGGAAGCGCGATTCAAGGCCCGAAACGAGACCAGCCGCCCCGGCTGGGGGCGGCTGGTGGGCCGGCTCAGGAGAAAGCCGGGATCAGTAATAGGGGTTGAAGCAGACGCGGCGCACCACAAGCTCGCCATAGGCATTCACCCGGCGCACGAAGCGGCAGCGATAGCCGCCATCATACACACCCACGAAGCGCGGGCCGTAATGACCACGCCACACATGATGAGGGCGGTGATGCGGGCGGTGCATGCCATGGCCATGGTGACCGTGATGGCCGGGATGGGCGATATGGCCGCGGCCGGGGCCGGCGGAAGCATCGCCCACCAGGGAAAGGGCGGCGCCGGCGAGCGCGACGGCACCGAGGAACAGGCTCGTGGATTTGCGGATCATGACCATGGTCGAACTCCCTTGTTTCAAGCGAGGGGCCGATCATCGGCCCTCTTCCCGTTGGTCGCGGGGCGAGGGCTTTGGGTTCAAACATCCGCGATTCTTTTTTCAGGGCCTTTTGGCCGCTTCCTCGGCTGCGCGCGCCACGGCAGCGGCGGCATTCACGCGCCCCGCCCCGAAGACAGGATCATTGCCCTTGGGGCCGAGATCTTGCGCAGTAGCCGCCAAAAGCCGCCGGACACCCGGAAGATCGAGACCCGGATTCTTCTCGAGCATCAGGGCCACAAGTCCGGAGACATGCGCCGCCGCGATCGAGGTACCGGAGGAGAAGGCATAGTTCCGCTCTGGCGCTGCCGCGATCACATCCACGCCCGGCGCGGCAATCGCCACCTGCCTGCCGGTATTCGCGCGGTTGAACACGGCATCGCTGGCATCCGTGGCGGTGACGGCCAGCACGGAAGGTTCGGCGGCAGGATAAAGCGGTGCGGTGCCCGGCCCGGCATTGCCCACGGCTGCGATGGCAATGATCTTCTTCGCCTGCGCGCCTTCCAGCGTGCGCGCCATCAGCCGATCCTGCGGGCCAGCGAAACTCAGGTTGAACACCCGCGCCCCCTGCTCGGCTGACCAATCCAGCGCCTGAAGGATGTTGAAGCTCGTGCCCTGCGCCGTGGGCGCAGCGCCGCCGAACGCACGCGCCGCAAGCAGTTCCGCCCCCGGCGACACACCGCGCAAGGTCGATTTCGCGACAATCGCACCCGCGAGCGCCGTGCCATGGTCGAGACTGCCGGTGGAATCCGTGCCGAGCGCGTCGAATTTCGCGGCAATCACGCCCTGCAATTCGGGATGCGCATCATCGAGACCGGTATCGATCAGCGCGACTTTCACCTTCGCACCCTGCGCCAGCCGATGCGCATCAGCAATCGCCATGCGGTCGAGCACATATTGCGGCTTGGGTGCAGGGGGTGGTTCAGCGGGAGGAGCGGCGATGCTCGCTTTCTGCGCCTCCGGGGCCGCATTTTCCGCAGGCTTCGCCGGTTCCTCCTGCAAGGTATAGAGGTAATTCGGCTGGGCGCTGGCGATGCGGGCATCCCCCGCCATCTGCTGAAGAACCTGCCGGGCATTGCGTCCGCCCTCCACCCGCGCGCGGATGATCGTGGCATTGGCGAGCGCGAAGCGGGTGGTCGAAAGCGGCGTCAGCCGGTGGCGGCGCATCACGGCGGCATTATCTGCGCCCGCGCGCAATTCGAGCAGAACCTCATCGGCCACATAGCGCCGCTCATTGGCGCGCGGCACGCTCACCGGCGGAAGGCGCGGCGCGGCGGGACGCGCCTGTTGCTGGCGTGGCGGCTGCCGGGGCGGTGCCGCACGCTGGGCGGGCGGCCGTTTCGCCCGCGGACGCGGGCGTAATTCCTCCTCGTCATCATCATATTCCTCGATGATGACGCGACGCCCGCGCGGTGGTTCGACCAGCGGACCGATGAGAAGACCGGGATCAATGAAGATCCCGCCTCCACCCGGAAAACGGCCGCCCCCGCCGGGGGAGCGCCCGCCACCATCCACGCCTGTAGGCATTTGCGGTCGCACGCGGCCGTTGAACTGCACGGCCTCGACCAACAAGCCTCCCGGCATCTCATGCGGCACAGGCATCGCGAAGGCCGGCACCATGCCGCCCAGAGCCCAACCGAGCAGTGCCAGGAGCGAAACCGAACCCCGTTTGCCGGTCATTCTCCCCTCCTCAGCGATCGGGCGCGACAAGGACGACCACATCGCGGGCCGCCTGGAGACGCGCGATGATGCGCTCGGCCTCCGCCTTCGGCAAGGCCTTGTCGCCGATGCGCAGGCGATAGAGCCCGCTGGCGCGAGGCCCCTCGGTGATCGAGGCATTCAGGCTCTTGAGAAGCTCTGCGATCGCGCTCGCTTTCGCCTCGGGCGCAAAGGACACGAGCACGAAGCTGCCCTCGCTCACAGCCGGCGCTGAGGCCGTCTGGTATTGCGGCGCGCCCGGGCCACCGGGCACGATGCCGGTTATGACCACGCCCTGCGCGGCGATCACCGCCATCGCGAGGGCCGCAGCATAGGCGAGCTTGCGCGGCGAGAGCGCGCCAATGAGCCCGCCGAGACGCTCCATGAACCCGAGCTTCACGGCATCGAGCCGATGCGCGGCATGCTTCGGCTCCACCTCGATCTTCGCCATCAGGGCATCGAGGGCACGCGGCGAGGGACCGCTGACAGACTCATTCAGCGCAATCGCGATTTCCGCTTCCTCCGCGATGAGATCGAGCCGGCGGCGCAGTTCGGCACTGGTCTTCAACGCGGATTCCACGCGCGCCCGGTCAGCAGCAGAGATGCGGCCATTGTGATAGAACGGCAGGAGATCCTCGATCTCGCGCTCCATGTCATTCAACACATTGCTCATGGCCACCCCCGGTCGATTCCGTTGGATTTCAGAAGCTCCGCGAGCTTCTTGCGGGCGTGAAACAGGCGGGTTTTCACGGTGTTCTCGGGGATCTGGACGATCATCGCGACCTCCTCCACCGAGGTTTCGTGGTAATAGACGAGATCGAGCACCTCGCGGTGTTCGGGCGAGAGCTTCTCCATGCAGGCGCGGATTGCCGCGCCCTTGTCGCTCTTCTGAAGCTGCACTTCGGGGTCATCGCCCTCATCCTCCATCGCTTCGGCGACCCCCTCGTCGAGGGCGCTCTCGCGACGCTTGCGCAGGGCCGACCAGGCCTTGTTGCGCGCCATCGCGAGGAGCCAGGTGGAGACCGAGGATCGTCCCTCGAAACTGCCCGCCTGCCGCCACACATCCAGAAAGACCTCGCTCAGCGCATCCTCCGCCAGCGCCTCATCCTTGAGGAGACGCTGTAGAAACCGGAAGGCGCGCAGGTGATGCCGGGCGTAGAGAACCCGCATCGCGAGGTTATCCCCCTTCGCGATGCGACGGACGAGATCCTCGTCGCTGTCCCTCTCCATCGGCGTCACTTTCGAACTCGGCCTGCACGCTTGTGTCGCGCGGGCGGCGCAGGAGGTTCACATCAAGCCCGAATTTTTATCGATCTGGCAAGCGTGCAAGGTTCAGCGGGCGCGAATGGGCACCGCCGTGATGTGCTTCAAGCGGGAGAGCGCGAAGCTCGATTCGATGGAAGACACGCCCTCCAGCCGCGAGAGCTTGTCCTTGATGAAGCGCTCGTATTCGCCAAGGCTGCCGACCACGATGCGCATCAGGTAATCGCGCGTGCCGGTCATCAGGTAGCATTCCATCACCTCTGGCCATTGCGCCACGGCGGCGCTGAAGCGCTCCATCTCGTCCTCGCGCTGGCGTTCGAGGCGGATGGAGGCGAAGACGTTGATCTCGAGGCCCACTCGGTTCTGGTCAACCACCGCGACATAACCCGCGATCACCCCCGCCTCTTCCAGCAACCGCACACGCCGCAGGCAGGGCGACGGCGAGAGGCCCACCTTTTCGGCGAGATCCGTGATGGTCATACGGCCATCCCGCTGCAACGCCGCGAGGATGCGCGCATCGATGGCATCAAGCGCTGGATTGGCAGAATTCATCGGCTATGCGCTTTCTATTGGCAATTTCCGCTAATACGGCTCGCAGGACTAGCGACAATTGGCAAGACGCATTCCACTTTTGCCCTATGATGACGCGCGTGGAGGAATGCCATGCCAATCGCCCCTGACAATCTCGCCGTTTTGTCCGAACTCGAGCGCCGCACGCTCTGGCTCGCCTCGTGGATGATCCATCACGCGAACCATGTCCGCCCGGGCGATGAGGTGAAGGTCGGCGGGCATCAGGCCTCCTCGGCCTCCATGGCGACGATCATGACCGCGCTCTACTGGCACATCCTGCGCCCGCAGGATCGCGTGGCCGTAAAGCCGCATGCCTCGCCCATTTTCCACGCGATCCAGTATCTCGCGGGCAATCTGCCCGTGGAGAAGATGCAGAATTTCCGCGGCTTCAAGGGCGTGCAGAGCTATCCCAGCCGCACGAAGGACGTGGATGACGTGGATTTCTCCACCGGCTCCGTGGGCCTCGGCGTGGCGCAGACTCTCTTCTCCAGCCTCGTGCAGGATTACGTGAAGGCCCACGGCCTCATGGATGGTCGCCCCGAGGGCCGCATGGTCGCGCTCGTGGGCGATGCTGAGATGGACGAGGGCAACATCTACGAGGCCCTCATCGAAGGCTGGAAGCACGGCCTCCGGAATTGCTGGTGGGTGGTGGATTATAACCGCCAGAGCCTCGATGCCGTGGTGCGTGAGGGCCTGTGGGAGAAGTTCGAACACATGTTCGAGAGCTTCGGCTGGGATGTGGTGATCGTGAAGCACGGCCAGCTCCAGCAGACGGCCTTTGCCGAACCCGGCGGCGACCGGCTGCGCCAATGGATCGACCAATGCCCGAACCAGCTCTATTCGGCCCTTACCTTCCAAGGCGGAGCCGCATGGCGGAAGCGCCTTCTGGATGAAATCGGCGATCAGGGCCCAGTGACACGCCTCATCGAGAAGCGCTCGGATGCCGAACTCGCGGCGCTCATGGGCAATCTCGGCGGGCAGGATCTGCCCTCGCTGATCGAAGCCTTCGAGAAGGCCGCGCAGCATGACCGGCCCACGCTTTTCATCTGCTACACGATCAAGGGCTTCGGCCTACCGCTCGCAGGCCACAAGGACAACCATGCCGGGCTGATGACGCCCACGCAGATGGAGGTGTTCCGCAAGGGCATGAACGTGCGACCCGGTGCGGAATGGGAGAAGTGGGAGGGGGCAAAGCTCGATCCCGCCCGGCTCGAAAGCTTCGTTAAGCAGGCGACATTCTTCAGCAAGGGGCGGCGCCGCCATTCCTCGCTTGCCGTGCCGGTTCCCGCGCAATTGCCGGTGCCAACCGAGCGTGGCAAACCGGTTTCGACCCAGATGGGCTTCGGGCAGATTCTCAACGAGATCGCGAAGCTCGATTCCGACCTCGCGAGCCGCATCGTCACGACCTCGCCAGATGTGACCGTCTCGACCAATCTCGGCGGCTGGGTGAACCGGCGCGGGCTTTTCGCGCGGGAAAGCATGGCCGATCTCTTCAAGGCCGAGCGCATTCCCTCGACCTATACGTGGGAATTCTCACCCAAAGGCCAGCATTTCGAGCTGGGAATCGCTGAATCCAACCTCATGATCATGCTCTCGGCCCTTGGGCTGTCGCATTCGATCAATGGCGCGCGCCTGCTGCCGATCGGCACAGTCTATGATCCTTTCATCTACCGCTCGGCGGATCAGTTGAATTATGCCTGCTATCAGGATGCGCGATTCCTGCTCGTGGCGACACCTTCGGGCGTGACGCTCGCGCCGGAAGGTGGCGCGCATCAATCCATCGGCACGCCGCTGATCGGCATGGCGCAGGACGGGCTCTGCTCTTTCGAGCCGGCCTTCGTGGATGAACTCGCGACCATCCTGCGCTTCTCCTTCGATTACATGCAGCGGGACGGCGAAGGCGACCCCGACGAACATACCTGGCTGCGCGATGAAACCGGCGGCTCGGTTTATCTCCGCCTCTCGACGCGCCCGCTGGAGCAGCCCTTGCGCGAGATGAGCGCGGATCTCGCCCGCGATATCGTGAATGGCGCCTATTGGCTGCGCCCACCGGGGCCGAATTGCTCCGTGGTCATCGCCTATCAGGGTGCCGTCGCGCCCGAGGCCATCGCGGCGACAGGGCTCCTCGCGGAAGATCGGCGCGATGTGGCGCTTCTGGCTGTCACCTCGGCAGATCGGCTGAATGCCGGGCTTCAGGCGGCGGAACGCGCCCGCCAGCGCGGACATGCTGGCGCGATGAGCCATATCGAGCGCCTGTTCGCGCCGCTCTCGCGCGAATGCGGCATCGTGAGCGTGATCGACGGCCACCCGGCCACCCTGGCCTGGCTGGGCGGGGTCTATGGCCATCGGCTGAAGGCGCTGGGCATCGAGCATTTCGGCCAGACCGGCACGATCTCCGATCTCTACCGGCACCACGGCATCGACACGAACGCTATCATCAACGCCGCACAGGCCGTGAGCCGCGGCCGCGATGTGCGCTACCTGCGGCCACTTGAGGCTCGCATCTAGATTTAAACAGGCTGGACAATTCCCCCCGGCGCGTTCGACATTCGGCATCAGGGAGGAGCCGGTGAACGAACTCGGCCACACATTCGTCGGGCCTCGCAGCGGCATGACCCTGCGGCAGATTGAGGTCGTACGTGCGATCATGATCACCGGCACCATCGCGGGTGCTGCGGAATTGCTGCGTGTCTCCGCGCCGGGCATCAGCCGACTGATGAAATACACCGAAAGATCGCTGAATCTGCGGCTCTTTGAACGCCGCCACGGCCGCTATGTGCCGACACCCGAAGCGCAGGACATTTTCGAGCAGATCAACGGCGTCTACAAGAAGGTGGATGACCTGCATTTCACGCTCTCGCGCATCGAGCGCGGCGCGGGCATCGAATTGCGCATCGGCTCCGTGCCGTCCATCTCGCATGTGATGGTGCCGCGCGCGATCGAGCGACTCCGGGCCCAGCACCCCGATTTGCGCCTCGACATCAACATCCTGAAGATCGAGGAGGCGGTGGATTACATCCTCCTCGGCAAGGGCGAACTCGCGGTGATGAGCTACAAGCTCGACCATCCCGGCATGGATTTCCTGCCGCTCGCGCGCGGGAAGCTCGTCTGCATCGTGCCGGAAAGCCATCCGCTGGCGGAACGGCAGGAAGTCACCGCGCGCGACATGGTGCGCTACCCCATGATCGGCATCGAGCCCACTGATCCCTATGGCCGCATCATGTGCGGCTTGTTCGAGCGCGAGAATCTCGCCTTCGATCTCATCATCAAGGCGCGCTTCGGCACCACGGTCTGCGCGCTGGTGAAGGCGGGGCTGGGCATCGCGATCATCGACGAATTCACGGTGGCGCATGGCTCCATGCCGGGCATCCGCATCTTGCCGATTGCGGAGGATACACCGTTCCAGACCTATGTGGCGGTGAAGACAGACAGGGCGCTGTCGCGCTATGCGGAAAACTTCATCCGCCTGCTGCGTGGCGAGATGCAGGCGGTGGCGGGTGCCATGTCTGCCAAAACATAACATCGTGTTAGGTTCGCCACATAAAGTGGTCGTTGCGTTAGGTTTCCGGGCTGTGTTTTATCCCGCCTGAAACCCGGGAAGTCGCTGGCACAAGGCGATGGTCGGGCGGGAGAGAAGAAGAAGAAGGAGGGATCCATGGATCGCCGAATGTTCGTTGCGGCTGCGGCCGTGCTCTGCCTGTCGCCGGCCATGGCGCAGGAGAAGGTGAAGCTCGTCAACGTGGTGGAGCTTTCGGGTGCGGGTGCCACGGCCGGCACCAACTGGAAGAACGGCATCGACATCGCCGTCGCCGAAATCAACGCCAAGGGTGGCATTCTCGGCCGGCAGATCGAGATCGTGCATTACGACACGCAGACCAACCCGGGGAACACCCGCGCCGCCGTGCAGCGCGCCATTGATGAAGGCACCTATGCGGTGCTGGGACCGGTTTTCTCCGGCCCGATCGGCGCCTCGATGCAGATCTCCCAGCGCGCGGAGATCGCGCAGATCGTCGGCGGCGAGGCGGCGGGCCTGACGAAGCAGGGCAACCCCTATCTCTTCCGCACCTCGCTGAGCCAGTCGGCCGCGATGCCGAAGATCGCCGCCTATCTCCAGAATGACGTGAAGGCGAAGACCGTCGCGGTTGTCTGGGTGAACAACGATTTCGGCAAGGGCGGCCGTGATGCCATCCTCCCCGAACTCGAGAAGCGCGGCATCAAGGTCGTGGCCGATGTCTCGACCGAGCAGGGCCAGGCCGATTTCGCCTCCGACGCCATCAAGGTGAAGAACGCGAATGCCGATGCGGTGTTCGTCTACCTCAACGAGGAGGAAAGCGCCCGCTTCCTGCGCGCCGCCAAGCAGCAGGGCGTGGACAAGCCGATGGTGGGTGAAACCACGCTGCTCGGCGCGAAGGTGATCGAGCTTGCCGGCGAAGCCGCGAACGGCGTGAAGGGCCATGTCGGACTCTCGATCGATGCGCCGGTGCCGGCCTTCCAGGAATTCGGCAAGAAGTTCCAGCAGCGCTTCAACTATGCCTCAGACCATAATGGCCTGAAGGGCTACATGGCGGTCTACATGGTGAAATGGGCCACCGAAAAGCAGAAGAAGTTCGACAAGAAAGGCCTCGCCGACACGCTACGCGGCGCGCGCATCACGCCCAAGGATGAGCCGGGCATCATGATCGAGACCAAGATCGAGCAGAACGGCGATCTCGACCGCGAGAGCTTCCTCGCGGAAGTCGTGGCCGGCAAGCAGGTTATCAAGCAGACCCTGCCGATGATCAATCCGTAAAGGAGCCGGGCGAAAGCCCCGTTTCTCCCTCCGTCATCCCGGCCCTCGCGCCGGGATGATGCGACGACCACCTCATCCCGGAGATATCAAGCGATGGCCGAATTCATCGCCTATCTGATCGCGGGCCTCGCGACAGGCGCGATCTACGCGCTGGCCGCCATCGGCTTCACGCTGGTCTGGCAGACCTCGCAGACCATCAATTTCGCGCAAGGCGAATTCGTGATGCTCCCGGCGATCCTTATCCTCGCGCTGGTGAAGCTCGCAGGCGCGCCGTTCTGGCTTGCGGCGGTGCTGGGCGTGGCGCTCTTCATCGCGCTCTTCGGCTGGGGCTTCAAGATTACCATCGTCGACCCGATGATCCGCCACGGGGTGCTGCCGCTGGCGATTGCGACCATGGCGCTCGCGATCATCATGAAGGAAGGCGCGAAGGACGGTTTCTCGGCCGAAGCGCAGAGCTTCCCCTCGCTGCTGCCGGCACAAACGCTGAGCTTCATGGGCATCTCCATTTCGCTCCAGCATATCGCGATCATCGTGGTCGCCTGCGTGGCGATTGGCGGGCTGCAATGGTTCGTCACCCGCACCCGCACGGGCCGGCAGATGCAGGCCGCGGCACAGAACCCGGGCGTGGCGCTCATCCTCGGCATTCCCGTGGCGCGGATGGTGATGCTAACCTTCCTGATCAATGCGGGCCTCGCGGCGCTCGCCTCCGTGCTGATCTCCCCGATTTATCTCGCGAAATTCTCGAACGGTGAGGTCATCGGCCTCTTCGCCTTCATCGCGGCCATCGTCGGCGGCTTCAACCAGGTGCGCGGGGCGCTTGCGGGCGGGTTGATCGTCGGCGTGATCGACAGCCTCGCTGCGGCTTACGTCTCGACCTCCTATCGCCTCGCCGTGCCGCTGGTGCTGCTGGTGATCATCATCCTCGTGAAGCCCGAAGGCCTGTTCGGCCGCAAGGAGGAGCGCCGCGTATGAGCGATATTCCCTCCTTCACGGGCAACGTGCCCTCGCCCGCCCGCAGCTTCTGGAGACGCACCGATGGTGTGCTGATCACCCTGCTGGTGGCGGCTGTTCTGCTCTGGTTCGTGCCCGCGGGCATGGGCCGCTACGGCACCTATGTGCTCTCGCTCTGGCTGGTGACGGCGATTGCCGTGATGGGCCTGAATCTCACGCTTGGTCTCGCAGGCCTGAAGAGCCTCGCGCAGGCGGCCTTCATGGGCATCGGCGCCTATGCGACTGCCTTGCTCACCACCAAGGGCGGCATGGGCTGGCTGCCGGCCTTCGCGATTTCCGGCCTTCTGACCTTCGCGGTGGGCCTCGTGCTGGGCTTCCCGGCCCTGCGCGTGAAGGCGCATTACCTCGCCTTCGTGACGCTCGCCTTCTCGACGCTGATCTGGCTGGTGCTCCGCAACGAGCAATGGCTGACGGGCGGCGTCTTCGGCCTTTCGAACATTCCGCGCCCCACCCTCTTCGGCATGAAGCTCGACGGCCATCTCGCCTTCCATCGTTTCGTGGTGGTGGTGACGCTCATCCTCGCGCTGGCTTTGTGGTGGCTCATCCGCTCGCCCTGGGGCCGCGCCTTCCTCGCGCTTCGCGAGAACCCGGTGCGCGCGGCGTCGCTCGGCATCAACATCCGCAACTACACGCTCCTCGCCTTTGCCATCGGCTCGGCCTATGCGGGATTTGCCGGGGCGCTCTATGCGCCGCTGGTCGAGTTCATCGATCCCTCGCCCTTCGCCCTCTCCGCCTCGTTCTTCCTGCTGCTGATGGTCGTTGCCGGCGGCTCCGGCTACCAGCTCGGGCCATTCATCGGGGCGCTTCTGGGCGTGGTTTTGCCGGAATATCTGCGCGTAACCGGCGGGCTATATCTCATCCTCTTTGCGGCCATCGTGGTGGCGCTGCTGATCGCCTGTCCGCAGGGGATCATGGGCCTTCTGGAGCGCGGCTGGACCGCCATTCGCCGCCGTCCGGCAGGCCGCAACCTCCCCGTGAAGGAGAGCGCGCTGTGAAAACCGTTCTTCAGGTCGAAGGCCTCGCGAAGCATTTCGGCGGCATCCGCGCGGTGGAGGATGTGAGCTTCGAGGTGCATGAGGGCGAAATCCTCGGCATCATCGGGCCGAATGGCTGCGGAAAATCCACCCTCTTCAACTGCATCCTCGGGCAATTGACGCCGACATCGGGTCGCGTGCGGCTCGACGGGCAGGATGTCACCGGCCTTACGCCCGAAGAGATGAACAAGCGTGGCGTGAGCCGCACCTTCCAGCTTCTGCAGGTCTTCCCCGAGTTGTCAGTGCGCGAGAACCTCATCCTCGCAGGGCAGGAGCACCGGGGCACGATGCTCTCGCGCCTTTTCGGCCCGCGCGATGCCGGGCTCACCGCCGAGGCCGACCGGATGATCGGCTTCTTCCGCCTCGGCCACCTTGCGGATGCGAGGGCGGGCGGGCTCTCCTACGGCCAGCAGAAGCTGCTCGATGCCGCGATGGCCTTCATGGCCGGGCCGCGCCTCGTGCTGCTCGACGAGCCCGCCGGCGGCGTGAACCTCACCATGCTCGGCGACCTGAAGGAGCGTCTCAAGGTGATGAATGCCGAGGCCGGCTCGACCTTCGTGGTCATTGAGCACAACATGGATTTCGTGATGAGCCTCTGCACCCGCGTGGTGGTGATGGCCGAAGGCAAGGTGCTGGCCGTGGGCACACCCGACGAGGTGCGCGCAAACCCGGCTGTCATCGAAGCCTATCTGGGGCATTAAACGATGAGCGACACGATCCTCGAACTCGAGAATGTGGTGGGCGGCTACGGGCGCATCACCATCCTCAACGGCGCGAGCTTCAAGGTGAAGCGCGGCGCCATCACCACCGTCATCGGCCCGAATGGCGCGGGCAAATCCACGGTCTTCAAGGCGATTTTCGGCCTGCTGAACCTCTCCTCCGGCACCATCCGCTATGACGGGCGCGACATCACGCGCTGGCCGCCACGCAAGCTGCTCGAGGCAGGCATCGTCTATGTGCCGCAGGGCCGGAACATCTTCCCCGAGCTTTCCGTGCGCCATAATCTCGAATTCGGCGCCGTCGCGGCGGGTCCGCACATCACGGATATGGAAGCCCGCATCGAAGCCGCGCTCGATCGCTTTCCTGCGTTGCGCCAGAAAGCCGATGTACAGGCTTCCACCCTCTCCGGCGGGCAGCAGAAGCAGCTCGAGATCATGCGCGGGCTGCTGCTCGACCCCAAGCTGATCCTGATCGACGAACCCTCCATCGGTCTCTCGCCGCTGATGGTGCAGGAGACCTTCGGCATCCTGAAGGAGCTCCGCAACAAGGGCGTGACCATCCTTATGGTCGAGCAGAATGCCCGCTCGGCACTGGAAATCTCCGATGAGGGCCTCGTGCTCGAAACCGGGCGCGCGCGCCTGCAGGGCCCGGCGCGGGATATCCTGAACGATCCGCGCGTGGCGCAGCTCTTTCTGGGCGGCGCGATGGCGGAGGCCAGCTGAGCATGAGCGCGAACCCGGTCCGCCTCGCTGTGATGGGTGCCGGACTGATTGGCCGGCGGCATATCGAGCATATCCTCGCCGAGCCCATGGCCGCGCTGCAGAGCGTTATCGACCCCTCGGCAGAAGCGCAGGCGCTCGCGGCGGAACGGGGGTGGCGATGGCAACCCGGCTTTGACGGGGCCGGCCCGGACAAGCCGGATGGCGTGATCGTCGCGACACCCAACGCGATGCATGTGGAACACGGCCTCACGGCTATCGCGTCAGGCATTCCTGTGCTGATCGAAAAGCCACTGGCCGATTCCGTGGAAGGCGCGGAGAAACTGGTGGCCGCTGCGGAAAAGGCGGGCGTGCCGCTGGCCGTGGGCCATCACCGCCGCCACAACCCGATCATCGCGCGCGCCAAGGCGAGAATTGCCGCGGGCGAACTCGGCCCGCTCGTGGCCGTGCACGGCTTCTTCTGGATCGCGAAGCCCGACGATTATTTCAACGTCACCTGGCGGCGCGAGTCGGGGGCCGGGCCGATCCTCATCAATCTCATCCACGAGATCGACCTCATCCGCCATCTCTGCGGGGAAATCGCCGAGGTCTCGGCCATTGCGAGCAACCAACAGCGTGGTTTCGCCGTCGAGGATAGCGCGGCCGTGATGATGCGCTTCGCCAATGGCGCGCTTGGCACCTTCACGCTCTCCGATGCCATCCCCTCGCCGTGGAGCTGGGAGCTCACCAGCGCCGAGAACCCGGCTTACGCCGCAACCGGCGAAGCCTATCTGATGATCGGCGGGCGCGAGGCGTCCCTCAGCCTGCCACGCCTCGAACTCTGGCAGCACAAGCCGGTGAAAAGCTGGTGGCAACCGATGATCGGTGAACGCGAAAGCTTTCCGCCCGTGGACCCGCTGCGCGCACAGATCACACAGTTCTGCCGCGTCATCCGTGACGGCGAGGCCCCGCTCGTGCCCGGCCGCGAGGGGCTCGAAAGCCTTCGCGTCATCGAGGCCATCCGGCAGGCGGCTGCCACAGGACAATCCGTGAGGCTCGCATGATCCCCTCCATCGCCACCGTCTGCATCTCCGGCAACCTGCTCGAAAAGCTGGAGGCCATCGCGAAAGCGGGTTTCAGCGCGGTCGAGATTTTCGAGAACGATCTCATCGCCCATCCCGGCTCGCCTGCCGAGGTGCGGCGGATCTGCGAGGATCTCGGGCTCCGAATCGTCACCTGCCAGCCTTTCCGCGATTTCGAGGGCATGCCTGCCGCGCGCCGCGCCCGCACCTTTGATCGCGCGGAGCGGAAATTCGACCTGTTGCAGGAACTGGGCACGGATCTGCTCTTCGTCTGCTCCAGCCTCTCGCCCGAAGCAGAAGGCGGCATTCCCCGCCTCGCGGAGGATTTCGCCGAACTGGGCCAGCGCGCCGCCAAGCGCGGCCTGCGGGTGGGCTATGAAGCGCTCGCCTGGGGCAAGCACGTTTCGGATTATCGCGATGCCTGGGAGATCGTGCGGCGCGCGGGCCAACCCAATGTCGGGCTCATTCTCGATAGTTTCCACATCTTCTCGCGCGGCTTCGAGATCGAGAGCATCCGCAATATTCCGGGTGATCGCATCGCGCTGGTGCAGGTCGCGGATGCACCGAAACTCCAGATGGATACGCTCTCCTGGAGCCGCCATTGGCGCTGCTTGCCGGGACAGGGCGATTTCGACCTGCCGGGTTTTCTCGATTGCCTGCTGTCCACCGGCTATCAGGGGCCGCTGAGCCTCGAGATCTTCAACGATCGCTTCCGCGCGGGATCGGCTCGGCTCGTGGCGCGCGACGGACATCGCTCGCTGCTCTGGCTGATGAACCAAGCCGAGACGCGCACCGGCAAAAGCGTGCCTGGTGCCGCGCCCATGCCGCCGCCAGCCCCGGTGCGGGGCGTGGAATTCATCGAATTCGCGGTGGATGAAGCTGCACGGCCGGAATTCGAAGGTCTGCTCGGCGCGCTGGGCTTTGCGAAAACCGGGCAGCACCGCTCGAAGGATGTCGCGCTCTTCCGGCAGGGTGATATCCGCCTCGTCGTGAATTCCGACAAGGAAGGGTTCGCGCATTCCTACCAGATCACGCATGGCACCTCTGTCTGCGCGCTGGCGGTGAAGGTGCCGGATGCGCCGGCCCTGATCGCCCGCGCCCGCGCCCTGCTCGATGCGCCGCATACCGGTGCGGTCGGGCCGGGTGAACTCGATATCCCCGCCGTGCGCGGGCTCGGCGGCAGCCTGCTCTACGTGATGGACGATGCCTCGGGCCTCGGGCGCTGGGCCGAGGTCGATTTCGAGCCCGTGGCGGCTGACAATCCGGGCGATGCGGGGCTGGTCTCGGTCGATCACGTCTCCCAGACCATGCAATACGAAGAGATGCTGACCTGGCTGCTCTTCTACACCTCGCTGCTCGATGCGCGGAAAACGCCGAGCCAGGCGGTGGTGGACCCTGCGGGCGTGGTGCAGAGCCAGGTGATCGAGAGCGGCATCGGCGCGACGGGTGAAGGGTTGCGCCTTGTGCTCAACGGCTCGCAGAGCCATCGCACGCTCTCCGCACGTTTCGTGACCGATTTTTTCGGCTCGGGCGTACAGCATATCGCGCTGAACACGCGGGATATCCGCCGCACGGTGGCGACCCTACGCGAGCGTGGCGTTTCCATGCTGCCGATCCCCGAGAACTACTACGACGACCTCGAGGCCCGCACCGATCTCTCGTTGGAGGATATCGACGCCCTGAAGGCGCTGGGCATCCTCTATGATCGCGACGAGCGCGGCACCTTCCTGCAGGCCTACACGACCACGCTGGAAGGCGGCTTCTTCTTCGAGATTGTCGAACGCAACGGCTATGCCGGCTATGGCGCGACCAATGCGGGAATCCGCCTCGCGGCGCAATCCCGCCTGCGCGCGGCGGAGGAAGAGATTGTCGTCGACGATCTCGCGCTCTGAGGATCAGGTCGCGCCGGAAATGCGCCGCAAGGTTTCCGAATCCGTCACCGGCAGGCCGAAAAAGGCGAGATAGGCTGGGATCTGCGCGTAGAGCATGTCGATTCCGAGTTGGATCTTGTGCCCGCGTGCCTCGGCGGCCTTGAGGAAGGCGGTCTTGCCGCCCTTCATCACCACATCACCCACGAAAGCGCCGACCGGTAGGCTTTCGACCACAATCGGCATGGGATCGCCCGGCGACATGCCGAGCGGGGTCGCGTTCACGATGATGTCGCAGCCCACAGCATCCGCGCCGGTTTCGATCGTCACGCCCGGATAGTGCCGGGTGATGCGCTCGCCAAGCGCGCCGGCCATGGCGGGGTTCGAATCATGCAGGCGCATCATCGCCACGCCATGCGCCGCGAAAGCTGCGGCAATCGCCGAGCCCACGCCGCCCGCCCCGAGGATGAGCACGCGCCGCCCGGCGATCACCTCACCCTTCTCCTTCATGGCGAGAACGAAGCCCTGGCCATCGAACATGTCGCCAATGAGCGATCCGTCCTCCCGGCGAAAGACCGCGTTGCAGGATCCTGCGATCTCCACCGCAGGCGAGACTTCCGCCAGAAAATCCCGCACGCGGATCTTGTGCGGCATGGTGATCAGCGCGCCATGCACATTGGTGAGCCGGAACAGGCCGGGGAAAACGGTATCGAAATCCTCCGCCTTCAAGCCCATGGGGATCACCGCCATTTTCAGGCGAATGGACGCGAAATAGGGATTGTAGATCAGCGGCGCGCGAAAACTCTCGGTGGGATAGCCCAGATGCAGGATAAGGCGGGAATAGCCGTCAAGCAGGTCAGTCACGAGGGAAACTCCGGAAACACCGCAGAATGAACCAAGCGGTCCATTCGTCAAGCAGGACTTGACCTTATCGCCTATTTCCCTGCTCATGCGGCGCGGATTTCAGATGGTTGGAAAAATCACGCAATGGTGCTTCCAGATGGGGCAAGCAGTCCCGATATCCTGATCAGCGAATGCGGCCCGCGCGACGGGCTTCAGATCTTGTCACAGATCATGCCGACCGAGGCGAAGAAGCGCTGGATCGCCGCCCTGCACGCCGCCGGCTTGCGCGAGATCGAGGTCTGCTCCTTCGTGCCGGCGAAGCTGATGCCGCAAATGGCCGATGCCGCCGAGATCGTGGCCTTCGCCAGCACCCTGCCGGGCCTCACGGTTCTGGCGCTCGTGCCGAACCTGCGCGGCGCGGAAGCCGCCCTTGCCGCCGGCGCGCACAAGCTCACGATTCCCGTCTCGGGCAGCGAGGAGCATAGCCTCGCCAATGTGCGGAGAACGCGCGCCGAGATGGTGGAGGAGGTGCGCCGCATCGTGGATTATCGCAATGCGCACGCGCCGCATGTACCGGTGGAGGCGAATATCTCGGTGGCCTTCGGCTGCACCATTGCCGGGCCAGTTTCCGAAGATGAAGTGACTCGCCTCTGCGTGTCCCTTGTGGAGGCGGGTGTGGATGATTCCGGCCTCTCGGATACCACCGGCATGGGCAACCCCGTGCAGGTGAAGCGGCTTTTCACGCGCGTCATCGGCGAAATCGGCGAGAAGATCGGCGCGGCCCACATGCACAACACGCGCGGCCTCGGCCTTGCGAATGTGCTCGCGGCCTATGAAGCCGGAGTGCGCATCTTCGATTCCTCCCATGCCGGGCTCGGCGGCTGCCCGCATGCGCCCGGCGCCTCGGGCAATGTGGTGACGGAGGATCTCGTCTTCATGTTCGAGGCGATGGGTGTGAAAACGGGCGTGGATGCCGCGAGCCTCGTGCGATCCCGCGCGATCCTGTCCGAAACCCTGCCGGGTGCGGAACTCTACGGCATGCTGGCCGGCGCCGGCCTGCCCAAGGGCTACCGGCCCGCAAGCCCGGGGGTGATGCATGGCCAACCGTGAGGGAAAACGCGCACCGGCGCGCTCGAATTCCTGGACGCAGGACCCGGAAGGCGTGAAGCGCAATATCCTCGCGGCCGCACGCGAGGCTTTCGTGGAACTGGGCTTCGCCGGTGCCCGCGTGGACGATATCGCGGCCCGCACCGCGACCTCCAAGCGGATGATCTATTATTATTTCGGCGACAAGCGCAGCCTCTATGTCGCGGTTCTCGAAGAGGCCTATTCTGGTATTCGCGGCCACGAGCAGCATCTCGACCTGCTGGCGATGCCGCCGCGCGAGGCTCTGGCGCGCCTCGCCGGCGAAACCTTCGACTACCACGCGAAGCACCCCGAATTCGTGCGCCTCGTGATGGACGAGAATATCCATTACGCGCGCCATATCGAGCAATCCGAGCGGATTCAGGCGCTGAATCTCACGGCACTCGCGACCATCCGGACAGTTTATGATCGCGGCATGGCCGATGGTGTGTTCCGTGCGGGCCTTGAGCCCATCGATATCCACGTCACGATCAGCGCGCTCTCGTTCTACAACATGTCGAATCGCGCGACGATCCGCGCCCTGTTCGGGCATGACATGGGCAGCACAGACGCTCTCGAAAAACGCCGCGCGCAGGTGATCGACACGGTCCTGCGCTTCGTGACGGCGTGATCAGCCCTCCGCACGTAGCCGGGCGCGCGCCTCATCGGCCGTTTCGTAGATCTGCGGAGCCGCCCCGCGCGTTTCCAGGGCCGATGCCAGCTTCAGCCGGAGGAAGCCCGAGGTCGTGTAGCGCGTGACGTTGGAATAGAAATCCCGTGTGAGCCCTGCGACCATCGCCGCGTATTCGTCCATCAGGTCATCAGGAATGGTGAAGTGATCGTAATTGGCGATCGCCTTCACTTTCCGCCCCGCCGGCGCGAGCATTCTCGTGACACTCGCGCGGATTTCCTCGATTTCCACGAGCGATTTTAGACTCAACCGCTCGAAATTGATGAAAAACAGGTTCTCGACCGGATCGTAGGAGAAACGCCGGGAAATCGGCAGGGCGAGCATCGCATCCCTGAGGCCGAGAAGATCCTCGCGGAAGAGCCGCAGATCCATCTGGCGCGGGTTCTTCACGATGGGTCGGAAGGCCATCCGCGCGAGGATATCGCGGTCGAGATCAATGCCCGGCGCGATCTCGATCACCTCCATGCCCTCAGGCGTCAGCTGCATCACGCAGCGCTCGGTGATGTAGAGCACCGGCTGGCCGCGCTTGAGGGCATAGCCCCCGGAGAAGGTGCGGTGCTCCACCTCCTCGACGAATTTCGCCGTCCCGCCCTCCTTCAAAATGCGCAAACCAGCTTCGGAAATGGCAATGTCCGCCTCGCCCGCCGTGAAGGTGCCGACGAAATACACCGCCTTGGCGGTCTGGCTGATATTGATGAACCCGCCCGCGCCTGCGAGCCTCGGCCCGAATTTCGAGACGTTGAGGTTCCCGTACCGATCCGCCTGCGCGAGACCGAGAAAGGCCTGATCGAGCCCACCGCCATCGTAGAAATCGAACTGGTAGGGCTGGTCGATGATGGCTTGCGTGTTCGTTGCGGCTCCGAAATTGAGGCCAGAAGCGGGAATGCCGCCCACCACGCCCGGCTCGGCCGTGAGTGTCAGCAGGTCGACCACCCGCTCCTCGGCGGCCACCGCCGCGATGCCCTCGGGCATGCC